>JBDSXV010000172.1:0-11764 GCA_039926025.1 Dokdonella sp.
AATACGTCAACACGATTCCGCCGCAGCTCGAAGCGAAGATGCCCGGCGATCCGACCATGGAATGGCGCATCCGCTCGCTGATCCGCTGGAACGCGATGGCGATGGTGGTGCGCACGAACCGCAAGCCTGGCGACCTCGGCGGCCACATCGCCAGCTTCGCTTCCAGCGCGACCTTGTACGACGTCGGTTTCAATCACTTCTGGCGCGCACCCAGCGCCGAGCATCCCGGCGACCTCGTGTTCCACCAGGGCCATTCGAGCCCGGGTATCTATGCGCGTTCCTTCCTCGAGGGACGCATCGACGAGAGCCGACTCGACCTGTTCCGCATGGAAGTGGCCGGGCGCGGCAACGGTCTTTCGTCGTATCCACATCCGTGGTTGATGCCCGACTACTGGCAGGTGCCGACGGTATCGATGGGCCTGGGTCCGTTGCAGGCGATTTACCAGGCGCACTTCATGAAGTACCTGGAGCACCGCGGCCTGATCGCGAAGAGCGATCGCAAGGTCTGGTGTTTCCTTGGCGATGGCGAGACCGACGAACCCGAATCGCTCGGCGCGATTTCGCTCGCTGGTCGCGAGGGTCTCGACAACCTCGTGTTCGTGATCAACTGCAATCTGCAACGTCTCGACGGACCCGTGCGCGGCAACGGCAAGATCATCCAGGAACTGGAAGGCGTCTTCCGTGGCGGCGGCTGGAACGTGATCAAGACGGTCTGGGGTGGTTACTGGGATCCGCTGCTCGCGCGCGACACCAGCGGCAAGCTGCGCAAGCTGATGATGGAAACCGTCGACGGCGAATACCAGAACTGCAAGGCATTCGGTGGCGCCTACACGCGCGAGCATTTCTTCGGCAAGTATCCGGAGACTCGCGAGCTCGTCGTGAATCTTTCCGACGACGACATCTGGCGTCTCAACCGCGGCGGTCATGATCCGCACAAGGTGTACGCCGCGTATCACGAAGCGGTGAATACCAAGGGCATGCCGACCGTGGTCCTGGCCAAGACGGTCAAGGGCTACGGCATGGGCGCATCGGGCGAATCGCAAAACCCCACGCATCAGCAGAAGAAGCTCGACAACGAAGCCGTGCGCGCGTTCCGCGACCGCTTCAATATTCCGGTCACCGACGACAAGGTCGACGACGTGCCTTACTACCACCCCGGCAAGGACTCGCCGGAAGTGCAGTACATGCTGGAACGACGCAACGCGCTCGGTGGTTTCCTGCCGCAGCGCAGGCGCAAGAGCTCATCCATTGCGGTACCTGATCTATCGGCGTTCGATCAGATCACCAAGGGCAGCGGCGAGCGCGAGATCTCGACCACGATGGCGTTCGTGCGCGGCATCAACCTGCTGCTGCGCGACAAGCAGCTGGCGCCGCATGTGGTGCCGATCGTCGCAGACGAGGCGCGCACGTTCGGCATGGAAGGCATGTTCCGCCAGATCGGCATCTACGCGCCGTTCGGCCAGAAGTACAAGCCAGTCGATTCCGACCAGCTCATGTACTACCGCGAAGACCAGAAAGGCCAGGTCCTGCAGGAAGGCATCAGCGAACCCGGAGCGATGTCGGCGTGGATGGCCGCGGGGTCGAGTTACTCGGTCAGCGACGTGCCGATGCTGCCGTTCTACATCTACTACTCGATGTTCGGCTTCCAGCGCGTCGGCGATCTCGCCTGGGCCGCGGGTGATCTGCGCGCGCGCGGATTTCTTGTCGGCGGCACCGCCGGTCGCACCACCTTGAATGGCGAAGGCCTGCAACATGAAGACGGCCATTCGCACCTGCTCGCAGGCGCGATCCCGAATTGCCGCGCCTACGATCCGACGTTCTCCTACGAAGTCGCGGTGATCCTGCAGGACGGCTCGCGCCGCATGCTGCAGGAACAGGAAGACGTCTACTACTACGTCACCGTGATGAACGAGAACTACACGCACCCGGACATGCCGGCGGGCGTCGAAGCCGACATCATCAAGGGCATGTATTTGTTCAAGGACGGCGGCAAGCCGAAGAAGAACGAGCCGCGCGTGCAGTTGCTCGGTTCCGGCACGATCCTGCGCGAAGTGATCGCGGCGGCGGAATTGCTGGAGAAGGAATTCGGCGTCGCCAGCGACATCTGGTCGTGCCCGAGCTTCGTCGAACTGCGCCGTGATGGCTTCGATGCCGAACGCTGGAACCGCCTGCACCCGATGGACAAGAAGCCGCGCGTCGCACACGTGACGGCGTGCCTCGAAGGCCGCGCGGGTCCTGCGATTGCGGCAACCGACTACGTGCGCGAGTACGCCGATCAGGTACGCGCGTTCATGCCGGACGGCAAGCGCTACACCGTGCTCGGCACCGATGGTTTCGGCCGCAGCGACACGCGCGCGAACCTGCGCAGCTTCTTCGAGGTTGATCGCTACTGGATTGCGCACGCGGCAATTGCTGCACTCGCGGCCGAAGGCAAGATGAATCCCGAAGACGTCGCACGTGCGATCAAGCAGTGGAAGCTCGATCCGGACAAGCCCAATCCGTTGACGGTGTAAGCAGTGCGGCGTCGTTGCGCGCGTGAGCGCGCGACGACTTCGCGACCGTTGTGGATTCGGCCAGCTGAAGCATGAAGTGCTTCACTCACCACGCAAACCATCCCCACCCAACCTTGAAGGGGAGGGCTTGAGCGTGCGCCTTTGAAGTCCTCCCCTTCAAGGGGAGGATTTAGGTGGGGATGGTGCTGACTTCAGCCGACTCTCCATGCAGAAGGTAGGTGGACAAGCGCGGCCGCGGCCTTGTCGTGATCAGCTCTCAAAACCTGGTTGAGGCGCACGCTGATAAAATCCGCCGCGGCTGGCAGCAGCACTTGGGGCGCTGAGGTTACCAACGTCTCGCAACACGGCCTTTGGCTCCTCTTGGGTCGCGAGGAGCTGCTCCTGCCAGTCGCACAATTTCATTGGTTTAGAGACGCCCCCCGATCGGCAAATTACTGCACGTAGAGCAAGAAAGCCGGTCGACTTCGCGCCGAAGCGGCGGCACTGAGCGCGAAGACGCCGATATCAACTAGCGAGCCGCAGCCGCCGGCGCCACGCGCATCAAATCGTGCCCGAACAGATAGCTCGCCGTCTGGTAATACGTGATGGCTTCGTCGACGAGTTCAGGTCGCGCCTGTTCCAGCGGCGATGCATCGCCGCTGTCGTCGAATTTCGGCACGGTTTGCTGCACGGATTGCTTCGGTGCAAGTACGGTCAGCACGCCGTCGCGCAGGTAGCCGGCTTTCTGGTAGTTGCCGAGCACGATGCGTTCGCGTCCCGGTTCGAGCTTGAAGATGTCGTAGCCGTAGAAGCGCGAGGTATAGCTGAAGCCCAGCAGGCCGAGCACGGTCGGCGGAATGTCGATCTGGCCCATCAGTCGATCGACGTGCGCTGGTTCAATGTGCTTGGGCGAATAGATCAGTAGCGGGATGTGGTAACGATTCATCGGCAGTGCGCTGCGCCCCCAGCTCGACCCGCAATGGTCGGCGGTGATCACAAACACGGTATCGTCGAACCAGGGTTTGGTCGCCGCGCGCTTGAGGAAATCGCCAATCGCCCAGTCCGTGTACTTCACCGCACCGGCGCGCCCCGCCTTGCCCGAAGGCAGATCGATGCGTCCCTCCGGATACGTGAACGGCGGGTGGTTGGAGGTTGTCATCACGTGTTGGAAAAACGGCTTTCCAGCGGCAAACGCGACATCGGCTTCGCGCATCGCGAGCGTGTACAGGTCTTCGTCCGCGACGCCCCAGACGTTGGCTTCGTGCACCTGATCGCGCGGAATGTCCGAGCGGTCGGCGATGCGGTAGCCGTTGTGCGAGAAGAAATAATTCATGTTGTCGAAGTAGCCGTAGCCACCGTAGACGAACATCGAGTCGTAGCCCTTCGTGTCGAACACCGAGCCCAGTGAGAACAGGTTTTCGTTGTTCGGTCGCTTCACGATCGACTGGCCCGGCGTCGGCGGCACCGACAGCGACAGCGCTTCGAGGCCGCGCACAGTGCGCGTACCGCTCGCGTACATGCGGGTGAAAAACAGGCTGTGCGCGGCGAGCGCGTCGATATTCGGCGTGATGCCCTTGGTGTTGCCGAAAGCGGCGAGCAATTCGCCCGACAGGCTCTCGACGCTGATCAGCACGACGTTGAGACGCTTCTCCGGACCTGCATTCGTGATCGTGCGCGAGATGTCGTGCAGATCGCTGCTGGTGAATGTCGCTTCCGGCGTTTTCAGCAGCTCGTGCAACTTCGCGAAGGCGGCATCATCGGGCAAGGTGCGATAGAAGCGCTCGTAATCGAGTTCGTTGTTGCGGAACGCGGAGAAGAATTCGTAGATACCATTGCCCGCGAGCTCGTTGACATAAGCATTGTCGCTACGATTCTTCAATTGGCTGTCAACGAAGAAACTGACAACGACAGTGGCGAGCAGCCAGGCGAACGTTACCCTGGTGCGTGCGGCAAACGAGGACGCATCCGGCTGCGGCAGCCAGCGGCGCCGCGTGTAGTAGAGAATCAACGCACCAATTGCGCCGAGCGCAAGCAGCACCTTGCCGACCGGATAGGAAGCGCGGATGTTGCCGATGACTTCGCGCGAGTAGACGAGGTAGTCGACCGCGATGAAGTTGAAGCGGCACTCGAATTCGTCCCAGAACAGCCATTCCGCGACGGCCACGAAAAGCAGGATGTAAACGAGGATCAACGCGATACCCGCAATCACCATGCGTGCCGGGCGACCTGCGAAGGCGCGTGCGGGCAGCAGCCACAGGACGAGCACGAGCGGCCACGCGAAATAGATGAAGGCGACGAGGTCGTAACCCAGGCCGACGACGAAAAGGTAGAGCCAGCTCAACGGTGCGACCGAAATCCCGTTGCCGGTCTTGATCAGCAGGATGAGACGCGTCAGGGTCGAAATCGTCAGGAAGACGCCGGCCAGCCAGAACACGGCCGAATAACGGATTTTCAGCGCGCTGCGCGCCGTTGTGGTGCTCGACAAACGCCTTCTCCAGCGGACTCGGCGGCAGCGCGCGAACATCGCGCAGGAAAGACTGCGCCGGACGCAGGCCCGCTAGTCTACGCCAACTGCTCAGCCTCCAGACACGATGCGGTCGGCTTGCGGCCGCAGTCCGTGGTTCACGGATGCGGCGTGCGCGACGGGCTGACCCGGGCAGACTTGAGCAATGCGTGCCGCCGCATGCGCGAGAAACGGATCGATGATCGGGTGAACCGCGCCCCTGCCGCAATCGGCCGGACGTTGACGGCATCGAGATGCGCTTCGATGATGCGCACATGCCTGCATTCCTCCGTGTCGCTCTTTTCCTCTCTCTGATCGCCACCGCCCTGCCGTGTTTCGCGCAGGCGCCCGATTCCGTGAAAACCATCGATGTCGCCAATCAGCAACTCGTTGATGTGCGCAAGCAGCTGGCCACCACCGACGACAATGCCGAGCCGCTGACTGATGCGCGCCTCAACGAATTGCGCGATACGGTCGCTTCCGTTACGGCGCAGGCGGACGCATTGACCGACGACCGCACGCCGAGGCTCGCGGCTATCGATGCGCGTCTGGGGGAACTCGGTGCGGCGCCGGTCAAGGGCGCTGCGTCCGAAGCGAGCGACATAACGTTGCAACGCGCCGAGCTGGACAAGCAACGCGCGACGCTGGATGGCGAGATCAAGCGCGCTCGGCTGCTCGCCATCGATGCGCGTCAGTTGACCGACCAGATTGCCGAAGCGCGGCGCGCGAATTTCCAGGCGAGGCTTTCGCAACGCACCGCGTCGCCGCTGACACCTGCATTCTGGAAGGACGTCGCCAGCAATCTTTCACGCGATGGCTCGCGCCTGGGCGCCTTGCGTTCGGGCGTGAGCAGTGCAGTGAGCGACAGCTTCTCGGCGGACAATCGCGTGTTCGCCGTGGGCGGTGTCGGCCTGGGTCTGCTGTTGATGCTGGGCGGCCGCTGGTGGGCAGAGCGGGCGCTCATGCGCACAACCGCCAATCGCGTGCCACAGGGTCGCCTGCGCCGATCCGCCCTTGCGTTCGCAATCGTGGTCGTCGCGACGCTCTTCGTCGGCGGCGGCGCGCAATTGATGGTGGTCGCGCTCGACTGGCGCGGCGCGTTTTCAGATGCGGAGAACGCGTTCGCGCGTGCCGTCGTCAGCGCGATCTTCTTCGGCAGTTTTGTCGCGGGCCTCGGCCGCGCGCTGCTTTCCGCCGCAAGGCCTTCCTGGCGGTTGCCATCGATACCCGACGACGTCGCCGAACGACTGCGTCTGTTTCCGATGTTGCTCGGTTGTGCGATCGCATTCAGCATCCTGCAGCAAAAGATCAACACGCTGGTTGGCGCAAGCCTGTCGGCGACGATTGCAGGCAGTCTCGTGGTCGCCTTGATCTACGCCGCGCTGATCGGATGGGGCCTCACCCGCGTGGACGACGACGAAACCGGAACGTCGGTCGAGCGCGCGCGGGACAGCGCGAAGGGCGCGGCGAAGGATTCCGAATCGCGGCAGCGCTCCGCCTGGATCGGCTTCTGTGTTGCCGCCCTGTGGCTCGGTGTGATTGGGACAGTCGTGGCAGTGCTCAGCGGTTACGTTGCGCTGGCGCAGCAGATTGCGCGGCAGATGGTCGGGCTCGGTATCGTCACGGCGACGTTTTACCTGCTGGTCCATCTGATCGAAGATGTATCCGCCGCGGTCATGTCGACCCGCGCGGGCTGGTTGCAGAATACGCTCGGTCTCGAGCCGCGTTCGCTGGAACAGTTCGAGGTGCTTTGCTCGGGCATCTTCCGCGTCTGCGCACTCGTCCTCGCGCTCGCCACCGTTTTCTCTCCATACGGCAGCGGCCCGGCCGACCTGCTCGCGCGCATCGCTCAAGCCGGCGCCGGCTTGAAGATAGGCCAGATCGAAGTGACGCCGGGTGCGGTGTTCGGCGCGTTCGCCGTGCTCGTGCTCGGCATAGCGGCCGTGCGTGCGCTGAAGAGCTGGTTGTTCAACCGCTACCTGCCGACGACGCGCCTGGACCCGGGCATGCGCATATCGGTGACGACGCTGCTTGGCTACGTCGGTGGCGTGGTCGTCTTTGCGTTCGCGCTGTCAGCACTCGGCTTCAGCCTCGAGCGCATCACCTGGGTCGCGAGCGCGCTCTCGGTCGGCATCGGCTTCGGCTTGCAGGCGATCGTGCAGAATTTCGTGTCCGGCCTGATCCTGCTGGTCGAACGACCGGTCAAGGTGGGTGACTGGGTCGTGCTCGGCGATACGGAAGGCGACATCCGGCGCATCAACGTGCGCGCGACCGAGATCCAGATGAGCGACCGCTCCACCGTGATCGTGCCGAACTCGGAACTGATCACCAAGAGCGTGCGCAACGTGACGCTGGCGAATGCGGAAGGTCGTGTGCGCATCCGGCTGCCGATGCCGATCGACAGCGATGCGGAACGCGTACGCGAAATCGTGCGCGAGGCGTTCGCTGCGCATCACGGCGTGCTAACAACGCCGGCGCCAAACGTGTTGCTCGACGGCATTGAAGGCGCCTCGCTGATTTTCATCGCGATTGCGTACATAACCAATCCGCGACAATCGGGCAGCATGCGCAGCGAGTTGCTGTTCGACATCCTCGCCCGCCTGCGTGCGGAACGCATTGCGCTGTCGTCGCCGCAGGACATCAAGCTGCTGCGGGCCGCAGTGACCGCGGCAGAGGGTGTCGATGCGAGCTCGACAGACCGTCTCACCGGATCCGCGTGAACTGATGCCGACAACGCGATATTGCGATCCAGTGGGCACGCGCAGAGGTGTCCGCCCACGACATCCAACGCGTGCTGGTCGATTGTCAGGAGCCCGCGGGGACATCGCGCGCCACGGCCCGTACCCGCAAGACCAGCCCTCTCACCGCAACTCCTTGATGTATTGGACCACGAAGGTGCCGAGATGAACGATTTCGTTATGCAAACCACCGATGCCAGTTTCGACAGCGATGTGCTGCAATCGGCCATGCCGGTGCTGGTCGATTTCTGGGGCGAATGGTGCGGGCCGTGCAAGGCAATGGCGCCGATGCTCGACAAGATGGCGGCCGACTACGCGGGTCGGCTGAAAATCGCGAAAGTCGAACTGGACAGGAACCAGAAGACTGCCCTCGCCTGCAATGTGCGTTCTGCGCCGACCTTGATGTTGTTCAAGGGCGGAAAGGTGCAGGCGACGCAAATTGGTCTTGCTTCACGCTCGCAGCTGGTCGCGATGATCGAGCGCGTGCTGTAGCGCGGACGCCTGGCGAGCAGTTGGCCGGCCAATGCAGAGTGCGTGCTCGCGGAGTACGCTTCGATCATGTTCCGCTGGGCACGCACGCATGGCTTCCACATCCACCAAACTAGCCGTACTCATTGATGCCGACAACGCACAGCCCGCGGTTGTCGAAGGCCTGCTCGCGGAGATTGCGAAGTACGGCACCGCGACGGTCAAGCGCGCCTATGGCGACTGGACCGGGCCGCAGCTGAAAGGCTGGAAGGAAGCGCTGCTGAAATATGCGATCCAGCCGATCCAGCAGTTCCGCTACACCACCGGCAAGAACGCCACCGATTCGGCGCTGATCATCGATGCGATGGATCTGCTCTACGGCGCCAAGCTCGGCGGCTTCTGCATCGTCTCCAGCGACAGCGACTTCACGCGCCTGGCCGCGCGCGTGCGCGAGGCTGGACTGGTCGTCTATGGCTTTGGCGAGAAGAAGACGCCGGGTCCGTTCGTATCGGCATGCGACAAGTTCATCTACACCGAAATCCTCGTCGACAAGGAAGACGACGAAGAAGAAACGACCGCGCCGCGGACCAGCGCGCAACTGAAGCAGGACACGCGTCTGGTTGCGCTGCTGCGCAACGCGGTCGAGGCTTCGTCGGATGATTCGGGTTGGTCGAATCTTGCGCCGGTCGGCAGCAATGTCGCCAAGCAGGCGACGGACTTCGATCCGCGCAACTACGGCTACCGCAAACTCGGTGAACTCATTGCCGCGAGCGGGCTGTTCGAGGTCGAAAAACGCAAGAGTGCCGACGGAACCGGCACGGTGACGATGGTGCGTCGCGTGAGTCGGGGGCGGCGGAAGGGCGCGGACAGCTGAAGCAGGTCCGCGCGACGAACGATCATTCGTTGGCGGCGAAGTGCAAGCCGCTGAGATCGGTATCGGTGCAAACCTGCATGCGGCGCAGACGATCGATCGTGTTGCTGGACGAACTGCGCGACTTGGCGCGTGCGAATGGCGGCAGCAGGGTCAGCACTCGGTCCATCAAACTGCTTTGGACTTCCGTGCGCATCCCCATCGGCACGGGTGCGCTTTCCGTTACATCGCGCAGACGGGCACGTGCATTGAGGCTCGCCGGCGTCGTGTAGCCGCCGATGCGCATGCGCTGCGCCCATATCTCCACTTCGCGCTTGGCCTCGTCCATCGAATCGTACAATTCGAGCTGGCGTGCCGGCAGCGGGCGTTCCCACCAGGTCAACGCGAATTTACCGGACCATGGCCCGGAAATGCCTGCGACCGCCTTGCCCTCGACGTGCGCGGTCGACACCAGGCCGTCGTAGCGGCTGCGCCACTCGATCGAGTGGTTCGCCAAGTTCGCGGTGGCCACGGCCTCGTGCTGGGCGGGAGCCTCGCACTGGGTGGAAAAGCTGTCCATTATCGCGAGCATCTGGGTTCGCTATCGTCGAATGTTTGATTCTGAACAAAGCAAGCAGCATGCCAGCGGCGCGGCAGCCTGCTCCGGCAACGCCGACCGGCGATCCGCGCGGAATTGCCAAACTTTGGCACTTTCGGCCGTCAATCCGCGCCCGCCGGCCGCGCCATGCTGGCCAAATGTCGGCTTCCGCAAGAAAAGTCACTGGCCGCCGGTCCCTTCGGCACACCACGGGAGTTTGCATGCGCACGATCTGGCTGTTGGCCCTTTTCCTCCTCGCCGTTCCGGCGATGGCGCAAGAACGTGCGATCGCCTGGGAGGGCGTCGGCGCCGACGGCAAGCCCGTCCGTTTCGATCCGGATCATCTCCAGCGCCCCGCCGTCTTGCTGTTCTGGGCGACCTGGTGTCCGTACTGCAAGGCGCTGATGCCGCATCTGCAGAAGGTCTATGACGATGCCGGCAAGGCAAACCTTGACGTCTACGCGATCGACATCAAGGACGACGGCGATCCGGTCGCCGAACTGAGCGAGCGCGGACAGACCTTCACGTTGATTCGTGATGGCGACCTGATTGCCGACCAGTACGATGTCAAGGGTACGCCCAGCTTGCTGCTGGTCGACGCCAAGGGCAATGTCATCTATCGCCGCGTGGGCGGCGACGCACCGGAAAAAGTCGAGACCCTGCTGCGCGAGAAGCTCGCGTTGAAATCAGCGCCAGTCGGCAAGCACTAGAATTTTTCGCCGCCTTCTGGACCGTAGAACATCACCCACACGGCGAAGTCGTCGCTGAAATCCGCGAAGCGATGAACGGCGCCGGCCGGGACGAACAGCGCGTCTCCGGGCTTGAACAAAGTGTGTGTGTCGGAACAGACGAACGTCCCGCATCCGAGCACCACGACATACAATTCGTCGCGCGTATGCGGCTGTTGCGGGTCGTGTCCGCGCGGTGCGTACAGTTCCAGCGCCAGCGTGCCGTGCTCGAACAGCGTGACGAAGCGTTGACCTTCGGTCGTCGGCAGCTGTGCCAGCGCAGCATCGAATTCGATCGCCGCGCCGGCCATCGCGGCGCTCACGCCGGTATCTCCACCCGGATCGCGGTTTTCACCGAATTGGCGATGAAGCAGCGCGCGTGCGCGGCTTCGTGCAAGGCGTCCACTTCGCTGGCATCTGCTGCATGCGTCGGCGCGAATTCTATGCGTGGACGCAATACCACATCAGTGATCGCCTGCCGGCCGGGTGCGATACGCGCCATCGTGCCGATGGCTTCATCCGTGTAGCGATCGACGACGAAGCCGCGCTCGGCCGCGAGCGAAAGAAACCACAGCATGTGGCAGCTGGAGATCGCCACAACGAACGCTTCCTCGGGATCGACCGCGCTTGCATCCGACCAGGGTGCCGGTACCACCTGCGGCGATGGCGAAGCGCTGACGACACTGCCGCCGTCGAAGCGCCACTCGTGCCGACGCGAGTACTCGCCGTTCGCGAAGCTTGTGTCGACGCGTTGCCAATGGACCGTTGCCGTGTGTGCGCTCATTGCGTCGGGATTTCCTCGGATTGGACGTGACGCATCGTAACGCTGCCGGACGGCAGGCACAGGGTCCACTCTGAACGCTTCAGCAAGGTCCAGGCAGGCGCAATTGGCTCCGCGCAGGTCGCGCGCTCTGGCTGTTCTCCGCCACGGCTGTCGCAACGACAATGGGCGACGAACCCTCAGCGAGATCAGGCCATGCTCGAACTCCGACCCCATTGCGAATGTTGCGGCAAGGATCTCGCAACCACCGCCGCGGACGCGATGATTTGCACCTTTGAATGCACGTTCTGCGCGAGCTGCGTCGACTTGCGTCTTGCCGGTGTCTGCCCCAATTGCGGCGGCGGCTTCGAGCGTCGCCCGATACGACCGACGGCCCTGCTGGAAAAATATCCGCCATCGACGACGCGGCGGCCGCTGATGGGCGACGCGACAAGCTGATCTCTGCTCTGGTTCCTGCCGAGACGAACGTCTGTGGGAGCAACTGTCGGAGGGAGCAACTGTCGGTAGGAACAACTGTGGGTGGGAGCAACTTTCGGTGGTAGCAACTTTCTGCGGGAGCGGCTTCAGCCGCGATGCTCTTTTCACAAGAGCATCGCGGCTGAAGCC
>JBDSXV010000173.1:0-14781 GCA_039926025.1 Dokdonella sp.
TCGCGAGCGAGAAAGTACGCATCGATCTGGTCGCGCTGATCGTGCTCGTGCTGCTGGTCGTGCTCCATCTCGTTTCACCTGAAGAAGCGCTCGCGGGTTTCAGCAACGAAGCGACGGTGACGGTGGCCGCGATGTTCGCGCTCAGCCTCGGCATCGAACGCTCCGGCGCACTGGAACCGCTCGGACGACTGCTCTCGCGCATCCGCCAACCGTGGCTGCTCACGCTCGCGTTGATGCTCGCGATCGCGCCGATGGGCGCGTTCGTGAAGAACATTGCGCTGGTCGCGACCTTCCTGCCGCTCGCATTGCGCGTATGCGCAAACACGAACACGTCACCTGGCCGCGTGTTGATGCCGATGGCGTTTGCGGCGCAGATGGGCGGCGTATGCACCTTGATCGGCACCTCATCGAACCTGCTGGCAGACAGCATTGCGCAGAAGCACGGCCTGCCACCGTTCGGCGTCTTCGAATTCACGCGCATGGGGGTGCTGCTTGCGGTCGTCGGCATCGTCTACCTGATGCTGATTGGTCGCTGGCTGTTGCCGCGCGACATCTCCACCAACCTGCCGATGGAAACCCAGGTCGGTAAATACGTGACCGAACTCAAGCTCGCCGCGAACTCGCCCTTGGTTGGACAGACCATCGCCGACGCAAAGCTCGGCGAGAAATACCGCGTCTATCCGCTCGAACTCCTGCGCGGCGACCAGCATATGTGGTCGCCGCGTTCGCAGCGACTCGAAGCTGGCGACGTGCTGCTCGTGCGCGGCGATTGGGAGAAGATCGAGGAGCTGCGCGCGAGCGCAAACCTCGAGCTTGATCCGGAAAACCGCTACGGCCCTGATCACGGGCGCGCTCGCGTGCTGGTCGAAGTCATGGTCAAACCGGACACCATCATCGACGGCCGCACGCTTGGCGAACTCGATTTCCAGCGCAACCATGATGCGATCGCGCTCGCGATCCACCGCCGCGGTCGCATCCTGCGCGAAAAACTGAAAGACGTTCGACTTGCCGTCGGCGACGTGCTCCTGCTGCTGGTCGGCAATACCGCAGCCGATGCCGTGCGCGGTGACGAACGCCTCGTCGTGTTGAGCGAACGCGAAGACATGCGACGGACACCACGACGTGCCCTCGCCGCGATCGCGATCATGGTCGGCGTCGTCATCGTCTCCGGTTTGCACTGGCTGCCGATTCCGGTAGCCGCGATCGCCGGCGCGGTGGCGATGGCGATCGCCGGATGTTTCGGCCGCAAGGATCTTTACGAAGGCATCGACTGGAAAATCATCATCCTGCTCGCAGCGATCCTGCCACTCGGCACAGCGATCGAAAGCAGCGGCCTCTCCGAAACCCTCGTCGGCGCAGGCATGCACCTCGTCGGCGCGCACGGACCGCTCGCGGCTCTGCTCATGGTGTACCTGCTCACGGCCCTGTTGACCGAATTGATGGGCCACAACCCTTCGGTCGTGCTGATGGTGGGCATCGCGATTTCCGTCGCGCATTCGGCGCACGCCGACCCGCGCCCCTTCGTGATCGCGGTCGCGTTCGCCGCTGCCACCTCGTTCGCGACTCCGGTGGGCTATCCGACCAACACCATGGTCTACTATGCCGGCGGCTATCGATTCACCGATTTCATGAAGGTTGGCATTCCATTGATCGCGGTGTTCTGCGCGCTCTCGATGATCCTGATTCCGTATTTCTGGCCGCTGCAGCCATGACCGCCCTGCCCCCGCCCACCGCGAAGAAACTTGGCCTGGTGATCGACCTCGACACCTGCGTCGGCTGCCATGCCTGTGCCGTCGCGTGCAAGGAATGGAATGATGGCGGCGATTTCGGTCCGCTGCTCGATCAGGACCCCTATGGCAAGGAACCGAGCGGTGTCTGGTTCAATCGCGTGCACAGCTATTCGGTGGATCCTTCCTTCTCCCTGCGGGAGAAGGTGCCGAAGGCGGATGAGGGAAAGGCATTCCGCGCAGACAGTACCCTCTCGTCTGCCCCATCTTCCCTTCACCCCAATCCCTCTGCTCAAGAGCTCACCGTGCACTTCCCGCGTTCGTGCCTGCATTGCGAGACGCCGGCGTGCGTGACCGTGTGCCCGACCGGTGCAAGCTACAAGCGCGCCGAGGACGGCATCGTGCTCGTCGATGCGGACAAGTGCATCGGCTGCCAGTTGTGTTCGTGGGCCTGCCCCTATGGCGCGCGCGAGTTCAGCATGGAACGCGGCACGATGCAGAAATGCACACTCTGCGTTGACCGCATCTACAACGAAACGCTCGACGAAGAAGATCGCCAGCCTGCCTGCGTGATGGCATGCCCGACGCGCGCGCGGCATTTCGGCGATCTCGGCGACGAGAATTCCGCCATTTCCAGACTCGTGGCAGAACGCGACGGCTATGCGCTGATGCCCGAGTACGGCTACAAGCCGGTCAACAGGTATCTGCCGCCGCGACCGCGGCGCGACGGTTGCAGCGCGTCCGCGGAACCCGATGGTGGGCGCAAGAACAGCGAAGTACTCGACCGCGATAAATTGCCTGGCGTGTTGCGCTGGCTCGATCGCGCCTTGTCGCGCTGAAGGAACGCAACATCGATGCGACCGACATTTTCGATCATCCTGTTCACAGTTCTTTCCGGCTGCGGTTACGGCTTGCTGTTCCTGCTCGGCCTCAGCCTCGCGGCGGGAACACCGACCGAAATCTTCGTGGTGCGCGGAGCGGCTGGATCGTCGATTGCCATCGACCCACGCTTCGGCCTCGCTGTCGCGCTTGCCGCGGGTTTCATCCTGACGAGTTGCGGCTTGCTCGCATCAGTCGCCCACCTCGGCCAGCCGTGGCGCGCGTGGCGCGCGTTCTCGCAATGGCGCAGCTCGTGGCTTTCGCGTGAAGGCGTTGCCTCCCTGCTCACATATCTGCCGATGGCTGTCATTGCCTGCCTTCTCGTCACGCGACCCGGCGCGCACGTGGTCCTGCGCCTGTGCGGCGCAGCTCTCGCACTCGGTTGCGTCACGACCGTCTACTGCACGGCACGCATCTACGCATCACTGCAGACGATTCGCGCCTGGCACACACGCTACACGGCCGCCAGTTATCTGCTGCTCGGTCTGTTCGCGGGCGCAGTGGCCTTCACAACCGTGCACGTCGCGACTATCGCAGACGGCGGGTTGTGGCTCGGCGCGCATGCGGTGGCCTTGGCTGCGGTGCTGCTCGGACCTGCGTGTGCGCTGCTCAAACGCGCCTACTGGCGACATGTCGATGCACTCCCGCGCATCAGCGCGGGAAACGCGACCGGCCTCGATCGCGTCGGCGACGTGCGCAGTTTCGAGCAGCCGCATACGGAAGAAAACTATCTGACGCACGAAATGGGATTCGTGCTCGCGCGCAAGCATTCGCGCCGGCTGCGCGCGATTGCATTCTGGCTGCTGTTGCTTGCCCCGATCGTGGTGCTTCCATTGCCGGGATGGATCGGCTTGCCGATCGCGTGGCTGCTATGCATGGCCGGCATCTTCGTCGAGCGCTGGCTGTTCTTTGCCGAAGCGAAACACGCGGTGATGGCGTACTACGGGCGTTGATCCGTCCATCAGGGCCACCGTTGTTCACGATTTCCGCAGCCGACGTTCACGTCGCGTTTAGCGCGGACTCATACCATCGCGGGAGCCGCTGCCGTTTTAGCGGTTTTTTTATGCCTCATTGTCCCGAACGAAGGTAATTCAATATGAAGAACACGAAAATCCTGCTTGCGATAGGCCTTGTCGCCGCACTGCCGTCGACCGCTTTCGCCGACGATGGCTGGTCCGGTGCGGGTGAACTGGGTTTCGCTGCCGCCCGCGGCAACGCGAAGTCCGAAAACCTCAATGCGAAGTTCTCGCTGAAGAAGGAAGACGATCAGTGGAAAGACAATTTCTACCTGAGCGCACTGCGCAGCAAGGGTGAGGTGAAAACGGCGACTGTGCAGAACGGCCAGCTGGTCAATGTGTCCAGCTACGACCTGACATCCAACCGCATCGAAACCGGCGCATCGGCCGGCTACAAGCTCGACGAACGCAGCTATATCGTTGGCGCGCTGCGCTACGAGAACGACGATTTCTCGCCGTTCGAATACCAATGGGTCGCTTCCATTGGCTACGGCTACACCGTGCTCAAGAATTCGAGCGATGAGCTTTCGTTTGAAATCGGCCCCGGCTACAAGACCGTGCAGCCCATCGATGGTGCCGTCGTGGTCAACGGCCAATCGGTGCCGGTCAAGTTCGACTCGCAGAGCGAACTCGTCGGGCGTGGCTTGATGTCGTACAAGCACAATTTCACCGAGAACACCGCCTTCGTCGACACCTTCCTCGTCGAGGCTGGCAGCGACAACAAGTTCTACCAGAACGATGCCGGCGTTGCGGTGAGCATCAACAAGGCGTTCGCACTCAAGGTCGGCTACCAGATCCGCAGCAATTCGGAAGTCGCGCCGGGCACGAAGAAGACCGACCAGCTGTTCACCACCAACCTGGTCTACAACTTCGGCGGTTGATCCGGCTGCCGCACGAGCGGCTTCGTGTGCGCAAGGGCTTGTGGGAGCGCATTCAGCCGAGATGCTTCACGGCGGAGACTTACACCATCCCCACCCACCCCTCCCCTTGAAGGGGAGGGCTTAGGGCATCGCGGCTGAAGCCGCTCCCACATGGATTGCGGACAAGCCGCTAGCGCAAACTTTCCGAGAGGCGTGCGAGCATCTCGTCCGCGCCAAGTTCGCGTAGCTGCTGCGCGACGCGCTCGCCAAGCGCCTCGGGTGCATCGAGAGGTCCCTGCGCGTGCGTGCGCACGAGGCGTCCACTGTGTGCATCGCCAACGAGCCCCCACAGCGCGAGACCGCTTTCGATCTCCACGCAATATCCCGCGATCGGCACGTTGCAGCTGCCGTGCAGACTGCGATTCATCGCACGCTCGGCGGCAACGCAACGATGCGTGTCGGCGTCGTCGAGCGCACGCACGACATCGAGCACGATGTCGTCGCCTGCGCGGTACTCGACTGCAATCGCGCCTTGAGCGACCGCAGGCAACCATTCCGGCGCTTGCAACCGCTGGGTGATTCGCGCGCCGAGACCAAGACGCTCAAGACCTGCACAGGCGAGCACGATCGCGTCGTAGTGATCGGCGTCGAGTTTTGCCAGCCGGGTGTTCACGTTGCCGCGCAGGTCGATCAACTTCAGATCCGGCCGCAGCGCACGCAGCTGCGCCTGCCGTCGCAACGATGACGTGCCTACGCGCGCTCCCTGCGGCAGTTCATCGAAGCGCGCAAAGCGATGGCTGATGAACGCATCGGCCGCATCGGCGCGTTCGAGCACGGCACCGATGGCGAAGCCGGGCTCGATCTCCATCGGTACGTCCTTGAACGAATGCACCGCGATATCGGCGCGCTGCTCCAGCATCGCCACCTCCAGTTCCTTGAGGAACAGGCCCTTGCCGCCAATCTCTGCGAGCGGGCGGTCGATGATCTGGTCGCCACGCGTGGTCATCGGAACCAGCTCGACGACGAGCCCCACATGCAAGGCGCGCAGACGGGTCGCCACATGTTCGGCCTGCCACAGCGCAAGCGCGCTCTGGCGAGTAGCGATGCGCAGTTTTCTCATAGGGTGCGGACCAGTTTGCGCAGCACCGGCAGGTTGCGCCGGCTTACTTCGAGTTCGGCCGTGACACCCTCGACATTCGCCAGCAAGCGGCCATCCGGTGCGCGGGTCAGCCCCGCAAGTTTGGTCAGCGCGACCAGGCAATTTCGATGGATGCGCACGAAGCGACCTTCGAATTCGTCTTCCAGCGCCTTCAGGGGTTCTTCGATCAGCACCTCGCCTTTGGCGTGATGCACGACGACGTATTTGTCTTCGGCGAGGAGGTAGTCGATCTCGGCAACCGGCACCAGCACGAGGCTTCCGCGCACACGTGCGCACAGGTGCGTACGCTTGCGTCCGGGTTCGAGCGCGCTCTGCACGCCGCGCGCGTGTTCACCGGTCCAGCGCCGTGCTTTCGCCAGCGCCGAGCGCAGACGTTCGCTGCGCACCGGCTTGACCAGATAGTCGACTGCGTTCGCCTCGAACGCAGCCAGTGCGTGGTCTTCGTAGGCCGTGCAGAAAATCATCGCAGGCGGCCTCTCGAGCGTGCCCAGATGGCGCGCCGCTTCAAGGCCGTCCATCACCGGCATGCGGATATCCAGCAGCACCACGTCCGGGCGCAGGCGCGCGAGGGCATCCAGCGCATCGCGACCGTTGCCGGCCTCACCCACGACGGTCACGTCGTCGATCTCGGCGAGCATGGCGGCAAGGCGTTCGCGCGCAAGCGGTTCGTCATCGACGATGAGGACGTTCATCGGATTGGCGTCTCAGGCAGGCGCACGTTCACGGTATAGATCTCGGGACCCGGTTCCACGCGCAACTCCCCGCGTGTGCCGAAATGGTACTCGATGCGCGCGCGCGTGTTGGCCAGTGAAACACCATTGCGCGACGGTGGCGCGTCCGGTGGCAAGGGATTGCGTACGACGATCTCGATGCCGCCCGGCAGGCGGCGGCCGCTCATGCTGACGACGCCGCCATCGGCGCGCGGCTGGATGCCGTGATAAACCGCGTTTTCGATCAGGGGCTGCAGCATCAAACGCGGCACAGACAAGTCGCGTGGCAAGTCGGCGACATCGATTTCGACCTTGAGGCGCTCGCCTAGGCGCAACTGCTCGATATGCAGGTAACGCTCGACCAGATCGAGTTCCTCGCCCAGCGTGCCCAACGCATCGTCGGCACCGAGCGCGGCACGGAACAGATCGGCAAGGTCTTCGACCGTGCGCTCGGCCTCGGCCGGCCGCGTGCGGATCAGGCTCGCGATCGTGTTCATGCTGTTGAACAGGAAATGCGGCCGGATGCGCGCCTGCAGCGCTTCAAAGCGCGCCTTCGACGCCGCACGCACGCGTTCGCGCCACTGCTCCAGAACAAACAGGTAGCGCAGCAACGCCGCCGCAATCAGCGCGCAGATGGCCGAGTTGCCGAACACGAAACGCCAGGTCGAACTTTCCGCAATCGTCAGCTGCAAGCCCAGCGTCTGATCCATGCGGCAGACCACCGCGCTGGCGAGTGCGGTGACCAGCACGCTGATCACCCAGGCCAACAGGAACCCGCTGCGCGCCTGCAGTGGCTCCAGTTGCCGGCGCAGCGAACACAGCACGACGGCATTGAGCAACGCCAGCCATTGCACGTACACGCTGACCACACCCAGCCGCGGCAACCACGCGCGCACTTCCATCCCGGGCGCCAGCACGACGACCAGAGCGACCAGTTCCGCAACGATCATCACCGCGAACAAGGTAGGTGCGCTGCAAAAATGCGGCAGCCAGGTCGGGATGGAAGCGTCCCCTTGCGCAGGGCGTGATCTGGAAGTCTGCGGCTTCATGGCGTGGAGTATAGGGTCGCGCGATCAATACTTTGCGGTAGCGGCTACAACCGCGGTGTTGTCGCGCGCACGACACCATCCCCACCCTCGCTTTGAAGGAGAGGGTTTAAAGGCAATGCCGTCAAGTGTCTCCTTCCACGAGAGACAAATCGGGGCCAGGATTCACTCCGTCGCGGGAACGGTTTCTTTGTGGGAGCAACTGTCTGTGGGTCTTCAGCCACGATGCTCATGGATGGATTTGCACCGAGCAGCACCATCCCCAACTAACCCTCCCCTTGAAGGGGAGGGCTGAAGCATTTGTGGGAGCGGCTTCAGCCGCGATGCTCTCCGCGGCATGCGCAGCATCCTCACCCAACGCTCTCCTCGTAGGGAGGGCCGAAGCACCGCAGCCTTGGTGTGTTGCTGTCGGGTTTTGCGGGAGCAATTGTCTGTTGAAGCAACTGTCTGTGGGTCTTCAGCCACGATGCTCATGGATGGATTTGCACCGGGTAGCACCATCCCCACCCAACCCTCCCCTTGAAGGGGAGGGCTGAAGCATTTGTGGGAGCGGCTTCAGCCGCGATGCTCTCCAGCGACCTTCTTCATGGGCCGGGAAAGCGCGAAGTTCTTCCCAGCACAATCGCGGCGTCAGCCACCGCTGGCTGGCGAGAGAGCATCGCGGCTGAAGCCGCTCCCACAGACAGTTGCTCCCACAGCACCCTTGCTGCTGGCAGAGGATCCCTAAGCGGTCGCGTGCAGGCGCGAGCCGATCCATGCGCGCAGATCGTCGATTTCCTCGGCGCATACCTGGTGCGCCATCGGGTAGCTGTGCCATTCGACCGCGTAGCCGAGCTGCTGCAGTGCGTCGCGGCCTACTGTACCCAGTGCCTGGGGCACCACAGGATCGGAGCTGCCGTGGGCGAAGAAGATCGGCAAGCCGGCATTCGCGCTGCTGCATTCGGCGGCGGTCATCGCTTCGAGCGGCAGGTAGGTCGACAAGGCCACAATGCCGGCGAGCCTGGATGCGTGGCGCACGCCGGCAGTGAGCGCAATCGCGCCTCCTTGCGAAAAGCCGGCGAGCAGCACGCGTTCTGCCGGAATGCCGCGGCCTGCTTCGCGGGCGATCAGCTCATCGACTTGCGCGATCGAGGCGCGGATGCCGACTTCGTCCTGCTTGTCGGCGATCGCCATGCCGCGGATGTCGTACCACGCACGCATTGCCATGCCGTTGTTGATCGTGACCGGGCGCACCGGCGCGTGCGGAAACACGAAACGCACGGACGGCCAGTCGTGACCGACCAGTTCGGGAACAATCGGGGCGAAGTCGTTGCCGTCGGCGCCAAGACCATGCAGCCAGATGATCGCATGGCGCGGATTCGCGGCGGTTTCGGTTTCCACACAAGGCAGGGTCAAGGCATTCTCCGGGCAGTCGATCAAGCGCCTAGGCTGCCCGCGCAGCGCCGATTTGCCAAGCTCCGCGAGGCGCAATCCGGTGCCGGAATGCAAAAGGCGCGTGTGCTAGCGTGCGGCGCGATCACCCCGCCCCTGCCGGAAAAACCGCGATGCGCGCCTTTGGACTGCTGGCCGCCTTCTCTCTCTTCGTGCTGGCAGCCGAACCCGCCGCCGCGGCGACGCACGCGGATTTCCTCTATGGCCACAGCACGGACGGCGCCAACCAGCCGTTCCGCTACTTCGTGCCGCCGGGCTATACCAGTGCGCAAGCCTATCCGCTGATCCTGTTCCTGCACGGTTCGGGTGAGCGCGGCAGCGACAACGAAGCCCAGCTCAACAACAATGCGAACGGTGCATTGCAGCTGATCGGCGACAATCAGCTTGCGTTGCAACCGATCTTCATGATCGCGCCGCAGTGCCCGACCGACGGCTGGTGGAGCGGCGCGACGCTCACCACCGCGATCGGCCTCGTCGACCAGATCGCCGCGAGTTATCACATCGATCCCGATCGCGTGTACGTGACCGGTCTGTCGATGGGCGGTATGGGCACGTGGAGCGCGGTCACCGCGCAACCGACGCGCTTCGCCGCGGCGGTGCCGATGTCCGGCAACGGCGATACCAATCCTGCCGCCGCGGTCAGTGCGATACCGTTCTGGTTCTTCCACGCAAACAACGACGGTACCGTGCCCGTCGCCGGTTCCGACACGCTCGTCGCTGCTTTGCGCAATGCCGGCGCGAGCACGATCTACACGCGCTACGACACCGGCGGCCACGGCATCTGGCCGGCGGCCTATGCGCATCCATTGCTGTTCCAGTGGCTGGTGTCGCAGCAACGTGGCAACCCGAGCACGATCACGCCGCCGATCCTGCGCATCGCGCAACCCACCGCGGGCAACGCGTGGTCGACCGATCAGCCCGCGATCGACCTCGCCGGCAGCACGAACAACGATGGCAACGCGATCGATGCGCTTGCCTGGGACGCACCTGCCGCCACCGGCAACGCAATCGGCACGACGACGTGGAGTGCAGCCGGCATCGCGCTCAATCAAGGCGCCAACCTCATCCACATGACCGCCACATCGCCGAGCGAATACGCCGCGTATGGCGGGCACACCACATTCAACGACAGCCTGCGCGTGACGCGCGACGGCGATATGATTTTCACGAACGGTTTCGAGGTGAATTGACCCGGAAAGCCTACGCGTGCGGGCCATGCGCTGAGAACGCCGATTGCGCAGGCGCGGCCGGGCAGCGCAGACGAAGCCCTGCTGTCGCTTAGGCACAGCTGTCGACGGGTTTCGCGAACTCGCGCCGCTTACTTTCGGCCCGGTCCATACGATCGCTAAGCCGGTATGCTCGGGCCTTTGACCCTCATGCTCCGGAGTCCTCCATGCATCGCCCATCCGTCGCCTGCCTCGTCAGCTTGCTCACCCTCGTCGCCGCGCCCGCGCAGGCGATCACGATCGAACAGGCGATGGCCGACCCGGACTGGATCGGATCGCCGGTCGAGCATGCGTACTGGAGCGTCGACGGTCGCAGCCTCTACTACGCGATCAAGCAGAAGGGCTCGTCGATCCGCGACCTGCATCGCATCGATCTTGCCAACGGCAAGGACACCGTCGTCGATCCGTCGGCGATGGCGAACGCCGATGGTGGCGAAGCGGTGTTTGATCGTGCGCGCACACGCGCGGCGTTCGTGCGTAACGGCGACGTATTCATTCGTGAGGTCGCGAACGGCCGGTTGACCCAGGTCACGCGCACGCCGCAGGCCGAAGCATCGCCACAGTTTTCTGCAGATGGCCATGCGCTGCAGTACCGAAGCGGCAGCGACTGGTTCAACTACGACATCGCCGGCGCCGTGAATGCACCGGTCGCCATCCTCAAGCTGGAAAAGGATCCGCAAGCGAAGAAGCCCGATGAACTGGGCGAGCAGCAGCTGCGTTACTTCTCCACCCTGCGCAAGATCAAGGCCGATCGCGAAGCACAGAAGAAAAATGGCGATGACTTCGCCAAGGGCGATCCAAGCCGCGCGCCCCTGCCGTTTTACATCGGCGATGACGTCAAGATCGAAGCCACCTCGCTGGCGCCCGACGGCCGCTCACTGCTCGTGGTCACATCACCCAAGGGCAACGACGAGGGCCAGCACGGCAAGCTGCAGCGCTTCGTTACCGAGTCGGGTTACGAGGAACAGGAAGACGAACGCACGCGCGTCGGCCGCAACGATCCGGCGCCGCAATCGCTGCTGTTGGTCGATCTGGTCAAGCACGAGACGCATGCACTCGCGGTGGAGGATTTGCCGGGTATCCATGACGACCCGCTGAAATCCGTGCGCGACGAAAACGAGAGGCTCAAGCGCGAGCACGGCATCGACAAGAAAGAGGCTGACAAGAAGAAGGAAGCGAAACACGACGACACGCCAAAGAATCGCGCCGTGCGTATTGTCGCGGGCGGCGACGATGGCGGTGGTGGCGGCATCGCCTGGAGCGCCGACGGCAAGGCAATCGCGATCCAGATCCGCGCGATCGACAACAAGGACCGCTGGATCGCCAGCGTCGATCTCGACCGCGCCAAGCTCGTCAGCCAGCATCGCCTGACGGACGCGGCCTGGATCAACTGGAACTTCAACGAGTTCGGCTGGGAAAAAGACGACCGCACGCTGTGGTACGTATCCGAGGAAAGCGGCTACGCACAGCTCTATGCGAAGTCCGCCAATGGCAAGGCGACCCCGCTGACCAGCGGAAAGTTCGAAGTATCGAGCCCGGCGCTTTCGGCGGACGGCAACTGGTTCTACCTGCGCTCGAACGCGGAAGCGCCGTACGCGTACGACGTCTACCGTGTCGCGACCAGGGGCGGCAAACTCGAACGCATCACCTCGTTCAAGGGCATGCAGAGCTTCGCGCTCGCGCCCGACGGCAAGCAGCTTGCGATCGTGCATTCGGGTTCGTACCTTCCCGCGCAACTGGCGATCATCGGGAGCGAAGGCGGCGCGACGGCACGCGAGCTGACCGATACGCGCACACCCGAGTACAAGGCGCTGACGTGGCCCGCGCTCGACGTGGTGCAGGTGCCCTCGACGCATACACAGCAGCCAATCTACGCGAAGCTGTACAAGCCGAAGGATTTCGACGCATCCAAGAAATACCCGGCCGTGCTGTTCGTGCACGGCGCCGGCTACACGCAGAACGTGCACGAGCAATACCCCTACTATTTCCGCGAGCAGATGTTCCACAACCTGCTCAACGAACACGGCTATGTCGTGCTCGACATGGACTACCGCGCGAGCGAAGGCTACGGCCGCGACTGGCGAACCGCGATCTACCGCCAGATGGGCCATCCGGAACTGGAAGACCTCATCGATGGCGTGCACTGGCTGGAAAAAAATGCGTCGGTTGATGCGCAGCGCGTCGGCCTCTACGGTGGCTCGTACGGCGGCTTCATGACCCTGATGGCCATGTTCCGCGCGCCCGATGTGTTCAAGGCCGGTGCCGCGCTGCGTCCGGTCACCGACTGGGCGCAGTACAACCACGAATACACCTCGAACATTCTCAACGAGCCGAAGGACGATCCGATCGCGTACGAGCGCTCGTCGCCGATCGAATTCGCCGACGGCCTCAAGGGCTCGTTACTGATCGCGCACGGCATGATCGACGACAACGTGCTGTTCGAGGATTCGGTTCGCCTGTACCAGAAGCTGATTGAGCTGCACAAGGACAACTTCGAATTGTCCGGCTATCCGCTCGAACGCCACGGCTTCGTGCATGCCGATTCTTGGCTCGACGAATACAAGCGCATCTACAAATTGTTCGAGACGAACCTGAAATGATCATGCGAGCGGCTGCAATCGCGTGCGTTGCCGGCCTTGCGCTGACGCTCGCCGGCTGCAAGCTCGACTGGGTGCGCGAGCACCCGCTCGGCTGTCGCCTCGATGAGCAGCTGGCGACGCGCGACACCCTCTACTTCGGCCGCTCGATTCCCGGCGGCGCCGACGTCGACGAAGCGGCGTGGCAGCGATTCGAGAATGAAGTCCTGCTGCCCGCGTTTCCGCGCGGCTACACGATGCTCGACGCGCACGGTCACTGGCGCGGCAAGGATGGCGTGAGCATCGGCGAGGCCAGCCGCATCGTGATTCTCGTGCATGGCGACGATGCATCGAGCGATGCAGCTGTGCGCACAGTCATTGCGCGCTATCGGGACATGTTCAGGCAGGAATCCGTGCTGCGCGAACGCACGACGGCTTGCGCGTCGTTCTAGTCGCGCGCATTTTGCGAATCACCGGTCCAGCGGACTCGACACGCCGTGACCGCCGCGATTGAGCACGTGCGTGTAGATCTGCGTCGTCGACACATCCGCATGGCCCAGCAATTCCTGGATCGTGCGCAGGTCGTAGCCGGCCTCCAGCAAATGCGTCGCGAACGTGTGACGCAAGGTATGCGCGCTCAACAGCTTCACGATGCCAGCCCTGTGTCGCGCGGTTTTCAACGCACGCGACAGTATCGCTTCGTCGACATGATGGCGACGGATCACGCCATCGAGCGGATCGCGCGAGCGCTGCGCGGAAGGGAACACGTATTGCCAACCGAAATCATGCGCCGCTCGGGGATACTTGCGCGCGAGCGCGTGCGGCAGATGTGTTTCGCCGAAGCCCGCGGCCATGTCCTGCTCGTGCAAGACGCGCGCGCTCGATTTCACGATGCAGCGGTTCGACCAGCGATCGCGGAAGCATCGTGCGCCGGTCTTTGCCGCCCTTGCCATCGCGTACCGTGATCTCCGACCTGGCAAAGTCGACGTCCTTGACGCGCAATCGCAGACCTTCGAGCAGCCGCATCCCGGTACCGTACAACAGGCTCGCGAGCAGCCATGCTCGGCCTTGCATCGACGCGAGGAGTCGGCGCACCTCATCCTGCGACAACACTGTCGGCACGCGACGTGGCCGCTTCGCTCGCACGACATTTTCCATCCACGGCAGTTCGACGCCGAGCACGACACGATAGAGAAAGAGCAACGCAGACAAGGCTTGGTTCTGGGTACCGGCAGCAACCTGCCCCTCGACCGCCAGCGTACTCAGGAACGCCTCTACTTCCGCACCGCCCATCTCACGTGGTGAGCGCCGATCGTGAACGAGTATGAATCGGCGAATCCAGCCAAGGTACGCGCGTTCGGTACGCAAACTGTAGTGTTTGAGCCGCATGTGACGGCGAACTTCATCGAAAAGCCGCAACGCCCGCGCGTCACTCGGACCCGTTGTTACACCCGCACTTTCGCTGTGGTAACTCATACACCCGCGACTCCGTCGTGTTGTACGGGAGTCTGCTGGTCGGCACAGGCTGATGCAGCCGGCGAAGTGATTGATCATTCGTAGGAATTATGCTTGACCTCGCGCGCGTCTTGCTGAACGATCACGTGCAACACCCCGGATCTGGGGTCTATTTGTAGTTGGGCACTAAGAATCAACGTTCCGGTTTGACCAACCTGCTCCTCACCTTCTCGCCGTTTCTATTCATGGCGCCTGTTGCAATGTGCGCTTGGCTTGAGTCGTACCACCGTGGCGCGGCTACCTTTTTCGCAATCTTCATCGTGCTCGTGGGTTTTGGTGCTTTTGCCGCCGCTAAGGGCTCGCGTTTTGCAGGGGGTCATTGGTTCTCGCTTGGCACCACAGGCATGGAACCTTGGGCACAGCGCTTCTATCTCGGTGGGTACGCGTGCATGGTGTTTGGCCTTGTGGGTCTGCTTTTCACGCAGATCGCACTTCGCTAGGTACCGTGTCCGCGTGCTTGCCCAACAATTCATTCCAGCGGACGTGCTGCGCACGCCGCTAAATTCAGGCGTTGAAGCTGTAGAAAAACCCATTTCCCGCCGCTGAAAGATCCGCCGCGCTGGCGGATTTTTCGTTTTGTCGTCGTGAAGGCCTTCGCTCGTTTCTGGTTTGTCGCTGACGCACTAATTTTGGCCG
>JBDSXV010000174.1:0-7367 GCA_039926025.1 Dokdonella sp.
TGCAAAACGCGATCTGCTCGGTCTCGGCGAAGAAATTGTCCGGGTTGCGGTTGAGCACCATTTTACCGATCGGCGTGAGCGGTACCAGTTCCTCCGGGATGAGCTTGGTCGCGTCCAGGACATCGAAGCTGAACCGTTCCGCTTCTTCCTCGCTGAAGATCTGCACGCTCAATTCCCACTCGGGATAGGCGCCGGCTTCGATCGCCTCCCACAGGTCGCGCCGGTGAAAATCCGAATCGGCGCCGGAAATCTTGACTGCCTCGTCCCACGCCAGCGAATGCGTGCCTCCCGTCGGATTCCAGTGAAACTTCACGAACCGGGATTCGCCGGCTTCGTTCACGAAGCGGAACGTGTGCACGCCGAATCCCTGCATCATGCGAAGGCTCCGCGGAATCGCGCGGTCCGACATCGCCCACATCATCATGTGGGTGGATTCGGGCATCAGCGAGATGAAGTCCCAGAACGTGTCGTGCGCCGAGCCCGCCTGCGGCATGCCGTGATGCGGTTCCGGTTTCACCGCATGGATGAGATCCGGGAATTTCATCGCGTCCTGGATGAAGAACACCGGGATGTTGTTGCCGACGAGATCCCAGTTGCCTTCCCTGGTGTAGAACTTCACCGAGAAGCCGCGCACGTCGCGCGGCGTGTCGACCGAACCGGCGCCGCCGGCGACCGTCGAGAACCGCGTGAACAGCGGTGTGGTGACGCCGACTTCGGTGAGGATCTTCGCGGTCGTGAATTTCGCCAGCGAACGCGTGAGCTTGAAGTGTCCGTGCGCCGCCGAACCGCGCGCATGCACGATGCGCTCGGGAATGCGCTCGTGATCGAAGTGCGTGATTTTCTCACGCAGGATGAAATCTTCGAGCAGCGTGGGGCCGCGCGGACTTGCGCGCAGCGAGTTCTGGTTGTCCGACAGCGCCACACCCTGGTTGGTGGTGAGCACGGCATGCCGACCCGAGGCCATCTGCTGCAGCTCGTCGCCATTGCCACGCGCGTCGTCGGCCGTGTGCGTCGTGCGTGGATTCTTCTTGGGCGCTGGCTTGCGCTTGGCCATGGAATTGCTCCGGTGTCGGAAAGAGGGTGGGGTGTTGATGGGAGATCGCGGAACCTCGTGCTGTGCGTATGAAGGCAATCAGCAGCAAACATGCGCGACATAGTGATCAACGAACTCTGAAAAAAACGACAGGCGGGGCGCACGAGGCGCCCCGCCGGATTGGGTCGATGTCGTCGCTCAGCGCACGAACAGCGCAATCAGGATGATGATCGGCAGTGGCACGCCCAGCATGAACAGAAGAATGGAACGCATGGGGATATCCTCCAGGGGTCAGAGATGGTTGGCGCGCGTGAGGTGCGAATACGTCTCGCGATGGCGACCGCCGAAGGTGGCGGAGAGGCTGCCGAAGAACGCGCCCAGCAACAGCGAGATGAACATCCATATCGCGATACCTGCGCTGATCTTGCGTGCGCTGTCGGCGGCTTCCTTCGCTTTCGTCTTTGCTGTTTCAACCGATAGCTTGAGCTGGCCGTAGACCTCGTTCACTCGCTGTTCGCCTTGCGCGGGGTCGATGCCGGCACGGCGTGCGACGAGCTGGCCGAGGTATTGGCGGTCGGTTGCTGGCAGATCGCCGCTCGCGAGGGCACTGGCAAAGATGCGCGCGACTTCCGCGCGGTTGCCGGCATCGTTGCGAACGGGCGTCATCGTATTGGTGCCATCGGTCGATGTCGTCTCGGGCGTCGCTGCCGTCGCCGGCGCGCCACGCATGAGCATGTCGACGTAATAGCCGCTCGCGTCGCCCACCGCGTCCGCATTCTTGGCGACGGTGGCGCTTGCTGCCGCACCCGCGCCGGCGCCGATGCCGCCTGCTGCCGTAGCCGCGATCGTTGCGCCACCGCTCAGCACGCTCGCGAGCGTGCTGGCAAGGAAAGCCGCCACCACGAGGGATGCAACCGCCCAGCTGAGGAAGCCGTGCGCGGTATCGCGGAAGTACACCTCGTCGGTGTGCACGCTTGCCCATTTCACGCGCAGGCGACCGGCGAGATATCCGCCGAGACTCGATGACGCGATCTGCGTGAAGCTGAGCCAGAGAATCGTGGCAACCCCGATGGTCGTTGCGCTTGCGCCCGCATACGCCCATGGGGAAATGGAAGACAGCCCAAGGCCGAATCCAAGAATGACGAGTGCGTAGGACATTGCAGCAGCGCCGGCGGCGCCAGCTAGTACCGCGCCCCAGCTGACGCCGGAGGTATACAGATCACTATCGACAGGCGCGACGACGTCGGCGGGAATTCGAATTTCGGATGCCATGGAGAGGTACTCGCGTTGGTAAGGCCCCTGGGCCGGGCGGCGATGAAGCCGGGAAGCCACACGATGGCGGTTTGAAGCTGAACCAGCGAAAGCGAGGTACGTGGGCGACATGGCATGCGTTCAGCTCCGTAGCTCCCAATGGGCGCGGCCGTGCGTAAAACTGGGCGGCCGGATCTCGGACGATGGCCTTGAGTTTTGTGAGCAGAAAACGCATTCGGGCAGGTTCATCCGGGATGCCGCTAGCGAGGCGCACGACACCACCCCGCACCCAACCCTCCCGTTGCAGGGGCTTCAATGCGTCGCGTGCCAGCCCACTCGTTGAATGGAAGGATTTCGAGTCAGCGTGCTGGAGTCCCCATTCACGCGGAAGGTGGGGATGGTCTTGTCGCGCGCGAGCGCGATCGACAGTATTGGAAGTCCTGTCGTGCGAGATGACCTGGGTCTGCTCTCTGCGGGAGCGGCTTCGCTGCTTGTCGCCCTTGCAATGCGTTGTCGCAAGAAGTCCGCGACGCTTGCGTGCCGAGTCGCGCGACGCAGGCGATTTGGCCGCAGATGCTGTCTCCGCTTGCGCGCGCTCCCACAGTGTAGTGCGAGACCGTTGAAGTCGATGCTCGCCGGCCAATCCAAAAGGGTGGCTACGTTCACCCCAGGCCCGGACCACCCACCTGGGGGGCGTTGTAAAAATAGACGGCGCCCTGGTCTGCATTGCCACCGACGTCGGCGGAAAATGAGCCGACCATGGCGGTCCCTGCGTTGAGGGCCGTCGTGTATCCGAACACGTTGCCGGGTGTGCCATCGCTCGCGACCAATTGCTGTAGCTGCGTCCAGACGCCCGCCTGCTCCTGGAAAACATACGCAGTGCCTCGATACGAGTCCGCTGCATAAGCCCCGACAAGCACTTCGTCGTTCCACCGGCTTACGGTCGCGCCAAAATTGACGGCCTTGGTGTCGGCGGCGTGGAACACCTGGGCTTGCAGCCAGTTTCCATCCTTGTGGTCGAAGCGATATACCGCACCGACGCTCAGCGGTCCCTTGAATACGCCGGGCGAGCCAATGAGCGCCGTAGAGCCAAGGAGAGCGATCGATGTGCCGAAATTGTCGCGAACCGCCCCGTCACTTGCGAGCAGAGTGTTTGTCAGCGTCCAGTTCCCGTTGACATCGGTGTATCCGTAAACTGCGCCCTGTCCGAGCACACTTTTTATGGTTGCCGAACGCGCGCCGATGAGGGCAGTGGTATCGGAAACCGCAATGGCAGTGCCGAACGAACTGGTCAAGTCGTGCGGATTGGGGGCCTCCAGTATCTGCCTCTCAATCCATGCGTCGCCATTGCGCTGATGAAGGAGCCTGAACACGTACACCGATCGCGGAATCGTCGATCCCACGTGGCCCGCGCCGCCAGCGCCAATGAAAAGCGAATTCCCATTGAGCGCAACGGACTTGCCGAAGGTCGCGTAAGCCGTGCCATTGCTGGCGATCAGTTTTTGTTTCTGCGCCCATGTTGTTCCGGACAATGAAAATACGTAGGTCGCTCCTTGCCATGTCTTGCCGTCAATTCTCGCAAGTGGCGCCGTGATCACGACCGTCGTACCCAGCAGGGCGATTGCCCCGCCAAATTGGTCGCCGGCCATGCCGTCGTTCGCCACCAGTTTATGGGTCTGCTGCCATACGTATCCGACTTTTTTGAACACGTAAACAGCACCCTGCCCAGGCTTGCCGTCCACCGGAGCATTCATCGCACCGACCATTGCCGTATTGCCGTAGATGGCAATGGTCAACCCGAACCACGCTTGCTCGGTGCCGTCGATCGCGATGACTTTCTGTTCCGTCCACACGGCGTTGCTTTCCTGCGAACTGGGCATGGGTTGTCTCGGGCGGTGGGGATGAGGACAGAGCCTATCGTAGTGGACTGCCACAAGAAACCATCGCGCCGTCGGGGCTGGTCAAGCGCTCAGCGCACGGTCACAAAAAGCCCCGCAGCGCGGGGTTTCTTGCATCGGTCTTACAACGGCAGGGGCTAGGCCACGTCAGGCTCGCTGAAGGCCTCGATCTCGCCGGCAAAATCGTTGATCGGGATGCAGCTGCAGAATACATTCTTGTCGCCGTGCACATTGTCCACGCGCGCAACCGGTGGCCAGTACTTCTGCTGTCTGAGCACGGCCAGCGGGAATGCGGCCAGTTCACGCGGATACGCGTGGGTCCATTCGCTGCCCGCGACCATGGTCGCGGTGTGCGGCGCGTTCTTCAGCGGATTGTCTTCGGCGTCGAGCTTGCCATCCTCGATCGCGCGGATCTCGTCGCGGATCTGGATCATCGCGTTGATGAAGCGATCGAGCTCGTGCAGCGATTCGCTTTCGGTCGGTTCGACCATCAGCGTGCCCGCGACCGGGAAGCTCAAGGTCGGTGCGTGGAAGCCGAAGTCGATCAGGCGCTTGGCGACGTCTTCCGCGCCGATGCCGGTGGCGTCCTTGATCGGTCGCAGATCAAGAATGCATTCGTGTGCGACGAGGCCGTTGCGGCCGGTGTAGAGGGTCGGGTAGTGCGGTGCGAGGCGCCTGGCGATGTAGTTCGCGTTGAGCAGCGCCACCTGGGTTGCCTTGCGCAGGCCGGCTGTGCCCATCAGCGTGATGTACATCCAGCTGATCGGCAGGATGCTGGCGGAGCCGAAGCTTGCCGCCGAGACCATGCCCACCGCGCTCTTGCGAGACGCGCGGCCAGGGATGGTCGCTTCCTGATTCTCGCCGGCAGGAATGCCGGCTGGAAGAAACGCCGCGAGATGCGCCTTCACCGCACAAGGACCGACGCCGGGGCCACCACCGCCATGCGGAATGCAGAAGGTCTTGTGCAGGTTCAAGTGTGAAACGTCCGAGCCCCACTTGCCGGGCTTGGCAACGCCGACGAGCGCATTCATGTTGGCGCCATCGGTATAGACCTGACCACCATGCTGGTGGACGATTTCGCAGATCGCGACGATGTCTTCCTCGAACACGCCGTGCGTGGACGGGTAGGTGATCATCAGCGCGGCGAGACGGTCGCTGTATTTCTCGGCCGCGCGGCGGATGTCGTCCACGTCGACATTGCCGTTCGCATCGCACTTGGTGACGACCACGCTCATGCCGCACATCTGCGCGGATGCGGGATTGGTGCCGTGCGCGGATTCCGGAATCAGGCAGATGTCGCGCTTCTCGTCGCCGCGCGAGCGGTGGTACGCGCGGATAGCGAGCAGGCCGGCGTATTCGCCCTGTGCGCCGGAGTTCGGCTGCAGGCTGACCGCGTCGTAGCCGGTGCATTCGACCAGCATCGCTTCGAGGCCTTCGATGAGTTCCTTGTAGCCGGCGGTCTGCTCGCTCGGTGCGAGCGGATGCATGTTGCCGAACTCGGGCCACGTCACCGGGATCATCTCGGCAGTCGCATTGAGTTTCATCGTGCACGAACCGAGCGGGATCATCGTGCGATCCATCGCGAGATCCTTGTCGGCGAGCGCCCGCATGTAGCGCAGCAGTTCGTGCTCGCTGTGGTGCGTGTTGAACACCGGGTGCACAAGGAATTCGCTGGTGCGTGCGAGACTGGCCGGCAGCGCATCGGCCGTCGTCTCATCGAGCGCATCGATGTTTTCGAGAGCTGCACCGAACAAGGCAGCCAAGGCAGAAACCTCTTCGCGCGTGGTGGTTTCATCGAGGCTGATACCGACGCTGCTGGCGTTGATCGCACGCAGGTTCATGCGCGCCGCGCTCGCCTTCGCATGCAGCGCGGAAGCATCCACGCCGGTGACATGCAGCGTGTCGAAGAAGTCGTTGCCGACATTGACGCCGGCCTTGCGCAGCACGCCAGCGAGGATCGCTGCAAGCCGATGCGTGCGGCGCGCAATGCGCACGAGGCCATCGGGGCCGTGATAGACCGCGTACATGCTCGCCATCACCGCGAGCAGCACCTGCGCGGTGCAGATGTTCGAGGTCGCCTTCTCGCGACGGATGTGCTGCTCACGCGTCTGCAAGGTCAGGCGATAGGCCGGCTTGCCTTCCGCATCGACCGACACCCCGATGAGTCGACCCGGCATCGAGCGCTTGTACGCATCGCGGCAGGCCATGAACGCAGCGTGCGGACCGCCAAAGCCGAAGGGCACGCCGAAACGTTGCGAATTGCCGACGACGATATCCGCGCCCCATTCACCCGGCGCCTTGAGCAGGGTCAGCGCGAGCAGGTCGGTCGCGACCGCGACGAGTCCTCCGCGCGCATGCGTCGCAGCAGCAACGGCCGCGTAGTCATTCGCCTGGCCGAAGGTGTTCGGGTATTGCAGCAGCACGCCGAAACTGTCGACGGAAGCGGCCTGCGCATCGTCGCCGATGTGCAGATCGATGCCCATTGCTTCGGCGCGCGTGCTGATCACTTCGAGCGTCTGCGGATGCACGCCGCTTGAAACAAAGAACAGATTTGACTTCGATTTGCACGAGCGTTTCGCGAGTGTCATCGCTTCTGCCGCGGCGGTGCCTTCGTCGAGCAGCGACGCGTTTGCGATCTCCATGCCAGTGAGATCGGCGCACATCGTCTGGAAGTTGATCAGCGCTTCCATGCGGCCTTGCGAGATCTCGGCCTGGTACGGCGTATAAGCGGTGTACCACGCGGGATTCTCGAGGATGTTGCGCAGGATGACGTTCGGCGTGTGGGTGCCGTAGTAGCCCTGGCCAATGAAACTCCGGAACACCTGGTTCTTGTCCGCGATCGCACGGATCTTCGCCAGTGCTTCGACCTCGGTGATGGCCTCGGGGAGAGCGAGCGGCTCCGGCGACTTGATCTTCGCTGGCACGATCGCGTCGGTCATTGCATCGAGCGAGTCGTGCCCGATCGTGCGCAGCATCTGCGCAATCTCTGCATCGTTCGGACCGATATGGCGTTCGACAAACGCGGAGTGGTGTTCGAGATCGCGCAACGACGAGGTAGGGGTGTGCGGCTTTGACATGGCGAAGACGTCCAGAGAGGCATGAGGAGCAGCACGCGCGAAGCCGCACGTGGGGGCGCCCCTCTGTCCTTTTGCCTGAGAGTTTGGAAGCGCGCGTGTGCGTGCCTC
>JBDSXV010000175.1:0-43813 GCA_039926025.1 Dokdonella sp.
GTAACGCACGTCATAGTGCCAATGTTCGGGCTCGTCACCATGCGCGGGAATACGGTGGCGGTCGATGTCAAAAATCGCCGATTCCACCTCAAGATCATGCAGGCCCGACTCTTCTTCTGCCTCGCGCAGCGCGACGCGCGCGAGATCCGGATCGCCATCGGCATGACCGCCCAGCTGCAGCCCGCGATCGAGTTTGCGGTGAGGGGTCATCAGCGCGCGCGCGCCATCGGCGCTCACCAGCCAGGCTGAGCCGGTCAAATGCCCTTGCAGGCGCTGACGCGACGCGGCGTCAGCATGTTCGGTCATGAACGAACGAAACAGCGCGACCGCCGCGGCTTCATCTTCGAAGCGTCGTGCGTAGGCATCCAGGTCCTCCAACCATCTCGTTTGATGAGGCCGCAACTCGTGCGGCAAGGCACCATTTCTCTGCATGACGTGATTCGCTTGCCGCTCCGGCAGGGGTCGCGTATTTTACCCACGCTATGCGGCCTGTGTTTTACGGCCGCGTGCGAACACTTCGACGGCAGCGACGTTCTACAACGCCGCCTCGACAGCCTTGATACGCAACAGCCTGGGAAGGGGATACGATGATTTTCTGGCGAGTCAAACCGCTCGATCACATTCTTGCGACTGCAGAAAGGAAGTCGCTGAAGCGGCAGCTGGGCCCAATCCAGCTCACGTTGCTTGGCATTGGTGCCGTCATCGGCACCGGCATCTTCGTGCTGACATCGGAGGCAGCGCAGAAATCCGGCCCCGGAATGATGATCGCCTTCGTGATCGCTGCAGTCGTGTGCGGCCTTGCCGCCCTCTCATACGCCGAACTTGCCTCGATGCTGCCGGTCTCCGGATCCGCCTATACGTATACGTACGGAGTGCTTGGCGAATTCATCGCGTGGATCGTCGGCTGGGCCCTGGTACTCGAATACGCGATCGGTGCGGCCGTCGTATCCGTCGGATGGTCCGGCTACATGAACGGGCTGCTCGCACATAGCGATCTCTTCGGTTTGGTCCAGCCCGGCGCGCTTTCGCTGCCGGAGTTCCTGCGTTCCGGCTACTACAGCGGCGGCGGATTCAACCTTCTCGCATTTCTGATCTCGCTCGCGGTCACCTATCTTCTCGTCATAGGCACTTCAAAAAGCGCCAAGGTCAATGCAGTCCTGGTGACGGTCAAGATTGTTGCGTTGACGGTGTTCGTGCTCATCGCCGTACCCGCCGTCAAGAGTGCGAACTTCGAACCGTTCCTCCCCGGCGGATGGGGTAGTCCACTCGGCGGCACCGGCGTGCTCGGCGCCGCAGCATCGATCTTCTTCGCGTATGTGGGATTCGACGCGGTATCCACTGCCGCCGAGGAAACCAAGAATCCGAACCGAAATATTCCGATCGGCTTGATCGGCTCGCTGGCCGTGTGCACGGTCTTCTACCTGCTCGTCGGATACGGCGCAGCCGGCTCAGTCGGCGCACAGCCGATCCTTGGCGCCAACGGCATGCCGCTGGAACCCGGCAGCCCGGAGATGGCCGCCGCATGCGCGCATTCGCAGGCGCTCGTGTGCAGCAAGGAGCCGCTCGCCCACGTTCTTCGACTCCTCAACTTCCCGGCGATCGGCAACTGGATCGGCGTCGCCGCGATTCTCGCCCTGCCTTCGGTGATCCTGATGATGATGTTTGGTCAGACGCGCGTGTTCTTCACCATGTCGCGTGATGGCCTGTTGCCGGAAGTGCTGTCGCGCGTCCATCCGCGCTTCCACACACCGCACGTGATCACGATGATCACCGGCGGCGTAGTTGCGGTTTGCGCGGCGCTGTTTCCGGTCGGCAAGCTGGCGGACACATCAAACTCCGGCACCCTGCTCGCGTTTGCCATGGTGTCGATCGGCGTACTGATTCTGCGCAAGCAGCAACCCAATCGTCCGCGTTCGTTCCGTACACCCATGGCGTGGCTGGTGTGCCCGCTCGCAGTGTTGGGTTGTCTGCTGCTGTTCTTGAATCTCAGTCCGACGGCCAAGATTGTGTTCGTGGTGTGGGCAGCGATTGGCTTGGTGGTCTATCGCTTGTACGGCTACAACCGCAGTCAGCTCGCTCCGGGATACGTCGCGCCCAGGAACCAAGACTGAGACGTGCGCTTGTCGCGAATCTGATCCACGGCCGGCGCGCAGGCGCCGGCTTTTTTACGGCCATGGATGGCCCGTATACCGGAAATGCAGGAGCAATTCCCGGTAAAGGCCATGGATGGCCCGTATGCCGGAAATGCAGGAGCAATTTCCGGTAAAGGCCATGGATGGCCCGTATGCCGGAAATGCAGGAGCACTGCCGGCGACGCCCAAACTGCACTAACGCCCGGAATCCGCATGCTCACCCAACTGCTCGCAAGAAAGACCGATTTCTCCGAATACGACTCGGGCGATGGCCCGGCGCTGAAACGCACGCTGGGTCCTTGGGGACTCACGGCCCTCGGCATCGGCGCCGTGATCGGCGGCGGCATCTTCGTGATCACGGGTCAGGCCGCTGCGGAACACGCCGGACCTGCGATCATCCTGTGCTTCATCCTGGCGGCGATCTGCTGCAGCTTCACCGCGCTGTGCTATGCCGAATTCGCGACGCTGATTCCGATGTCGGGCAGTTCGTATTCGTATGCTTACGCAACCCTCGGCGAAGGTGTCGCGTGGTTCATCGGCTGGAACATGGTGCTCGAATACGGCGTCTCCGCATCGGCGGTCGCCGTCAGCTGGACCGGCTATTTCACCAGCTTGCTCGACCACGTCGGCATCCATCTGCCAGCCGCGCTGACAAATGCGCCGCTTGCATTCACGGACAATCATCTCGTCACGACCGGGGCGTGGTTCAACCTGCCCGCGGTTGCGATCGTGCTGGCTCTGACCTGGGTGTGTTACGTCGGCATCCGCGAATCCAGTGGCGCCAACCTCGCGATGGTGATTCTCAAGGTCTCCCTCATCGTGCTGGTGATCGTGGTCGGTTCGCAGTACGTTAATCCGACCTATTGGCATCCGTTCATTCCGGAAAACCAGGGCGGCGACAAATACGGCTGGGCCGGCATCATCCGCGGTGCCGCGTTGGTGTTCTTCGCCTATATCGGTTTCGAGGCAACCTCGACGGCCGCGCAGGAAGCGAAGAACCCGCAGCGCGACCTGCCGATCGGAACCATCGCCTCACTTGCCATCTGCACGGTTCTCTACATCGGCATGGCCGTGGTGCTCACCGGCCTGCTGCCGTTCGACCAGCTCGGCACCAGCGAGCCCGTCGTCACCGCGATCAAGGCGCATCCGAATCTGTACGTGCTGCGCTGGGCGGTGGAAATCGGCGCGCTGATTGGCCTGTCCTCTGTGATCCTCGTCATGATCATCGCGCAACCGCGCATCTTCATGATCATGGGTCGCGATGGCCTGCTGCCGCCGGTGTTCGCCAAGATCCATCCGAAATACTGCACGCCGCACATCAATACCGTGATCACCGGCATCGGCATCGCCGTGCTCGCGGCGATATTTCCGCTCGACATCCTCGGCGACCTCGTCTCGATGGGAACGCTGATCGCCTTTGTCGCGGTATGCGTCGGTGTGCTGGTACTTCGTCGCACGCAGCCCGACCTGCCGCGCACGTTTCGCGTGCCGTGGGCCACGTTCGTATGCACGATGGGCGTGCTCAGCTGCCTCTTCCTGCTGCTGTTCGGCGAGAACTGGTACAACTGGGCGATGATGGGCGTGTGGACCGTGATCGGCATGGCGATCTACTTCGGCTACGGACGTCGCCACAGCAAATTGCACATCCCCTGAGGCGCATTTGACCAGGTCTGACCGCCATGCTTGGCGGCAGTTCATGTCCAGCTGATATTTTGGGCAAGGTACTGCGAACACTCCTGTTCGAACACGCTGTGTCGAAGGGGGTTGCGGGTTTTTTCCTGACGCTCGAATCAGCTGCGGCTTCGCAGCTTCCACCAAGGAGTTGCGATGTCGACAATCCGTCGATGGCTCGAATCCCTACTCACACAGTCGGGCCACAACGGAACGATCGACGACAGCCCGAGCGAAAGTGATGCGCCACTGCGTGCAGAGCTGCTCAGTGCCGAGCAAATGGAAGAACACGGTCGTGCACTTGCCGCTCAGCATCGGGTGGTGATCGGCGAACGCACGGACAATCTGCTGCTGCGACTCGCCGACAACGAAACCGTACTACGCGACAGCTGCACCCTCCTCGCCGATGCGATCAAGACGGGTCATCGCGTGACGCCTGCCGGCGAGTGGCTGCTCGACAATCTGTACCTGATAGACGAGCAGATCCGCACCGCCCGACGGCATTTTCCGCAACGATACAGCTTTGAATTGCCGCGGCTCGAGCGCGGAGCGTCCGTCGGCTTGCCGCGCGTGTACGACATCGCATTGAACGCGATCTCGCATGGGGACGGGCGCGTCGACCAGGACACCTTCAGCCGCTTCGTACGCGCCTACCAACAAGTCGTGCCACTCACGCTCGGCGAACTGTGGGCAATTCCGATCATGTTGCGGCTTGCATTGATCGAGAACCTGCGCCGCGCTGCGTTTCGCGTGCGCAACGACCGGCGCTACCGCAATCTAGCCGGGCGTTGGGCCGGCGAGATGATCGAAATCGTCGACAACGATCCGAAGAGCCTCATCCTCGTCGTCGCGGACATGGCACGTTCCGAACCGCCCATGCGGGGCGCCTTCGTCGCCGAACTCGTGCGTCGCCTGCAGGGCCACAGCGCCTCGCTGACGCTGCCATTGACCTGGATCGAGCAGCGGCTGCAGGAAGCAGGCATGACGATCGAGCAGCTCGTCCATGCGACCAATCAGGAGGAAGCTGCCGATCAGGTATCGATCAGCAACAGCATCGGCAGTCTGCGTTTGCTCGAAGCAACCGACTGGCGCGAGTTCGTCGAAAGCGCAAGTCATGTGGAACAGATTCTGCGCGAGGATCCAGCTGGCGTGTATCCGCAGATGGATTTCTCCACCCGCGACAGCTATCGTCACGCGCTCGAGAAACTTGCGAAGCGCACGCGAAGACCCGAACTCGATATTGCGCAGACCGTCATCGATCTCGCGCGCGAAACCGCGACGTTGGATCCCGCCGCTGCCTTCAAGCGGCATATCGGCTATTACCTCATCGACGCCGGACGCGTGCGGCTGGAACAGCGCTGCAAGCCTTCGCGTGGGCTTGCCCGCCGCACCAGGCGCACCCTGCCCTTTCCCATCTATTTTTGTGCGCTGCTGGTGATGGGGGCGCTGCTTGCGCTGCCGCCCTTGCTCACGCTCTCGCATGCCGCGGGCTCACGCTGGCTCATCATTGGTGTGGGTGCCTGCACCGTGGTCGCAATGAGTCAGCTTGCGGTCGCACTGGTCAACCTGTTTGCCGCTTTGCTGGTTGCTCCAAAGCGCTTGCCCCGTATGGACTTTCGCGAAGGTGTCGCAGCGGACGCGCAGACGCTCGTGGTCGTGCCGACGTTGCTCGGAAGCGAAGCTGCCGCTATCGAACTGGTCGACGAACTCGAAATTCGCTTCCTCGCCAATCGCGATCCAGCGATCCGTTTCGCGCTGTTGACCGATTTCACTGACTGGCACGAGGAGAAGAGACGATCCGACGATCGCATCCTCGAAACTGCCAGCGCCGGGATCGCGCGACTCAATGCGCGCTACGCGTCGGATGGAGCGGACCTCTTCTTTCTGCTCCATCGGCCGCGGCGCTGGAGCGATAGCGAACAGAGCTGGCTCGGATTCGAGCGCAAGCGAGGCAAGCTCGGCGAATTGAATGCGCTGCTGCGCAACCCTGCTCACGAAGGCTTCTCCCGGATCGTCGGCGACGTCGCACTTTTGCGCGCCACACGTTACGTGATCACGCTCGACACCGACACGCAGCTGCCACGAAATGCGGCGCGCGAACTGGTTGCGACGATGGAGCATCCGCTCAACCGCCCGCGCTTCGATGATGCCCGACGCTGCGTCGTCGCCGGCTACGGAATCCTGCAGCCGCGCATCGGTACCAGCTTCGCCGTCGACAGAAACTCACGCTACGCGATGCTGTTTGGCGGCGATCCGGGGCTCGATCCGTACACGCGTGCAGTCTCGGACACTTACCAGGACCTGTTTGGTGAAGGCTCGTTCATCGGCAAGGGCATCTACGATGTCGATGCCTTCGAACATGCGCTTGCGGATCGTTTTCCTCTCAATCGGATTCTGAGCCACGACCTGCTCGAAGGCTGCTATGCGCGTTCGGGGCTTGTTACGGATATCGAACTCTACGAGCGCTACCCAGATTCCTACCGTCTGGACGCCAGCCGCCGACGACGCTGGATCCGCGGTGACTGGCAAATCGCCGAGTGGCTGTTCTCGCGCGTGCCGATCGCGGATGGTCGGCGCGAAAAAAATCCGCTGAGTGGCCTCTCGCTGTGGAAGATCTTCGACAACTTGCGCCGAAGTCTCGTTGCGCCCGCGCTGCTCGCAATCCTCGTACTCGGCTGGACCAGCCTTGCGCAGCCCGTTTACTGGACCTTGCTTGCGGTCGAAATCATTCTGCTGCCGAGTCTGATCGACATCGTCCTGTCGATGGTGCGCAAGTCGCCCGATATCCGGCTCGGACGTCATCTCTTTTTGTCAGCCGGCGACGCAGCACGCCGCCTCGCACAGCAGGCGTTCGCGATCGCTTGTCTGCCGTACGAAGCCTGGCTCAGTGTCGACGCGATCGTGCGTACGGGATGGCGCGTGCATGTATCCAAACGACGGCTGCTGCAATGGGTTGCTTCGCACGCGTCGGCGGGCGAGCGCTCGCCTTGGCTGGCGCCGACCTTGTGGATAGCGCCCCTGCTTGCGTTCGGCATCGCTGTTTTCCTCCTTCGGTGGTCACCCGGGATCGCCCTTTCAGTCGCGCTGCCATGGCTGCTGTTGTGGTTGACGGCACCTGCGCTGGAGCGATGGCTGGCACAGTCGCCAAGCACTGCATCCGACGGCCTTGACGAATCCCAGACGCGCCTGGTGCGCAAGGCCGCGCGCCGCACCTGGGCGTTCTTCGAACGCTTCGTCAGTGTCGATGACAATTGGCTACCGCCGGACAACTTCCAGGAACACCCGATAGCGAAAGTCGCTCGTCGCACGTCGCCGACGAATATCGGCCTAAGCCTGCTGGCAAATCTGTCGGCCTACGATCTGGGCTACGCGAGTCTCGAACGGCTGCTCGAACGCACGTCGAAAACCTTCGAGACCTTGCAACGTCTCAATCGCTATCAGGGGCATTTCTACAACTGGTACGACACCGACACCTTGCAGCCGCTACAACCGCAATACGTGTCGACCGTCGACAGCGGCAACCTGATCGGACATTTGCAGACCCTGCGCCAGGGCCTGCTCCAGCTCGTTGACGCACCCGTCGTCCATCCGCGTCTGTTCGCAGGCCTCGCCGACACCTTTGACTTGCTCGAACAAGCGGCGGGCGAAGGCCGCAAAAACGCGCTGGCGGAACTGCGCGCAGCCATCCATGCAGCCGAGCTCGCACCTGCCCTTACGCTCGTGGGGCTTCGCACTCAGTTGCAGGCCCTGGTCGGACTTTCCGAAGACGCCGCTGCCGATCCCGCCTGGTCAGGCGATATCGCCGCGGCCGACGCCGCGCAGCTTCTTGCGCGCGAGTTTCGCGCGGCTTTGGACGATGTGGACGCCTGGATGCCCGCAAATCCGCAGGCGGCAGACGCCTTGCGCATTCCGACGCTGAATGAATTCGCTCGTGCGGCGTCGACCGGAGTCGTACCCGCCACAGCCGCCGATCGTTCGGTTGTCCCGGACGAAGAGCTGACCGCTCGCGCTCGAACCTGCCTGCGCGTTATCGAGCGGCTGGCCGCCGCGTGTGATGAGTTCGCGCGCGTCGACTACGGATTTCTCTACGACGCCAAACGACACTTGTTCGCGATCGGCTACAACGTCAGCGAGGCGCGTCGCGACGGCGGCTACTACGACCTGCTCGCGTCGGAAGTGCGCCTGGCCGTGTTCGCGGCGGTCGCCTACGGTCAGATATCACAGGACAGCTGGTTCGCCCTGGGCCGCTTGATGACTGCGCACGATGGTCCACCGACCTTGCTTTCGTGGAGCGGCTCAATGTTCGAGTACTTGATGCCGCTGCTGGTCATGCCAGCGTTTCCGGGGTCCTTGCTGGCGCAGACCTGCGAGGCGGCAGTCGCACGCCAAGTCGCCTACGCGCATCAACGCAACGTACCGTGGGGTATTTCCGAATCCGGCTACAACCTTACCGATGCTGCACAAAATTATCAGTACCGCGCGTTTGGCGTGCCTGGTCTCGGCCTGCAGCGCGGCCTGTCGCAGGAACTCGTCATCGCTCCGTACGCGAGCGCGCTTGCATTGACCGTACTGCCACGTGCAGCCACGGAAAATCTCGGCGCAATGGCGGCCAAGGGCTGGTTGACGCCGTACGGATTCTACGAAGCAGTCGACTACACGCCGACGCGCCAGCAACCCGGCGAGACGCATGCGATCGTGCGCTCGTTCATGGCACACCATCAAGGCATGAGCCTCGTCGCGTTCGCGCATGGTTTGCTCGGCCGCGTGATGCAGCGCCGCTTCGAGAGTCATCCGCAGTTCCAGGCAACCCTGCTGCTCTTGCAGGAACGCGTACCGCGCTCGACCGGCGACTGGGCCAGCGATCCTGAAGTCGTCGACGTGCTCAGCGCCACCGAACAGCCGCAGATGCCGTTGCGCGTTTTCCGCAAGGCAGATACGCGCCGACCGGCCATGCAATTGCTTTCAAACGGCCGCTATCACGTGATGGTGACCGCTGCGGGCAGCGGTTACAGTCGCTGGCACGATCTCGCCTTGACGCGCTGGCGCGAAGACGTCACTCGCGATGCGTGGGGCATGTTCGCCTACCTGCGCGACTGCGACAGCGGCAAGCTCTGGTCGACGACGTTCCAGCCGACCCTTGCGCGCACGGATTCCTACGAAGCCGTCTTCACCGAATCACGCGTGGAGTTCCGGCGCCGCTCCGACATGCTCGATGCGCATACCGAGATCGTCGTCTCTCCGGAAGACGACATCGAACTGCGGCGCACCCGCATAACCAATCGCTCGCGCGTCGAACGCACGCTCGAGATCACCAGCTATGCGGAAGTCGTATTGGCACCGGCCGTCAGCGACGATCTGCACCCTGCCTTCAGCAATCTGTTCGTGCAAACCGAACTGATCAAGCCGCGCGACGCGATTCTGTGCACACGCAGGCCGCGCGCAGAGCACGAAGCGCAGCCCTGGATGTTCCATCTGATCGCGCTCCACGACGTTGGCAGCGACGAAATTTCATTCGAAAGTGATCGAATGCGTTTCATCGGTCGCGGCGGCAGCGGTTCCGATGCCTTGGCCATGCGCGCGGCCGGCCCCTTGTCCGATACCGCGGGTTCGGTGCTCGATCCGATCGTCGCGATTCGCCATCGCTTTCGACTGAAACCGGACCAGACAGCCTGCATCGACATGGTCACCGGCATCGCCGACAACCGCGACCACTGTGTTGCACTGATCGACAAATATCACGACCGCCACCTGGCGGACCGCGTGCTCGACCTCGCCTGGACGCATAGCCGTGTCGTCCTTGGTCAGATCAACGTGAGCGAGACCGACGCCCAGACCTATGCACGCCTTGCCGAGTGTCTGGTCTATGCCGATCCGCTACGCCGCGCAGCGCAAGGTGTCGTCGCCAGCAACCGACGCGGCCAATCGGGCTTGTGGGCGCACGCGATCTCGGGCGACCTGCCCATCGCGCTGTTGCAAGTCGGTGACGCAGCCAACATCGACATCGTGCGCCAGCTCGTCCACGCGCATGCCTATTGCCGCTTGAAAGGGCTCGTCTTCGATCTGGTGATCTGGAACGGAGAAAGCGGCGGCTATCGACAAAATCTGCACGATGAAATCCATAGCGTGATCGCCGCCAGCGTCGATGCAAGCATGATCGATCATCCCGGCGGCGTATTCGTGCGAGCGGTCGAGCAGATCAATCACGAAGATCGCGTGCTGATGCTTTCGGTGGCGCGCGTGGTGCTGTCCGACGAGGATGGCTCGCTGATCGAGCAGTTGCGCGCACGCGACACCACCGAATCGGTGCCGCGCCTGGTGCCGACGCGTACACACGAAGCCGGTCCGGCGCAGAACATCGCATTGCCGCCGCGCAGCCTGGTCAACGGTATCGGCGGCTTTTCGCGCGACAGCCGTGAATACGTGATCGCGACCGACACCAACCAGCGCACGCCGGCGCCATGGGTCAACGTGATCGCGAATCCGATCTTCGGCTGTGTCGTTTCGGAAACCGGCGCGGGCTACACCTGGTTCGAAAACGCGCACGAATACCGGCTGACACCGTGGAGCGACGACCCGGTCTGCGACCCGAATACAGAAGCGTTCTACATCCGTGACGAGGAGACTGGACACTACTGGTCGCCGACGCCGGCCCCGACTGCGGGCGCGGCGCGCTACCTGTCGCGCCACGGTTTTGGCTACAGCGTATTCGAGACGATCGAGGACGGCATTGCCAGTGAGCTGCGCATCCATGTCGATGTCGACGCGCCGGTGAAATTCCTCACATTGCGCCTGCGCAACGACTCCGGTCGCGCTCGCAAGCTCTCGGCAACCGGCTATGTCGAATGGGTGCTCGGCGATCTTGCTGCAAAGACCGCGATGCACGTCGTGACCGAAATCGATGCGAGCGGGGCATTGCTGGCACGCAATGCGTACAACAGTGAATTCGGTGAACTGGTAGCGTTCTTCGACGTTGACGATGCGCAACGCACCCTCACCGGTGACCGCAGCGAATTCATCGGACGCAACGGAAGTACGCGTCAACCGGCTGCATTGAAGCGCATGTCGCTGAGCGGGCGCGTGGGTGCCTGCCTCGATCCCTGCGGTGCAATCCAGGTACCGCTCGAACTCGCCGATGGCGAGACACGCACCCTGGTGTTCCGCCTGGGCGCCGGTCGCGATCGCAACGATGCGGCTGCGTTGATCCGGCGCTTTCGACGCTCCGGTTCCGCGCGCACATCATTCGAGGCCAATGCGGCACGCTGGTCGCAACTGCTTGGGGCGGTCGTGGTCGACACGCCGGACCACGCGCTCAATGCACTCGCGAACGGCTGGTTGCTGTACCAGGTTATCTCCTGCCGTCTGTGGGGGCGCAGCGGCTTCTATCAGTCGGGCGGCGCATTCGGCTTCCGCGATCAGTTGCAAGACACGATGGCGCTCGTTCACGCGGCGCCGCAGTTCCTGCGCGCGCAGCTCGTACTGTGCGCCTCGCGCCAGTTCCGCGAGGGTGATGTGCAACACTGGTGGCATCCGCCTGCGGGGCGAGGTGTGCGCACGCAATGCTCAGACGACTACCTGTGGCTACCACTCGCCGCATGCCGCTATCTCACGACCAGCGGCGATTGGGCCGTACTCGACGAGCGAGCCGACTTCCTCGACGGCCGCCCGCTCAATCCGGGAGAAGAGTCGTACTACGACATGCCGATGCGCTCGACCGAAAGCGCCGATCTCTATCAGCATTGCGTGCGCGCGATCGAACACGGCTTGCGCGTTGGCGCGCATGGTCTGCCCCTGATCGGCAGCGGCGACTGGAACGACGGCATGAACAATGTGGGTCGTCAGGGTCGCGGCGAAAGCATCTGGCTGGGTTTCTTCCTCTGTCACGTCCTGCACGAATTCTCGGCCGTCGCGCGACATCGCAACGACCAGGCATTCGCGACACGTTGCGACGAACAAGCGGCAAGGATGAAGCTGGCGCTGGAACGCCACGGTTGGGACGGCGCCTGGTACCGACGGGCGTATTTCGACGATGGCACCCCGCTCGGCACTGCATCCGCAAGGGAATGCCGGATCGATTCCATTGCGCAAAGCTGGTCGGTGCTGTCGGGCGTCGCCGCGCCGGACCGCACACGCCTCGCGCTCGATGCCCTTGACCAACATCTGGTGAATTCCGACGCGCGCCTGATCGAACTGCTTCAACCACCGTTCGACAAGGCACAACCGGATCCCGGGTACATCCGCGGCTATGTCCCCGGGGTGCGTGAAAATGGCGGTCAGTACACGCATGCCGCCGTGTGGGCGATCATGGCATTCGCCGAGGCAGGCCGCGTCGAACGCGCCTGGGAATTGTTCGACATGATCAACCCAGTGCGCCACGGCAGTTCTTCGGCCAATATTGCAACGTACATGGTCGAGCCCTATGTCGCCGCCGCCGATGTACTCGCGGTCGCACCACATGTCGGACGCGGCGGCTGGACCTGGTATACGGGCTCGGCTGGCTGGATGTATCGCTTGATCACGGAATCGCTGCTCGGTCTGCACCGCGAAGGTGATTCGCTGGTGTTGCGGCCGCGCCTGCCCAAGGCTTGGTCCGCATGCAGCATGCAATACAGGTTCGGCGAGGCCGTGTACCAGTTGTCGCTTCGTCGAGACGTTTCTTCGCACAGCATGCGCGTCCTGCTCGACGGCACGGAGCTGCCCGATGCGCGCATTCCTCTGAGTGCCGACGGCGGTGCGCACGCAGTGGAAGTGGTTCTGCCCGATCACGAACCATGAACGACGAATGCCGCCCTGCTTGCGCGGGCGGCATTCGATGCACGAGTTGCAATCTGATCAGGGCGATTCGAAACCGTCAGCAAAGATGCGATCGACGCTGAGTTTGGCGGCGACGAAATCGTAGTTGCTCGCCGTCACGTACGAGTAGCCGGCGATGTAGATCCCGCCAGCGTTCGAGACGATGCCGGCTGCAATATCGAGCTGTCCGCCAAGGCCCATGTCGAACGTGACATCGCCGTTGTTGCCGAAGCTCGTATCCACGACACCCGCTGCGGTGAACCGGCGAACATCAAGGTCGAGTGCATCGCTCGCCGGTCGCACGCCGAGGACGACAAATGCGCCATCGGATTGACGTGCGATATGGGTGAAGTCGAGATCGCCGCTGGCTGCGGTGACGCTGGTGAATCCGCTGCTGCTGCCGAACGTGCTTGCGAGCACTCCGTTACTCTTGATCTTCACGATCATGCCGCTGTTGACGCCACCGGCAAGCTCGACGTAACCGCTCGCAACGACGTCGTCTTCGAGGGAATCCGGCGAATCCACGAGCACCATGCCCTGCAGGGCGGTATCGCGGTTACCGCTGTTGTCGCGCTCGAACGTGAATTCCTTGGACGGCCCGATATCGCTCTGCGTGCCGTTTGCATTCAGGCGAACCATCAACGCGCCGATATCGCTGCTGCCTACAACAGTGGTGCTGCCGATCGCGACGATCTTGCCGTTGCTCGCGATGCCGACGGCGCGGATGTCGTGGTTGGAGAAGACGCCGTTGTTGCGGATGATCGAGATATTCGACCCCTGGATATTGCCGAATCCCGTATCCGGTTGACCGTTCGCCTCGAAGCGCGCAAACGCGGCATAGTGATCCGTAGGCGAGTTGATCCCGGTGGTTCCGGCGAGAACGAACTTTCCGTCGGGCTGGATCGCGATGGCCCGCGGAATGTCCTGCGTGCCCGGCAGAAACACGGTCGTGACACAATTCGTGTTGGTCGGTGCCGGAAAGGGCAGATTCACACCCGAGATGGCACTGAAACGGCAGACGATGAAGTCGTAGTCGGTACCATTGACGACTTTGTAGCCGGCGACGAGCAGGCGGTTGTCTGAGGTCAACGCAACGCTGGTCGCGGTGACGTCCGCTTCAAGCGAGACGTTTTTGCCATCGCCACTGAAGCTGGTATCCGGAATACCGCTTGCATCGAGCTTGGCGACGCCAAAATGATTCTTGCCGTCACTGCCTGTGACGGTACCAGCGATATACATGGCACCGTCCGGTCCTGTCACCGTAGCGGCCGCGATGTCGGTGAAGGCGCCGCCCACATCAAACGGCACGACGTTCTTGCCACTGCCGAACAGACCCCAGCCCGGGTAAAAACCGCCATCAGCCGCTTGCGCCAGTGTCGGCAGTGCCATTGTCAGGCCCAGGGCTACCGTCAATTTGCTCCACTGTTTGCTACACATCGTCGTGCTCCCGTCGAAAAGTTGGTGACAGGGAGACATACGGCGTCGGCGACGCTCAGGGATCATCCATTTCACGCGATGGACGAATATTCATCGCGCGAGGGCGGCCGGCCAGAGCGGCGGTCGCCATCGGAACGCGCTCTGCCGAAACGCGAAAGCGTAATCGGCGCTGCTACGCGGCTGCCAGTTCCTTGGCCAGGAAGGCCTTCGCCGCTCGCGTGTCTCGCTTGATCGTAGGTTCGGAGACTTCGAGCAGTTCAGCGATGTCCTTCACCTCCAAACCGGCGAAGAAGCGTAATTCGACCACCTGCACGAGCCGCTCGTCGAGCAAGGCCAGCTTCTGCAGGGCGCGATCCATACCCACCAGCTGCTCGGCCTGCTCATCCACCGGCAGCGGCGAACCTTCCAGCTGGTCCAGAGAAACATGCTCGGCACCGGCGCCACGCCGCTCGGCCAGGCGTGCGCGCGCGTAGTCGATCACCACCTGGCGCATTGCGCGCGCAGCCGTGGCGAAGAAATGCTTGCGATTCTCGAAACTCGCGCCACTGCGATCAAACAACTTGAGGTACGCCTCGTTGACGAGCGCACGCGTATTGAGCGTCTCGCCGCGCCGATGGCGTGCCAGTTCGGCCCGCGCAATGCGCAACAAGTCGTCGTAGACGCTGCTGAGCACGCGATCACGCGCCGCCGGATCGCTTGCACTCGCAGCGATCGCGGCCGTCAATTCCTGTGACGGATCGGTCATGATTTTCCCCTGCAACGAAGCGTGGACCAACGACTACAACCTAACAGGACTGGACGATCCGCGCATGTGGGCGAGTGCGCAAGCCCGGATGCCTGTTCTGAGGGATTTTCCGCCGCCGCTGCTTCCTTTGAATCGACGTGGTGGGATTCCGCACGCATTCGCCAAGCTGACCTCATTTGATCGCGGGCGGCTCTTCCTGACTGCCGGCTCCGGCCGCACTCAACAGGTTCGGAGGGAGGGTCTTCTTCACCGGCGCACGCATGTCGGCCAGGCTCTTTACTTGGAGAATGACGCTCCCCTTTCCGCCCTCCGTCAAGCGGCGCATGGCATTTCTGTGCGCGCTCTGTGCTTTTTCCAGTTGACTGCCGAGACTCTCCAACTCCTCGACCAACAGTACGAAGTTATCGTGGAGCCTCGCACCAGTCGTAGCTATCTCCATTGTGTTGACGTGACGCTTCTCGATATTCCAGATATGCGCAACGGTGCGCAAGGTAGCGAGCAAAGTGCTAGGACTGACAATCGCTATGTTTTTCTCGAGAGCATTCACATACAACGCGCCGTCAGCTCGTACTGCTTCAATAAAAGCCGCTTCCACGGGCACGAACATCAGTACGAAATCCAGCGTGCGCAGACCCGCCAGCGTTTCGTAACTTTTTCGTGAAAGTCCATCGATGTGCCGACGCAACGACCCGACATGCTCGACCAGCGCGCTTGCGCGTGCCGCGTCATCGGTCGCGGCACAGAAACGCTCATATGCGACCAGCGAAACCTTCGCATCGATCACGACATCCTTGTCGTCAGGCAAGCGCACGATCACGTCGGGGCGCTGACGAGCACCGTCAGCGTCGTTGAAGCTGGTCTGCGTCGTGTACTCGCGCCCTTCCTGCAGGCCGGAGGCCTCCAGTACGCGCTCCAGCACGAGTTCGCCCCAGGCACCCTGCGAACGCGTATCTCCCTTCAGCGCGCGCGTAAGATTGATTGCGTCCTCGCTGATGCGCTGGTTGAGCTGCTTGAGCGTCTGGATTTCCTGCGTCAGCATGCCGCGCTCGTGCTGATCGCTGGAATGGGTCAGGTCGATGCGTTCGCGAAATTCCTTGAGCTGGAGTTTCAGCGGATCGAGCAGACCACCCAGTTGTTGCGCGCTTTGCTCGCGGAATCGTTCGGCCTTGTCTTCGAGGATGCTGTTGGCGAGATTCTGGAACGCCTCGCGCAGACGCTGTTCGGCCTGTTCGAGCAACTGCAGTTTTTCGTCGGCCGCGCGTGCCCGCGCACTCGCACCGGCTTCGAGGGCGGCGTGCTGACGCGTGAGATCGACAAGACGCGTTTGTGCATCATCGCGACCGCGGCGCGTATCCGCCAGTTCATGCCCCAGTCGTTCGGCCTGGGCCTGATGCGTGGCCGCGAGCGCCGTGAGCTTGCGCAGGTTCTGCTCGGCCTGATCCCAGTCCCGCTCGTAGCGCTCGACCCGCGCAGCAAATCCGTCCGCGCGTTCGGCGGCGGCGTCACGCTGTTCGCTCAGTGTTGCACTCTCGGCGTCACGGCTCGCGCGACCTGCCGCATGCGCAGTGGCGACCCAGCCGCGCGCCGCGAGATAAAGCACGAGCGCGCCGAGTGCAAGACCGCCCAGCGCGACAAGGATGAACAGAAGAAATGGGGTGGAAGTTTGCACGCACAGGTCCACTGGATCGACGAGGCGCGATTGTGACAGCGCGCGATCTCAGTTGCCGAGACGATTGCGCAACGCGCCGCTGCGGATATCGCCCGCCGCGGCGCCCAAGCCCGTGCAGTCGGTCAGGCCTTCGCCGTCCAGCTGGCGCACCAACCCTTCGAACTCACGGCCTTTCCGGGAAACAGCGTGCACGCCGCGTACGCCATTTCTTCATGACCCTGGAAAAACTGGCAACCTGCGCACTTTGAGCCTGGCTTGTAAGCCGCATTGGCCTTGGCCGTTGTCGCATCCTCGGTGTAACCCAGCGCCTTGGCCGTCGGGTCATCCGGACTCAGGTGCGGATCGTCGGCTCGTGCCAGGCGTGGCAGCAGGGCGGCGGCAATCGGCGCAACAGCGGCACCGACCACGGCGATCTTCAGAAAACGACGTCGGGCCTGGCTTTCGGCTGGGTCGGACATGATCCACTCCTCTTTGTGCGTTGGACTTGGGCGCGCCGGTTGGCACGTTTGCGGAACGGACATCCGCGGCCTTGCGAGCTTAACGCGACGATGACGCCGAGGCACGCTGCCGGGAAGGTTCCGTGCCCGCTCGCCGTACGAACGGTAGCGGACAGCCGATGACCCGACGATGAAGGCGGCGCTTCATGTCCGTTCGGTATAGTAGACAGCATTGCCGCCGCCTTCCGCATGGGGGAAAACCACCATCGCCATCGAAACCATCGACCGCAGCCGGCTCGAAGCCTGCGCGACGCAGATTGCCGCGGCCGGGCGCGATCTCGGCGCACTCGGCTGGACGCCGGCGACCAGCAGCAATTTCTCGATGCGGCTGGATGACGCGCATGCTGCGGTGACGATTTCCGGCCGCGACAAGGGTCATCTTGGCATCGATGACATCATGGTCGTCGACTTTGCCGGCCACGCGGTCGGCACGAGCGCGCAACCGTCGGCCGAGACTGCCTTGCACACCCAGATCTATCGCCGCTACCCGGGCGCCGGTGCGGTGCTGCACACGCATTCGCGCACGCAGACGGTCGCGTCGCGGTTGTTCGCAGCCCGCGGCGTCGTGCGTTTCGAGGGTTGGGAATTGCAGAAGGCGATCGCCGGCTACACCACGCACGAAAGCGTGCTCGAGGTGCCGGTGTTTCCGAACACGCAGGACATGGGCGTGCTCGTGGACGCAGTCGATGCGTGGCTCGATGCGGGCAAACCGCTGCATGGCTACTTGATCGATGGCCACGGCATCTACACATGGGGACGTGACATGCCGGAAACGCGCCGCCACCTGGAGGCGTTCGAATTCCTGCTCGGCTGTGAACTTGACCTGTTGCGCCTGCGAGGAAACCCTGCATGAGCCAATTGCGTATCTACGACGAAGCAAAGCCCGATGTGCCATTGGCGACGCATGCGGAGCACACGGCGATCGCCCGCGAGCTTGCCAACGTCGGCGTGCGCTTCGAGCAATGGTCAGCGAACCAGCCGGTCGCACCCGGCGCGAGCCAGGACGAGGTCATCACCGCGTATCGCGCCGACATCGACCGCTTGATGGGCGAGAAAGGCTACCAGGCCGTCGACGTGATCAGCCTCAGGCCCGACAACCCCGATCGCGCCGCGTTCCGGCAGAAATTTCTCGCCGAGCACACGCACAGCGAAGACGAAGTGCGCTTCTTCGTCGCCGGCGCAGGCCAGTTCACGCTGCACATCGACGGCAAGGTGTATGAAGTGCTGTGCGAAAGCGGCGATCTGATCGGCGTGCCGGATCGCACGCGCCACTGGTTCGACATGAGCGAGTCGCCCTACTTCATCGCGATCCGCCTGTTCACCAACAAGGAAGGCTGGGTCGCCGAATTCACTGGCGAAGATATCGCCGAGCGCTTCCCGCGCATGCAGCCGCACGCGTCGGCACCGGAGGCTTGAAATGGCTTATCTCGATGAATCGCTGGCACCAGGCGAGACCATCGTCGCGCGATTCGACCTGCACTGGACCGCCAAGTGGCGCCTGATCGTGTTCCTCCTGCTGGCGATCCCGACGCTCGGAATTGCCTTGCTGGCCGCGCTCTACGAATGGATCCGCCTGCGCTCCATAGAACAAGGTGTGACCAACCGCCGCGTCGTGCACAAGACCGGCATCGTCAGCCGCCAGACCCAGGAACTGCACCTCGCGTCGATTGAAACCATCGACCTGCACCAGACAGGATGGGGTCGCCTGTTCGGCTATGGCGACGTCGTGCTGACGGGGCGAGGCGAAAGCTCGATGGTCTTCGCGCGGCTTGCCGCTCCGCTCGCTGCCAAGCGTGCGATCGATAGTGCGTATGCTGCAAATGTCGACCCGTTGCCGACGCCTCCGAATCGACAGGAGTCGTAGGAGCAACTGCCTGTGGAAGCAACTGTTCGTGGGAGCGGCTTCAGCCGCGATGCTCTTGTCCCTGTCACAAGCATCACGGCTGAAGCCGCTCCCACAGTAGCCGGGCCGGCAGTCCTGAACCGATCGCCCCACGCATCGGTTGCGGCCATGGAGTTTTCGCTGTGTATCGGCACCACGCCATGGCCAGTGCACGCAGATGAGCGCGCCTCTGCGGGAGGGGCTTCAGCCGCGATGCTCTGGCCCACTGCACAAGAGCATCGCCGCAATCGCACAACATCCCCGACCTGCCCAATCCTCGAAACAAAGAGCGTCAGCATCTGGACATCCGCTGCTCGTACAATGCCTCATCTCGGAGCGCACAGAAATCCATCGTGATCACCACCATCCTCACCGACATCGAAGGCACCACGAGCTCGATCAGCTTCGTCAAGGAAGTGCTTTTTCCGTACTCGCGCGAGCGACTGCCCGCGTTCGTCGTTACCCATACTGACAATCCTGACGTGCAGCACTGGTTGCACGAAGCCGCCAAGGAAGCCGGGCTGGTCTCGGCAACGCAGCAGGAAATCATCGACCTGCTGCTCGCGTGGATTGACGCGGATCGCAAGTCGACGGCGTTGAAAGCGCTGCAGGGCATGATCTGGCAGGACGGCTACACAAGCGGCGAATTCCGTGCCCATATCTACCCCGACGCCGCCAACCAGTTGCGCGAATGGCAAGCCATCGGCATGAAACTGTACGTGTACTCCTCCGGTTCGGTACCGGCGCAGAAACTGCTGTTCGCGCACACCGAAGCCGGCGATCTGACCGACTGCTTCTCCGGCTACTTCGATACCGAAGTCGGCGCAAAACGGGATGCCGACTCGTATCGGTGCATCGCCGTCGCGATCGGCTCACCAGAGTCCGATATCCTGTTTTTGTCCGACATAGTGGAAGAGCTCGACGCAGCGCGCGCGGCCGGTATGCAGACGACCTTGCTCGCGCGAGTGCCGGCGCAGTGCGACGCCGCGAGTTCCCATCCTTGCGTCACGACGTTCGACGCCATCCTGCTCACTTGAGCAAGGCCGCAACCCGCCAATGAATCTCGCGTATGCCAACCTGATTCCTGCGCTCTGGCTGGTCTGGTGCGTGGTTTGGCTGATCTCCGCGCGTGGCGTGAAACGCGATCGCCGTGAGGAATCGCCCGCTTCACGCGCTGCGCATTTGCTGCCGCTGGCCGTGGCGGCATTGTTGCTCTGGTTGCCGACCTTGCCCGGCGGTTTCCTGTGTGGGCGATTGTGGCCGGCGACTCTGACGACCTATTTCGCAGGCGTTGCGATTGTTGCGCTTGGTCTTGGTTTCTCGATCTGGGCGCGCATGCATCTGGGTCGCAACTGGAGCGGCACGGTGACCTTGAAGGAAAGCCATGAGCTGATCCGCAGCGGGCCGTACGCGCTCGTGCGCCACCCCATCTATACGGGACTCCTGCTCGGCTTCGTTGGCTCGGCTGTTTCCCGCGACGAATGGCGTGGTGTGCTGGCTGTCGCCATCGTCTTTCTCGCGCTGTGGCGGAAGCTGCGACTCGAGGAACGCTGGATGATCGAGACCTTCGGCGACGTGTATCAGCGTTATCGCAAGGAAGTGCCCGCCCTGGTTCCGTTCTGGTTTCGATGAACCACAGGTACGTGGCATCTTCCGGCCGGACGTCAGGCAGCCGATAATCGCGCCACCGCTTCGCGCGCCCTGCCGTTGCCGCCTCCTACCTGACGAACTTTCGTGAACCTGATCGCTTCGACCCTGCTCGACGGCTTGCGCGCCGTGTTCCTGCGCCGCCCACGCGGCGCTGCCATCACCGCCAGCGCCGGTGTGTTCATGGCAATGATCGTGCTCTATCTCGCAGTCACGCTTGGGATTGCGTTGGTCGACATTCCCCAACCATGGCAACTCCACCCTGCCGGCGTTCTCACCGTACTCGCCGATTCGTTGCTGACCCTGGTGGCGGCGTGGCTTCTTGCCCTCATGGCGCGGCGGCGCGATATCGTCTGGGGTACGGCTTCGATCCTGCTTGCCGCAACCATCGTCATCGCCATCGTCCTGCACTGGCCACTCGCGCATGCAGCGAGCGCGTTGCTCGCGCATGATCATGCCCTGCTCGCAATCCTGCTTGCCGTCATCGCGCGCGCGTGGTGGTTCCTGGTGCTGCTCGCCTTCGCGCACTGGCTCAGTCCGCGCCAGCTGTTGCGCGTGGTCGGCGCGGCCCTGCTCGCCTATGCCGTTTCCGCAGCTGCCTGGTGGTGGTTGCCCGAGTCACCCCTGCTCAGTGCAGTCAGCACATCCGAAGAAATTGCGCCGTTGATGGACAGCGCCGACACGGACACGCACGACGATGCCAAGTCGCAAACCGACGCGGACGACGACAACGAACCAACACCGAACTTCGACGCCGAAGCGGTGATGTACGACCAGCCTGCCTTGCTCGATGCAGCACTCGCGAAAATCGCGCCACAAACGCCGGGAAAGGTCGATTTATATGTGGTCGCGTTTGCCGGTGACGCTGGAGAAGATGTGTTCCGCAACGAAGCCGACTATGCGGAAAAGTTGTTCGGCCGGCGCCTTGACGCAGCCGGCCATGTGCTGGTTCTGGAGAACAACGCGGCAACCGTCAGCACACGTCCGCTCGCGAGTTGGACCAACCTGCATCGCACACTCGATGCGATCGCAAGGAAGATGGATCCGGCCGAGGACGTCCTGCTGCTCTATCTGAGTTCGCACGGATCCGAGAACCATCAATTGCTGGTCGATCTCGATCCGTTGCCACTCAACCAGATCGAACCCGACGACCTCGTCGATGCGCTCAAGACGAGCCCGCGTATTCGCTGGAAAGTGATCGTCATCAACGCCTGCTACTCCGGCGGATTCGTCGACGCGCTGCGCGACGACTCGACCATGGTGATGACATCGGCACGCGCGGATCGCACCTCGTTCGGTTGTGGCGCCGATTCGGATGTCACCTATTTCGGCAAGGCCTTTCTGGTGGAAGCATTGAACAAGACGACATCGCTGCGCGACGCGTTCGACATGGCGAAGAAATCCGTCGCCGAATGGGAAGACGCGGACAAGGAAGAACACTCCGAACCGCAGCTCGCAACATCCCCGAGCATCGAAGCGAAGCTTGACGCGTGGCAGCGGCAGTTGGCCGCAAGGCCGACTGTACCGTTTGAACCGGCCGCTGGCGCTTCGTCCGCAGACTGATCAAATCGCACAGCAGATCATGTCGCCCGCGCAGGCCAACAAATGCGCGCAATCAGGCAGGCTCTCAGCACGGCATTCATCCGCGGGCTGATTGACAGTCCCATTCTAGTTCGCGGCGCCTTTACGCTTGCCCGTGAGCGCGAACACCACGATCTGGTCGTCGTGGTAGGTTGGTACACCCAATCGAGCGGTCACCTTCGCCACGCAGGTCGGCATGTCGGGCCACGCGACCGGCCATGGAAAATCGGGTGCCGCTGGCAGCGTCCACGGCTGCACGCGCATCACCAGATAGTCGGCACCGTACGTCGCGCCATCGAGGATATCGGCGAGTTTCCCCATCCGATGAAAATCTGCGTTGTTCGCGTCGTAGGGAAACTCATCCCAGTCGCCGATGCCGCACACCGGCGATGCGAGGGCATATTTCACATTCTGTCGATGGATCTGCTGCAACCAGGGATCAGGCATGTAGTTGGACTGCGCGCGCTGCGGCGTCTCGATCAGAGTCACGCTCCCAGGCGGCCGTCGAGCGAGTTCGCGGTAGAACGGGGAAACCGGACCGAGCTTGAGCAAGGTCGAATACGGATTGTCGCGCGAGTCATAGTCAAACTGGAACACTTCGTGCGCCATGAACTGGTTGGGCGTGTACAGATAGCCGGGCATCGGGCCGCCGATGAACAAACCGCCGAGCGCGCACGCTGCAAGGACAGCAGCAACGGCAGGAAAACGCATGCGCTCGAGCACGGCGGCCAGACCCGCGGCAACGTACAGCAACAGGAAGGGCAGTACCGGCGCGCCATAGCGGACCAGCACTTGCGCGTGCTGGATCCACGCTGGCCGAGCGGCACAGATGACGGCCGTGCCGACCAGACCCGCACCCAGCGTCAGTTCGACGAACTCGCGATCGTGTTGCCAAAATCGCCGAACGCCAAGCGCGAACAACGCCACAACCACCAGACTCAGAACCGCATTTGCAACGCCTACCTGCATCAACACCGAGCGGTACAGGCTCGCCACTGACACACTGTCCGCACCCGCCTTGCCCGACATCGCCGCCCAGTCGTTGTGCAGCGGCGCAGCAAGCACCAACGCGAGCACGATCAGCGTGACGGTGCCGAGAGCGACCATCGCGGCGAGAATGTCGCGGGCTCCGGCGCGCGTCTTCTCTCGACGACAGGCAAGCAAGGCGCGGACCCCGTAGTAGGCGAACGGCCACAACGTGAACACCAGAGACAACAGGTGCAGCCAGCCAGCCAGGAACGTCACAACAACGTAGATGAGACCCCAGTTGCGCCGCTCACCATGCTGTTCGTGCCAGTTGCGAAACGCGACGATCGCCACTACACCGAGCAGTGCGAGCAGCGCATACGGTCGTGCGGTGCGACTGTAGTAAACGAGCGCCGGAGACATGGCGAGCAACCCGGTCCAGATCGCGCGCACGGGCAGCGAAACCTGCTTGCGCAGCAGCGCAGGCGCCACAAGGAGCAGTGCGATGCCGGCGAGCAGCAGCGGCACATGCATCGACCATTCGTCGAGAGCAGCGTGCTGGTAGAGCCAGCGGTAGTACAGCGTCAGCGGTATGCAGTAGTCGGCAAGGCCAAAGTGGGATGCGATGCCATGCGCATCTGCGCGCATCAGCATGCGCACGGAATGCCATTCGTCGTCGATGAGCATCTGCGTACGCAATTGCCAGTAACGCAGGAACACGCCAACCACCAGCGCGACGAGCATGAGCAGCCACCACGCCCATGCACCACGTTCCCGCGTCGCGTCGCGTGCGATCAACAAGGCGACGACGCCTCGGCGACCATCGGCTGCAAACGCAGCGCCACGTCACTGGAAAACAGGCGCGAGCGCGACAGCTTCCACCGCCACGCGCGGTACACGAGCGTCGTCCACACCACACCAAGGCCGTAGATCACCGAACGGCGGAAGTTGATTTCGCTGGCGTCGGCAAAATACTTGGTAGGGCAGGAAATTTCACCGAGGCGAAAATCGAACGCAAGTGCCTGCATCAGCATCTGGTTGTCGAACACGAAGTCATCCGAGTTCGCGTTGAGCGGCAAGGTCTCGAGGACGCGTCGCGAAAACGCGCGATAGCCGCTGTGGAACTCGGACAGCTTGGAGCCGGCGATCAGATTTTGCACCGCCGTCAGCGCGCGATTGAAGAAATACTTGTAGCGCGGCATGCCACCCGCGATCGCGGTGTTGCCGAGGATGCGCGACCCGATCACGACGTCGTAGACATCTGACGCCACCATTGCCGCCATCGCGGTGATCAGTCTCGGCTCGTATTGGTAGTCGGGATGCAGCATCACGACAATGTCCGCGCCTTCGGCCAGCGCGAGCGCGTAACAGCTTTTCTGGTTGCCGCCATAACCGCGGTTGGCCGGATGCCGGTGCGTCTTGATGCCAAGCCGCTGCGCAACCGCAACAGTCGCATCGTTGCTCGCGTCGTCGACGAGCAGCACCACATCGACGATGTCGCGCGGGATCGCGGCATGACACGCGGCCAGTGTCTTCTCCGCGTGATACGCGGGCATCACGACCGCGATTTTCTTTCCGTGGAGCATGCGCCAGTTCCGTCCGGGAGCCGTTGCGAGGCGGCAAAACATCTGTCGCGCAACGATTGGCGACCCCGGCCCGATTCGAACGGGCGACCTCGCCCTTAGGAGGGGCGCGCTCTATCCAGCTGAGCTACGGGGCCAACTTTAAAAAATCTGCATGTAATCATCCATGATGCTGCATCCGATCAGCGTCCATGACGAGCACGGTGCCTGAGCGCTTCGCGCAAGGCACCCGCCGTGCCATCCGCCCAGCGACAGCGCGCTGCGACCGGCAATTGTAGCGTCTCGCCGGCGCGCAGCCCATTGTTGCGACGGCATTGTGGGGAAACCCGCTTGCAGGAAACGTCGCGCGACACCATGTGATGACCCTCGCCAGCACCGGACTCATCGCTCATGAACTCTGCCAGCCCGCGCCTGCCCGCCCTCTACATCCCGCACGGCGGTGGCCCCTGCTTCTTCATGGATCCGCCGGCGAACGCGCCGCATTTGTGGGACAGCATGGCCGCGTACTTGCGCGGCATTGATGCCGCGGTGGGCGAACGCCCGAAGGCGATCCTGGTGATTTCCGCCCACTGGGAGGCTACGGACCCGGTCGTGAACAGCGGCGCCGCGCCCGCCATGCTGTTCGATTACTACGGCTTCCCCGAACACACATATCGTCTCGCCTACCCCGCATCTGGCTCGCCCATGCTCGCGGCACGCGTGCGGTCGTTGCTCGGCGCGGCCGGTATCGCCTCGGGCGAAGACGCGGCGCGAGGCTACGACCACGGGGTGTTCGTACCTTTCCTGCTGATGTATCCGGACGCCGACACCCCGGTCGTGCAGCTTTCGCTCAAGGCGGGGCTAGATCCCGCCGCACACCTTGCGATGGGGCGCGCGCTTGCTCCGCTGCGCGATGAAGGCGTCCTCATCGTCGGGAGTGGCATGAGCTACCACAACCTGCGCGAGTTCTTCGCCGCCAACGAACAAACCGTGCAGGCGGCGGAGCAATTTGATGCAGCGTTGACGCAGGCGGTCGAGAACACCGATCCGGCTGAGCGCGATGCGCATCTGCTGGCGTGGAAACAGATGCCGGCCGCGCTGGCCTGCCATCCACGCGCCGAACACCTGTTGCCGCTGATGGTCGTCGCTGGCGCCGCAGGTGCGGATCGCGGTCGGCGCACCTACAACGACCGCATCTTCGGCAAGGCCGTTTCGGCGTTCCAGTTCGGTTGAGCGCGTTGCACCAGGGTCGGTCGCCTGGCCCTGCTATAATCGACGGTTTAGCCGGACCGGGAATCCACTTCCGGCGGCAACTCATTGAACCTTGGAGTTTTCATGTCCGCCCAGATCCTGAAGGCCCTCGGCCTCGGCCAGACCAATTCCGGCACCTACCTCGGCAATGGCGAGTGGTCGAAGACCATCGACGCCGGCCTCGTGCAGGCGGTCAACCCGAGCACCAACGAAGTCATCGCCGACGTGCATGCCTCCAGCGCCAGCGACTACGAGACGATCGTGCGCCACGCGCAAGCGTCGTTTGCCGTCTGGCGCACGACACCGGCACCGCGCCGCGGCGAGGCGATCCGCTTGTGCGGCGATGCGCTGCGCAAGCACAAGGACGCACTCGGTTCGCTGGTCGCGCTCGAGATGGGCAAGATCAAGCCGGAAGGCGACGGCGAAGTGCAGGAAATGATCGACATCGCCGATTTCGCGGTGGGTCAGTCGCGCATGCTGTACGGCTACACGATGCACTCGGAGCGCCCGGGCCATCGCATGTACGAACAGTGGCACCCGATCGGTCTCGTCGGCGTGATCAGCGCGTTCAATTTCCCGGTCGCGGTGTGGGCGTGGAATGCGTTCCTCGCAGCGATCTGCGGTGACATCACGATCTGGAAGCCGTCGCCGAAGACGCCGCTGTCTGCGATTGCGTCGATGAAAATCTGCAACGAGGCGCTCAAGGCCGCCGGCTTCCCGGACATCTTCTTCCTGTTCAACGATGCGGGCACCGATCTCGCGTCGACCTTCGTCGACGATCGCCGCATCCCGCTGATCAGCTTCACCGGCTCGACCAAAATCGGCCGCGCAGTCGGCGAGAAGGTGGCCGAGCGCATGGGTCGCTCGCTGCTTGAGCTCGGCGGCAACAACGCGATCATCGTCGACGCCAGCGCCGACATGAAAATCGCCATCCCGGCGATCGTGTTCGGTGCGGTGGGTACCTGCGGCCAGCGCTGCACCTCGACGCGTCGTTTATTCGTGCATGAATCCATCCACGACGACGTCGTCGCTACCCTGGTCAAGGCCTACAAGCAGGTCGAAACCAAGATCGGCGATCCGACCCAGGCGGCGACCCTGATGGGTCCGCTCAACAGCAAATCCGCAGTCGACCAGTACGTCGCGGCGGTCGAGAAAGCGAAAGCGAGCGGCGGCAAGATCGCCACTGGCGGCGCGGCGCTGACCGATCGCAAGGGCAACTTCGTGCTGCCGACGATCGTGACCGGCCTCAAGAACTCCGACGAAGTCGTGCAGACGGAGACCTTCGCGCCGATCCTGTACGTGATGCCCTTCAAGTCGCTCGACGACGCGATCGCGCTGCAGAACGCAGTGCCGCAGGGCCTGTCTTCCTCGATCTTCACGCAGAACCTCAAGTCGGCCGAACAGTACCTGTCGGCAGCGGGCTCGGACTGCGGCATCGCCAACGTCAACATCGGCACCAGCGGCGCGGAGATCGGCGGCGCGTTCGGCGGCGAAAAGGAAACCGGCGGCGGTCGTGAATCAGGCTCCGACGCATGGAAGGTCTACATGCGCCGCCAGACCAACACGATCAACTATTCCGACGCGCTGCCACTGGCGCAGGGGATCAAGTTCGAGTTTTGATCGGACCCGTTTTGATCGGACTTGAGTGGCTGCCGCAGCCTGCATGGTTGCGGCAGTTCAACCTGCTTGCACAGAAGTGCTTGTCAGGGTGCCTCGAAGCCGTTGCGGAAGATCAAATCCACGGTCGGCACGAAGTCCCAGATGCCACGGCCGTAGGTGGCGAAGCGCGCGTAGCCGCCGGCCTGATCGACCCAGTCGACATCCCAATAGACCTGATCCGGCGCGCTCAATCCGCTGAGGTCCTGCCATGTGGACGCACTGCGATCGTAATAAAACGGCCCCAGTTCGGTCGCTGCGAACAGGTGCGCTCCATCGGGGGAAATGGCCAACTGATAGACCAACGTACTTGGCAGACCGTTCGACATCGCCGTGAAGCTGGTGCTGTCGTTGGTCGAGACGAACACGGCCGGATTCGAATAGCCGGCGCCAGCCACATAGAGTGTGTTCGCCCGCACCGGATCGGAAATGATGGTATTACCGTAGAAGTAGTGGTTTCCGGGAAGACTGGACGCGGTATTGCTCCATCCACTTCCCGTGTCGCGGAAGAACTTGCGATCGGAATTTACCGCGTAACGCTCTCCTCCATTGCCCGAATAGGCCAGCGCTGTCACGGCGGAGGTGAAATCGAAGGTGTCCTCGGTTGCGGAGATCGTCGATCCGCTCAGGTCAAGCCGGACGATGTGATGACTGCCGCCACCGATGCTGCCGCCGGCCAGCATGGCCTTGGTCGCGCTGCTGGGGTCTGCCGCGACGGGCGGCAGCCACAAGGCGCCCTGGAGATTGTTGTCTCCAAAGTTCCAGAACTTCAGATTGGACTGGCCGGCAGCCGTGGTATTCGCGTCGAGCATCACGAAGCCGGGATAGACCAGCCACAACGCGGCGCCGCCATTGCTCGAATCGAGGTGCCCGTAGTCACCACTGATCGTTTGCGCGAAGGACGGCACGCCGCTGCCCGGCGCCAGCGACTTTTGATATCCCTGATCCTGCGCGCCCGCGAAAATCTGTCCGCTGGTGCCGGTATAGGTCGAATAGTACTGCGAGACGTAAAGGCCATTCAGAGACAGGTTTTTTACGGATGCAAGATAGTCGGTCGACTCGTACAAGCCGCCATCGGTGCAGATCAGGACGCGTTCTTGATTGGAAGCGTCAAGCCATACCTCGATATTCGGGATGTCGGCATGCAGCTTGTTGGCTGGATCGCCGTAGTAGTCGCCCCAGCCACTGACCAATGTCCAGCTCGTCGCGCCATCCGACGAGCGGTAAACATTGACGCCGCCGAGGAACACCTGCGCGGGATCTCGAGTCGACGTCGCCACCGAGCTGGAGCGAAACAGTCCCTGTGGCACAGTCCCGCGGGCCTGCCACGACATTCCTCCATCGAGCGAGCGCAGGACATCGGTCTGGTCACCACGCGAACGGAAGGCATATAGAAAGATCTGGCCTCCGCTGACTCCGCCGCTCAACGCGATCCGGTCGCCACCAGCAACAGGCGGCGAGAAAGGTACGGTGCTGATCGTCTGAAGAGCCTGCGTGCCGGGGACGATGCTGCTCAAGGTGGCATCCGCCAACAAATACGTTTCGGTCGAGCCGTAACGCGGCGAGAACAGCGCGACGCGATCCGTTTCCCCGACAAAACCAAGTGATGTGAAACTCGTTCCGCGATTCACTGATGCAAACAGATTCGGACGCCAGCGCGACGTGCCGAAATCATAGTGAACCCGCATCAGATAGACATCGGAACCTGAGACATCACGTATGGCGAGTCCCGCTGTGTACCAGGGATTGGCTAGTGAAAGGCCCGTGGATGCGCTGAAGCTGGCTCCGCCATTGTCGGAATAGTAGAGCCCGGCGGGCGAATCACCGGCCACGAGCAGACGCTCGCTGGTGCCCGTCGTCGACCTCTCCAGAAAACCGGAGGACACGAAGCTCGCCGAGTCGTTCAGGCTGCTCCATTGCAGACTGGCGCGATCGGCCGCCCACAAATTACCCCCTTGCGAGAGGGTGACCAGTCGATTGTGTGCGGCGTCGAAGATCGCGTTCGTCACGCGGCCGGCCTGGTTGGAGCTGCCGCGCTCTCGCCATGTACCGCTGATCGCAGCTGTCGCCACATCAAGCAAGCGGTCCGGGCTCGCGCCAGTCGCGATTTTCTCGTCGCGATCGTGCTGTGTTCGAAGCAGACGTTCGCCACGCCACACGGCATCTTGCGCGCGCCAATCGAGATCCGGCGCATGGCGATGCAAGCTCTCAATCCAGGCCTTGCGCTGGCTGCGGAATTGCGGACCGCTCTCGCCAGGCTCCGATTCGGTAGGTGCCGGCTGGTATCCGGCTTCGCCCGGCCGAAGCAACGCCGCCGCTGTCAGCGATACGAGCAGAGCACCCGCAACCAGCGAGATTCTGGAACGATTCATGAAACCCTCCCCCTGTGGAGCACATCTGGCCCATTTGTATCACGCCCGTTCGAGCCTGGTGAAACGGCAATCGAGCTCCTGACGACGAGAGCCAGCGCCTGAAGCATCGAAAATCGAACGTGGTTGGATTGGCCTGACACGTCCCGATCCACGCAGCGCATTGCTCGACCGCGCACATCTGACTACCCTTGCGCGACTGCGCGGCCCTCTTGCCGCCGAACGACGCCAACACCCATGAACGTTTCAGTAGCCCGCACCAGCACGCTCGCCATCATCAGCCTCGTTTTCGGCGTCGTGTGCTGGATAGGCTTGCCCTTCATCGGCGCGCTCGTCGCGATCATCTGCGGTCATTCGGCGCGCAGCGAAATCCGCAGCGCGCCTCCCGGCATGATCGAGGGCGACGGTATGGCGATCGCCGGATTGATCCTGGGCTGGGTGCACCTGCTCCTTTGCATCCTCGCCGTGTTCGCCTTCCTTGTGTTCTTCGGCGGCCTCGCGTTCATCGCAGCCCACGTTCACTAGACGCCCCGCGTTTGTACGCCCTCGCCCGCTCGTTTCTGTTCTGCCTTGACGCAGAGCGCGCTCACGATCTTGGCCTGACCTCGATCGAGGCAGCGTATCGGACCGGTCTCAATCCGCTCCTGGCCGCCAGAGCGAAACCCTTGCCAGTCGACGTGTTCGGCCTGCGTTTCGAGAATCCCGTCGGGCTCGCCGCCGGGCTGGACAAGAACGGCGCGCACATCGATGCGCTTGCCAGCCTTGGCTTCGGCTTCATCGAAGTTGGCACGACTACACCACGTGCGCAATCAGGTAATCCGAAGCCGCGCATGTTCCGCCTGCCCGAACACGAGGCCGTGATCAATCGTCTCGGCTTCAACAACGGCGGCGTCGATGCACTGGTGCGCAATGCAGAGCGCGCGCGATTCTCCGGCGTGCTCGGCATCAATATCGGCAAGAACAAGGACACACCGAACGAGCGCGCGATCGACGATTATCTTTTCTGCCTCGAACGCGTCTATGCGCGCGCCAGCTACATCACGGTCAACATTTCCTCACCGAACACGCAGGGTCTGCGCGACCTGCAGGAAGAGGAAACGCTGAAACGTTTCATCGGCGCGCTGCGCGAAGCGCAGGAACGCCTCGGTTCGCTGCATGGCAAGCGCAAGCCGATGCTGCTCAAGATCGCACCGGATCTGGCCGTAGCGGAACTGGATAGCATTGCCGACGTGCTGCGCGCGGCAAAAATCGACGGCGTGATCTGCACCAATACCACGATCGACCGCGCAGTGGTTGCCGGACATCGCCATGCGGCCGAAGCCGGAGGCTTGTCGGGAAAACCCGTGTTCGAGAAATCCACCGCTGTGCTGCGGCGCATGTCGCAACGGCTTGGCCGTCAGATCCCCTTGATCGGGGTCGGTGGCATCGTTTCCGGTGGTGACGCTGCGGCGAAATTCGACGCTGGCGCGTCCTTGGTGCAGTTCTACACGGGCATGATCTATCGCGGCCCCGCCTTGATCGGTGACTGTGTCGAGGCGATCCGCCAGCGTGGCGCCACAGCTTCGTGAGCGACTACAAGGTCCGCGCCGCCACTGCCGAAGGCGATGGCCACACGATCATCGAGAATGCCTCGCTGCAAGGCCGCAACACCCTGCGCGTGCCTGCGCGCACCCATCTGTTGATCGACGTGCGCAAAGCCACGGCCCTGCAGGAATTGTTCGGCTACGCCATGCTCAAGACGCAACCCGTGCTGGTGCTCGGCGAAGGCAGCAACATCCTGTTCACCCGCGACTGGCCTGGTGTCGTGCTGTCGGTCACTGCGCGCGGCATCACGATCCTCGATGAGAACAGCGAGCGAGGTCGACTTCGCGTCGAGGCCGGCGAAAGCTGGAACGACCTCGTGCATTGGTCGCTTGGGCATGGATTCGGCGGCCTCGAGAACCTCGTGCTGATACCTGGCACCGTCGGCGCGGCGCCAATCCAGAACATTGGCGCGTACGGTGTCGAAGTGCGCGAATTCATCGCGGCGGTGGAGGCCTGGGATCGCACGCGAGCGCAGTTCGTTCGCTTGACCAACGCCGAGTGTGCGTTCGGCTATCGCGATTCAGTGTTCAAGCGTGAACGTGAGCGCTACGTCGTGACCGCGGTCGAGTTCGAGCTTCCGCGTCGACACCCCTTGCGCATCGACTACGCCGGCGTGCGTGAGGAACTTGCGACGCTCGGCGTCAGCGAACCGAGCGCGCTCAGCGTTGCCGAAGCGGTTGCACGCATCCGCACGCGCAAGTTGCCCAACCCCGCCCTCATCGGCAATGCGGGCAGCTTCTTCAAGAATCCGCTGGTCGATCACGCAACTGCCCATGCGTTGCAACACGCACACCCGGGCCTGCCGGCGTGGCCCGCCGGTGATGGGCGTTCGAAACTCTCGGCCGCCTGGTTGATCGAGACCTGCGGATTCAAAGGCCAGCGCGACGGCGATGCCGCTGTCTCCGATCAGCACGCGCTGGTCCTCGTCAATCACGGCAATGCGACCGGCGGGCAGTTGTGGGCACTCGCCGAGCGCATCCGTGCGGGCGTGCGGGCCCGTTTCGGGGTCGAAATCGAGCCGGAACCCTTGATCATTTGACGGCGTCGGTACGAACGATTCGCGCGCGCGGTCACAATGCCCACTCGCAAAGCGTGAATAATCGGAGTATTGCACTGTGTTGGCCGCAAACCTCGCGATTCCATCGAGGGCTGCCAACGAGCAGCGTCGAACGTACGGAGTGAAACCCATGCCTGCAGCAACCGCAAACGCGGCCTTCGTTTCTTCTCGCCGACGCCTGTTCACTGCGCTGATGGCGAGCGCCGGCGCACCGCTCACCGATCCTGCGCTGGCGATGCGCCGCCCCGGCCGGGACGGCCTGCGCGATGCCGACGTTCCCGTCAGTCCCGATGCGTTGACCTTTCCTCCCGCGGCGGTGCGCTGGCTCACGCGCGGCACGTTCGGTTACACCACGCAGGACTTGATCGCGTTCAACGCACTCGGCGCCAATGACGATGCGCGCTGGCAGGCGTGGGTGACGCGTCAATTGAATCCGGCATCCATCTCGGACGCCGCCTGCGACCAGCGTATCGCAAGTGCCGCGTTCGTCACGCTCAACAAGACGGCCGGCCAGCTCTGGAGCGATCACCACGCCGATACCGTGAACAATTTCAACCGCATGTTGCCCATTGCGGAAACCGAATGCGCAACGCTGATTCGCCAGACCTACAGCCAGCGGCAGCTTTACGAAGTGCTGACCGATTTCTGGCACGACCATTTCAGCGTCTTCGGCTGGGACTACGACGGCGGCCCGATGTTTCCGGCGTTTGATCGCGATGCAGTCAGGCCCAACGTGTTCGGCAACTTCCGCACGATGCTGCAGGCGGTGGGCGAATCCGCGTCAATGATGTACATGCTCGACCTGTATACGAGCTATTCCGGACATCCGAACGAAAACTATTCGCGCGAGCTGCATGAGCTGCACACGCTCGGAGCTGAAAACTACGCCGGCATCATCGACGATCCAGACAATGATCCATCCCTGACGACCTTTGTTGCATGGGACGGCAAGCCCGAACGCCTGCGATACGTTGACGACGATGTCTACGAAGCGGCGCGCGTCCTGACTGGCTGGACGATTTCACAGAGTACCTATGAAACGCGCCTCGATGCGAATCCAGGCACGTTTGAATACGTGAATTCATTGCACGATGCCGGCGTCAAGCGCGTCCTGCATCGGAACTTTTCGGCCGGCGGTGCGCAAAGCGATGGCATCACCCTTTTCAACATGCTGGCGCAACATCCGGGAACCGCCCACTTCGTTGCGGGAAAACTGTGTCGTCGCCTGGTCGGCGACAGCGCCTCGTCAACGCTGGTACAGAGCGTTGCCACGACATTCCAGGCGCAGTGGCAGGCAAGCGATCAGATCGCGCAGGTCGTCGCGTTGATCCTGCAATCGAACGAATTCAAGACGACCTGGGGCACCAAGATGAAACGCCCCGCGCTGTCTGCGGTCAGCGCGTTGCGCGCCACCGGCGCAGACTTCACACCGGTACCCGACAATACCAACACCTATACACCGACCGAGGAATTCCTTGGCAGGCTGCAAGGCGCCGGCCAGCGCCTGTTCTATTGGCCTGCGCCGAATGGTTACCCGGACAATCAGATTGCATGGTCGAGCACGGGCGCGCTCGGCATGACGCTGAAGATGCTGCCGCGGCTGCTCGAAATGCATCAGACCGAAAGTTACACGAACACGTATCCCTTCTTGATCGATGTGCAGGGACAGACGCTTGCCGCGTTCCCGAATGCGGCAAACCGCACCGCCGCGAATATCATCGGCTATTGGTGCGATCGCGTCCTCGGCTATCGCCCACAGCCGAGCTACGGCGTTGCGCTGGATTTCTTCCGCCAGGAGGCGGCAGCGACGGACGCACTCGATCTCGTCACCGATACGATCACCAGTAGCCAGCCGCAATATACCGGCGTATGGCATTTGAATCCGGCCAATACCCTTTCCAAGCACTACACGATTGCGCGCCTGCGCGTGGCGATCGGGCTACTGCTGTGCTCGCCTGAATTCCTGCGTCGCTGAGCCAAGGACTCGTCGCCATGACCCAACTCGATCGACGCGATTTTCTCAAGGGCTGCTGCGTCAGCGCCGTGGCTGCCGGCACTGGCAGCAATGCTTATGCGTATTTCTCCCCGCCAGCGCTGATTCCTGCAACGGCGACCAATGACACCCTGGTCATTGTTTTCCTTCGTGGTGCGATGGATGGACTCAGTTTGCTGCCACCCGGCGCGAGTAGTCCGTATCGCGCCGACTACGAAATCAGCCGAACGAACACACGCATTCCGATCAGCGGCACCGGCGCAGCACTGGCCTTGAACAACACGACGTTCGCGCTGCATCCGCGTGCGACCGGCTTGCACTCGTTGTATCAGGCAGGTCACGCGGCGTTCGTCGTCGCTGCCGGACAGTTGCAACCCAATCCGGTCATCCGCAGTCACTTCGAAGCGCAATCGAATTTCGAATTTGGCCTCGGCGGCGGAACCGGCAACGGCATTGGCTGGCTCACGCGTCACCTTGCCAGTGGCGGGCTGCCCGCGAATGTGCCGCTCCCGGCAACGTCAATGGGCAGCATCACGGCGAGCAGCCTGCTCGGAAGTAGCGACGCGATCACCATGAACAGCGGTTCGGATTTCCGGCTCGACACGTTTCACTGGTCGTGGCAGAACGACGACTCCGGCCACGGACTGGTTGGCGGGGTGAATCGAATGAACTCGCTATGGAACGGTGGCGCAACGATGCTGGAACGCGCCGGCATGGACACGCTCGGTTCGCTCGGCCTGCTGCGTCCGATCGACTTCAACCCCTATGACGCAACCAATCATCCGAATGGCTACACACCATCGGGTGGCGCCAACTACAACATTGCCTACAACGGCGGTTTCGGCTCGCAGCTGCGCAACGTCGCGCAAATGATCAAGCTCAATCTCGGTCTGCGGGCGGTGACGATTGATCTTGGCAATTGGGATACGCATGTCGGCCAGGGAAATCCGACGCAAAGCTACGACTGGTTCGGCAATCATGCGCAGAGTTTGTCCGATGGGCTGAGCGCGTTCTACACCGACCTGTCGACGGACTCGGCCGGCAATCTCATGCAGAAGGTCAGCGTCATCGTGGTCAGCGAGTTCGGGCGGCGTGTGCTGGAGAATTCCGACGGCGGCACCGATCATGGCTACGGAAATACCATGTGCGTGCTCGGTGGAGCGGTGAATGGGGGCAAGGTCTACGGCAACTATCCCGGCCTCGCGAGCGATCAACTCTACGAAGGCAATGACGTTGCGGTGACGACCGACTATCGCCAGATCATTTCCGAGGCACTGATCCGGCGCATGGGCAACCCGAACATCTATTACGCGTTCCCGAACTACGCCGGCTACACGCCACTCGGCATATTCCAGGGAACCGATCTGCCGCCGGGGAATTTCGACAAGATCTTTGCGAATGGATTTGAAGGCGGTTGAAACCGCAGCGAGATCTTGTCGTCGCAACGCGCAGCCCTCGGATGACCCGACGACTGCGCCCATCGCAGGTTCATGTCACGGACAGGCGAGGCCAGCCGGCTGGGTCAGCCGTATGATCGGCATCGACCCGCTGCCATAGCCGGCGACCGTGGACGCCCAGGCCGCCGTACCCGTATTGCAGTCGGTGAAGGTCAACGTCAGCGTGCCCCAAGGTGTGTTCTGGGTTTGGGCCGCATTGAAGTTCGGCGGGAATCGTGCACCCGCCCCATTGATCGTGGTCACCGTGATCGGGGCGTGATCGCCGCCGACAATCGCACCCACTCCGCCGATCCACAACTGACCGCCGGCGGCGCTATAAGTGTAGCCCTCGACCACCATATTGCCGCCAGCGAGAACTTCGACGCCCAGACCCAGCTGCCCCGCCGGATTGACCCACGAGCCGGTGAATCCGTTCGTGATCGGAACATTGCCACCCGTCGCCGCCCCCTGCACCGTGATCGTGCCGGTCATGCCCATGCTGCCGTGAACGTCGCAATGATAGGTAAACGTGCCGGGATGGCTGAAGGTGACCGTAGAACTCCAGGCATCGTCCACTGGATTGCCGTTGCCGCCAGCGCCATCGCAGCCGGCTGCACAGCGGAACGATTCGTCATCGGCGTGCACATTGTGGTGGCCACCGATATTGGTGAAGGTGACGGTATCCCCGGCCGCGATGGTCAAGGTCCTCGGGCTGAACATCAGATTGGGAGTGTTGTAATAATCTCCACTCGACCCTCCGACAGCCACCGTGTGCGGTGCCGCCCAGGCGAATGTCGCGCCGAACAGCAGCGGATACGCTGCGAATGTTTTAAGGCAATACACGCGCATTGAATTTCTCCAGATCAGGCAGCCCGCGCCGCCGTACCCTGCTATTCAGCGCTGTTGCATCCGTTGCCCGCAAGAGTGGAAACACCCAAGTTCAGGCAGGCGAACTCAGCAGTACGCACGCGGAAAAGACCCGTGCCTATGGGTCGCCGCACTGGAAGTAGATCAGGTCCGCATCGTCGATCCGATGCGCCTGGCCAAGGTTGATCGTGCCGCTGCGGCGCAGATGCACTTCATCGCGATGCACCAGCAGGTCGTCGTCGTCACCTATCTTCAGCCAGGTTCCATTGGTCGAACGATCGGCCAACATGAAGTAGCCGCGCTTCCATTCGATCAGCGCGTGATTGCGCGAAACCCATTCGGTCTCGACGACAAGGCTGCTGGTCGGATCACGCCCGATCGAAAACGAATTGCCCTCATCGACCTCGAACACCAGACTCTTGTAGCGCAGGCGCAGTTGAGGGACCTGCACGGCGGCATCGGCGACCGTCATCACGCGCTGCACGGTGGTGACGTTGGCCAGGTCTTCCTGCCAGATCACGTCGACGATCTCGATCGGCGCCTGCTTGCCGAGCACGCGCGCCTGCCCGAGCGAACGCACGCGCAAACCGGTGGTGTTGGTGATGCCGCGCACCGTACTCGCCGTCGTGACGATCTGGTCGCGCCGCGCGAGACTCTTGTCCGCCATGCGTGCGGCGGTGTTCACGGCATCGCCGAACACGTCACCATTCTCCAGCAGTGCCTCGCCATGATGCAGGCCGATGCGGATGGCAAGATTGTCACGCGCAAAGTCAGGGTCGTTCTTGATCCGGCGCTGCATGTCGGTGGCCGCCAGCAGGCCATGCAGGGGACCCGGGAACGTGCACATGATTTCGTCGCCGATCGTCTTGACGACGCGGCCACCATGGCGCGCGGCAACCTCTGCCAACGCCGTCAGGATGTTGCCGATCAATCGACGGGCGACTTCGTCTCCCCGCGTCTCGAACAGCCGCGTGCTGCCGGAGACATCGGCGAACAGGATCGTGAGGGCGCAGCGCTCGGTCATCAAGGCGATGATAGCGAATCCGGCGCACCTCGACAGGCGCGCGGCTTGGCCCGGCAGCGGGGCCACTGCCAGCAGCGGCTTGGTATACGTGTGCTCTCAGGTGCCAAGCCGGCACAGCGAGTGCTGCGCAGCGGCTCCACGACAACGTCCCGGCGGAGGGCTTCACGTTCAGAAGTTCATCAGCGGCGATCGTTTTGCTGTTGGCACTCGACGCAACGGTGACGCAGGCCGACACATCGCTGCACGCCCGTACCGTGCGATCGGTCGCCCAATCTGACACGGCGGCTCCGCGACCGCATCCATTGACCACAGCGCTGACGGCGACGGAGTCAGCGGAGCGCCCGGCCGATAACAGGCGCCGAGGCACAAGCCGCAGCTGCCTGTCTGCGGTTTCTGCTCAAAAAGCTCGGTGCCATGGCTTGCGATCAGGTTGAACGAACAATCCGATGTCGGAGTAACGACCGTTTGCCCCGATGGAAACGCGATCAGCGCACGTTGCAGGAGTCGAACACCAGCAACGGCGTTCTCAACGGCGCATTGATGGCAGCTCCGCTCCACAGGTCCTGCTGCTCGTGGCGCAATAGGCCGATGACCCTGCCTTCCGCGACGACCAGCAAACGCGAGCACGAGGCGTCCTTGACGGCCCCCTTCAGGCGGATCGCTTCACTGGTGATATCGGCGGTCGCCCGCCTTATGTCGAGCCAGCTCACGGCACGTTCCGTGGCTTCCGTCGGCACCGATTGCCCAATCAAGGCCGCCTCCGGCCAGGCGAATGGTCCGACCTGCGCGTGTTGCAAAGCGTGCGCCGCCGCGCGCGTCTCGCGCGGATCGTTTTCACTGCGGCCATCCGCTTCCGGCCACACGCCAACAACAGCAGCAAGCGCCGTCTCTTCCGCGTCGTTGCGCTTGTCGCGCATGACCTGGGTCATTGCCAATTCCGCCGCAAGCGAGAACAAACCCACGGCGGCCACCACGACAAGTCGCGCACGCGAGGGACTCTGCGCGACCAGGGCCAACAGGAGGCCCGCCCAGGCAAGGCTCGACCATGGCAGGTATTGCGGCGCATAGACCTGACTCGGCAGCGCGATGAAGTAGCTGGTTCGCACCAGGGCGACCAGCACCGCGACGCCGAGCGCGAACCAGGCGAGCGCAAGTCCCAGGCGCACGATGTCGTTGGTCGATTCGTGCCGCCTGCGTGCCTGCAGCGTCGCGAACACGATCGTGGTCGTCAACGCCGCCCCTGCCGCTGCTTGCAGAATCACGTTGAGGTACACATTGCCGAACACGGCGGTCCAGACGCGGGCAATGGAACCCGCATGAAACAGCGGATACGGCAACGTTGCTGCCACGCCCGGGTCGACGAAGGGCCAGAACAGGTAGATCAACGGGGCTGCAAGCCAACGCAGGGCAATATCCGCCTGCGTCCATGCCCGCAGCATCAGCCGACCATCGCTTCCATCAAGCAGACGATAGCAAACGGCGGCGAGAACCAGTCCGACCACAACGACGTAGAAACGCGAGCGCGGTGCACGCTGGACGAACAGGAGTACCAGCAAGGCACCGAAGCTCGCGATTCCGCTGCCGAAATTGAATGAAGCGATGAAACAGACGGCGGTCGCGGCAGCGACGCGCAGCAAGGAGGCGGGCGCTGGTTTGCCTGCCCGCAGCAACAGCGAGAGCGCCGCAGCAAGGCACAACAGCACGCTGTAGATTTGCAGGCTTTCGTAGTCGTGCAGCAAGCCACGAGCGTTGCCGAGCCAGCACACGCCGAGCGTCAGCACGAACGCGGCGGCGGCACGCCCGGCGAGCGAGACTTGGCGCGTCCTCCAGACGATCTGCAGCAATGTGCCGAGCGTCGCGAGCGCGAGCAGCAGACCGATCGCGATCTGCATTCCTTCGCTGCCCCTCAACCAATGCAGGCTGGCATAGCGCACCAGATTGGCGAAGACCTCCGGGTGACCGTTGTCGGCAGCCAATACGCTGCCCGGGAACGGCACTGTCAGCAGGTGCTCGTAGTGTCGCCACGCATCGGCGAAAGGCACGCGCGGCGAGACGACTATCGTCGCGATGATCGCAAACGCGACATATGCGAGTGCCGCGATGACGAATGTGCGCGCGACCCAGCGGGGAGACGCAGGAATATCAACGCGCGACTCCGCGCCGCCCGCACGTGCGCCATGCGATGGCGTTTCCTGCGTCACAGGCGGTACGGTTGCCATTCAGCGCAGCGCCTCGGCGGCCGCGACGATGTCCGCTTCGCCCGGCAGCACCAGGAATGCCGCGCCTGCGAGCGGCGTATAGGTGTCCACGCCGACGACCCGTTGGATCGGCGTGGCGCCCTGCCCCGCCTCGACGATCGCGGTGATCACGCCTTCACCGATGCCCGCGCTGTGGCGCCCTTCGTCTACGACGATGACGCGCTTGGCGTTGCTGGCTTGTTCGGCGATAAATGTTTCGTTCAACGGCACCAGCCAGCGCAGATCGACAACTCGGCAATGCCAGCCAAGCCTGGTCTCGATCTCGCGCGCGGCACGCAGGCTCATCGGCACGCCGTTGCCATAGCTGAAGATCACGACGTCGCTGGCATCGGCGTTGTAGACGCGGCCTTCGCCCAGCGGCATCGATTGATCCGGTGGCGGATACGAGGTGAGCCACTGGCCGTCGCCGGCTTCATAGAGATCCTTGGTCATGTACAAGGCGATGGGTTCGAGAAAAATCGACACGCGACCATCGACTTTCGCCAATGCCGTCAAGGTGCGCAGCATCGTAGCCGCATCATCGCCGCGGCTTGCACAACCGACGACAAGACCCGGAATGTCGCGCAACGCGGTGATCGAATTGTCATTGTGAAAATGGCCACCGAAACCGCGCTGGTAGCCAAGGCCGGCCATGCGCACGACCATCGGATTCCTGTATTGGTCGTTCGAGAAGAACTGCAGCGACGCTGCCTCGCCACGAATCTGGTCGCAGGCGTTGTGGAAATAGGCGAGGTACTGGATTTCCGGGATCGGCAACATGCCCATGTTGGCGAAACCCTGGGCGAGGCCGAGGATCATCGTCTCGTCGAGCAAGGTGTTGAACACGCGCGCGTTCTTGAATGCCTTGTGCAAGCCCTTGGTCACCGTATAAACACCACCCTTCTGCGCGACGTCTTCGCCGAACAGCAGCGTTTCCGGATACTTGGCGAACAGATCGTGCAGGGCATTGTTGATCTGGATCGCGAGATGCCGCGGCGGCAGTTTCTCCGGCAATTTCTCTTCACTGCCGAACACCGCGAGGCGCTTCCCGGCATAGTCCGCACGCTGCGCTTCCGCGTTGACCTTGGCCGGTGTGTACGGCGCGAGCGGCGCGATGACGTCCTCGAGTCGATCGAGTTTCGGCCGGCGATCCGCTTCGTTGGCCGCTGCGAAACACTTCTTGCGCGTGTCCTCGTATTTGGCGAGCAGCGATTCCTTCGTGTACAGGCCCGACTCCAGCGCGATCGTCGCAGATCTCAACAGCGGGTCGCTGGCCTCGACTGTCATCAGTTCTTCGACACTGCGCCACTCGATTTCGAAATCGGTGCCCGCGTGACCCATGATGCGCGTCGTGCGCAGGTGCAGGAACGTCGGCCGCCGCGTCGTGCGGCAGTGATAGACCGCACGCGCAACCTGTTCGTAGCCCGCGGCAAGGTCGAGACCGTCGGCGTGAAAATAGTCGAGACCATTGCGGTGCCTGAAAGCATTCTCGATCCACCCACCGGGCGTCTTCACCGAGATGCCGATGCCATTGTCTTCGCAAACGAACAACACCGGTGCCGGAAGTTTCTGGTACGCCGTCCATTGCGCCGTGTTGAATGCGGTCTGCGCCGTTGCGTGATTCGACGAAGCGTCGCCAAACGAACAGATTGCAATCGAATCGTCAGGAATCGGCAATGCGTGACCGATCCGCTTCGCCTGTTCGATCGCGACCGCGGTTCCCAGCGCCTTGGGCAGATGCGACGCAATCGTCGACGTCTGCGGCAATACCCATAGCGGCTTCGAGCCCCAGACCTTGTGACGCCCCCCGGACGCTGGATCGTCTTTGCTCGCGGCGAATGACAGCGCCGAATCCATGATCGGATCCATGCCTGGCAATTTGCGGAACCGCTCGGCCATGAACGCGCCGCTGCGATAGTGCAGGAAAGCGGGATCGGTATGCCGCGTGAGGCGCGCGACCATCGCGTTGCCTTCATGCCCCGACGAACCAATCGTGTAGAACACCTTGTTCTGCACGCGCAACACGCGCGCCATCAGGTCGAGATGGCGCGACACCAGTTGCGACTCGAACAGGTCGAGAAAATCCTGCGCCGTGCACAGGCTGTCTGCGAGCACGGGCTGGTCGGCGCGCGGCGCACGTTGTGGCGTGCCGCTCCAGTCGTGTACGAACTCGATGAAGTTCTGGTCGCAGACTTCGGCGCGGTTGACGTTCTTGTGGCGGGCGGGGATCAGCGTGGCAACAGACATGTCGGGCTTCTTGGAAAATATATTTCGGTAGGGGTTCAACGAGAAACGGTTTGAGTTATTTCGACTGCGCAACCAACGCCGCATTCTCCGATGCAATCGGCGGCATCGCGACGAAACCCGGCTCTGCGCGCAGGCGATCGAGCCAACTGCAGATCGCCGGATACGACGCGAGATTGAATCCGCCATCGCCCGCGCAATGCGTGTACGCGAACAGCGCGATGTCGGCGATGCCGTACCGATCGCCGCTGAACCACGCATTCGACACCAGATGCTTGTCCATCACGGCAAGCGCCTGATTTCCGCGCTCGCGCAGCGTGGACAAATCAGCGCGACGCGGACTGTCGATCGGCGTCCAGCCACAAATGAATCGCGCGACGGCGACATACGGCTCGTGGCTGTACTGCTCGAAGAACATCCATGACAGCGTCTGCGCGCGCTGCCAGCTGTCGCCGCCGAAATAGTGGGTGCCCTCGGCGAGCCAGCAAAGGATTGCATTCGACTCGACCATGATGCGGCCGTCATCGGCCTCGATCATCGGCACGCGGCCGTTCGGATTCCTGGCGAGGTACTCCGGTGTGCGCGTCGCACCGTGCGCACTGTCGGTCTCGACCCAGCGGTAATCCCGGCCCAGCTGACCCAGCAGCATGCGCAACTTGTGGCAATTGCCGGACGGCGAGTAGCCGTAGACGGTGATCATTTCGAACGGTCCTGCTGACGTCGTGCGAGCCATTCCTCGCGGCTCTGGCCCCAGATGTCGATCGGTACATCTTCATGCGGCGGCGGCAATTTGCCCGGCCCGCGATTGGTCGAACCGAGCCGCGCCGCGAGTGCTTGCGAGGCGCGGTTTTCAGGGGCGATCGAATGAATCACCTCGTTCCACCCGAGGTTCTCGAATGCCCAATCAATCGACGCAACGGCCGCTTCGTGGGCGTAGCCCTTGCCCCAGAACGAAGGATGCAGCGCCCATCCTACTTCGGTGCCAGGCCAGCCCTCCGGCTGCCATGGCCCGGCTTGGCCGACCCAGCGACCACTCGCTTTTTCGACCAGCGAAAACATCGCGTAGCCCTGCATCGCCCATGCGCCCGGCATCTGCAGGAACTTGCGCCACGCCGGCGCGCGCAACAGGACGCCGCCGATGTGCCGCGCAGCCTCTTCATTTGCATGCAGCTCGGCATACGGGTCGAAATCCTCGATACGCGGCAGGCGCAGGATCAGACGTTCGGTTTCCAGCTGCAACGTCATCGGACAGCCTGCCCAGGCGTAAAACCCGGGCATTTCTGCGCCGACGCGATCAGCCCTGAGCTGGCCAGCTCGAACTCCAATTTCTCGCGCATGAGCACCTCCAGTTCTTCTCTCATCCAGGGGACGTCCGAGGGCCTGATGTCTGCCCAATCCTCGATCGCGATCCTGGCCTTGTCGATTCGACGGCCAACGACGCACCAGGCGATCGTGCGATGGATTGGCGAGCCCGCAATCACGTCTGCCGTGGCAGTCACGAACAATTCGGCGATGT
>JBDSXV010000176.1:0-29188 GCA_039926025.1 Dokdonella sp.
AGGGTGGCAGCTCCGCCAGCCACACCCCGGCACCCGAATCACTCACTACCGTTGCTTCCTTCCGGACCTGGCGGAGTTCGCAAGCTATCGTCGCGAGGGGACCGACGGAGCCACCATAAACTCGATGGCGGATCGTCAAAAAATTGGCGGAGAGAGAGGGATTCGAACCCTCGAAACGGTATAACCCGTTTACACACTTTCCAGGCGTGCTCCTTCAACCGCTCGGACACCTCTCCGCACGCATGACGCTGCCCGCATTGCGGGTCGCGCAGGATACTAGCCGTGTGGCCCGCGCACAAGCGAGATCGTTCAGGCCTTCCAGGGCCCGCGCTGCCGAAGGCGCACCGGAACTGCACGAGCCCACGGAACTGTCGCAGCGAGCGGTCCGCTACCATCCCGCTTGCTACAATCGAGCATTGAGCTGCGGATTCCCGATGTCGTACCAAGCCCTTGCACGCAAATGGCGTCCGCGCCGCTTTTCCGAACTGGTTGGGCAGGAGCATGTCGTGCGCGCGCTCACGCATGCGCTCGACAGCGGCCGGCTGCACCATGCCTTCCTGTTCACCGGCACCCGTGGCGTCGGCAAGACCACGATTGCGCGCATCTTTGCCAAATCCCTGAACTGCGAAAAAGGGCCGACCTCGAACCCTTGTGGGGAATGCAGCGCCTGCGTTGATATCGATGCCGGACGATTCGTCGATTTGCTCGAAATCGATGCGGCCAGCAACACCGGTGTCGACAATGTGCGAGACCTGATCGAGAACGCGCAGTACACGCCGTCGCGTGGCCGCTACAAGGTCTATCTGATCGACGAAGTGCACATGCTGTCGAAACCGGCCTTCAATGCACTGTTGAAGATCCTGGAAGAGCCGCCGCCGCACGTCAAGTTCCTGCTTGCGACGACGGACCCGCAAAAACTGCTGGTCACGGTGCTTTCGCGCTGCATCAAGTTCAGCCTGAAACGCCTCACGCCGGAACAGATCACCGGGCAGATGCAATACATCCTCGGTGCCGAACAGATCGCGTACGACGACGAAGGTATTGAGGTGCTCGCCCGCGCAGCCGATGGATCGCTGCGCGATGGCCTCTCCTTGCTCGACCAGGCCATCGCGCATGGCGGCGGCTCGCTGCGGGCGAACGAAGTGCATGCGATGCTCGGTACCGTCGAGCGTGCGAAGGTGCGCGTTCTACTCGGCATTCTCGCGAACGGCGATGGCACCCCCTTGCTCGACGAAATCGAACGCATCGCAAGCTTCGCGCCGGATTTCGCGCAGGTGCTCGACGAGCTCGCCGGACTGCTGCATCGCGTGCAACTGCTGCAGCTCGTTCCCGATGCAGCAGGCGAGGGCGATGCCGAACTGCTCGGTCTGAGCGGACGCCTGTCTGCCGAAGACGTGCAACTGTGGTACCAGATGGTCGTGACCGGGCGACGCGATCTGCCGTTGGCGCCGACACCCCGTGTGGGTTTCGAGATGGCCTTGTTGCGCATGCTCGCGTTCGCTCCGGCAGGCACAATCGGCGCTCCGGCACCCCGAGCGACAGCCGCTTTGAATCCGTCGACTACGCCTCGCGCCGTCGCGCCAACGCAGCGCGTGCAACACGAATCTGCCCGGCCGCCGAGCGCGGCTGCGCAACCGGCGACTCCACCAGCATCGGCGCTCCCGCGAATCGCGAGTCCCGCCGGGCCTCCTGACAGCGGTGCCATGCATGGCACCCGGGATTGGGCACAACTGATCGAGCGCGCCGAACTGCGTGGTCCCATTGGCGACATCGCACGCCATGCGAGTCTGATCGCGATCGAGGAGCGCGTCGTACGCCTTGCATTGAAGCCGGCGCACGAACTCCTCGTCGTCGGGCCGATGCAGGCGCAATTGGAGCAACGTCTCGGCGTGGCGCTCGGACGCGAAGTAAAAGTGAAATTCGAACGCGACACGGGTGGTGTCGAGAGCCCGGCGGAGCAGCGTGTGCGCGTCGACGGCGAGCGGCGTTCCGCGGCCGCGGATGCGGTGCATGGCGATCCGTTCGTGCAGGCGCTCGTCGATACATTCGGTGCGCGCGTGATTCCCGAGAGCGTGCGCGGAGTTGAGTGACTTGCAAAAACGGTCGGCGTGCCGCAGCTATGACTACGCATCATTGCCGCGGCGTCTTTAGCTTATCGAGACCGTCTGCGCGAGACGCGCGGGTACATCTTTTTTGCGCCAGAGCCGCAGTTCCATCCAGAACAGAAAATTGACGGAGTCACGAGCATGAAGGGTCCACTCGCCGGTTTGATGCAGCAGGCGCAGCGCATGCAGGAAGACATGAAGCGCGCGCAAGAGCAGATTGCACAGATGGAAGTCACCGGCCAGTCCGGCGGCGGTCTCGTCAGCGTGCTCATGAGCGGGCGGCACGAGGTGCGTCGCGTGACCATTGATCGCAAGCTGTTTGCCGACGATCCTGAAATGGCCGAGGATCTTGTCGCTGCGGCGATCAACGATGCGGTCAACAGGATTGCCGCGATCAGCCAGGAAAAGCTGGGTGGCGTGACGGCAGGCATGAATCTTCCTGCGGGCCTGAAACTTCCCTTCTGACGTGAGCGCCGGATCGCCCCTGCTTGCCGAATTGATCGACGCGCTGCGCTGCCTGCCGGGCGTCGGCGCGAAGACGGCTCAGCGCATGGCCTTCCATGTGCTGGAGCGCGATCGCGTTGGCGGCAAGCGGTTGGCCGAACGGCTCGCCGTGGCGGTCGAGCACATCGGGAATTGCACGCGCTGCCGCACGTTCAGCGAGGAAGCGGTGTGCGTCTTGTGCGCAAGCGCGTCGCGCGACCATAGCCTGCTGTGCATTGTCGAGACGCCAATCGACCAGCTAGCGATTGAGACGGCGACAGGATTTCGCGGCCACTATTTCATCCTGCTCGGACGCTTGTCGCCGCTGGACGGACTGGGGCCGAAGGAGCTCGGACTCGATCTGCTCGCGCAGCGTCTCGCCGAAGGCGAGGTGCAGGAGTTGATCGTTGCGACGAACCCGACGGTCGAAGGCGAAGCGACCGCGCATGTACTCGCGCAGATTGCGCGTGCGGCGGGGGTACGCGCGAGCCGGCTCGCGCACGGCGTTCCGCTGGGTGGCGAACTCGAATTCATTGACCGCGGTACGCTGGCGCACGCATTCGGTGGGCGCCAGGCGCTCGGCTGAAAAAAAACGGAGAGCACGATGGCCGACACCTTGTTTGCGAAAATCATCCGCCGCGAAATTCCCGCCGATATCGTCTACGAGGACGATGACGTACTCGCGTTTCGCGACATTCATCCGCAGGCGCCGGTCCACGTCCTGTTCATTCCAAAAACGCCCATTGCAACGCTCAACGACCTCACCGATGCGGATGCACTTGGCGTTGGCAAACTCGTGCTCGCTGCAACGCGCTACGCGAAATCAGAAGGCTTGGCCGAGAAGGGCTACCGCTGTGTCATCAACTGCAACCAGGATGGCGGGCAGACGGTGTTCCATCTGCATCTTCACCTGCTTGCGGGTCGCGCGATGCAGTGGCCGCCGGGTTGATCACCCACCTTTCAGCGATAGTTCGGCAACGCGCATTGCGCAAGAGTCAGGTCACATGAATTCCGGTGGGTGCGAGTCCGGCGGGTCGGCCCAGGTGTGGCCATCGGCGATGAAGACGACCGGCATGCGCGCGCGGCAGCCGTCGGCGACCTGATCGAGCGTCGTCCCGCGGTAACTGAGGTTCGCGTTGCCTGGCAAGTGCATGCACGTGCCGCCGACGATGCGCTCGCGAACCGGCCCTACTTTTCCTGCGACGGCAACCTGGCGCCCTGCCGCGTAGTCATTGGCGTCAAGCGCGGCCGCCGAGCACGCGTAGAAAACCTGCCCCGGCTTGGCGCGGGTGTCGGGGCGTGCATCCTTGCGACTCAGTGGAAAGGCGACCACTCCGACGCAATTATGTCCGTCGACGGTTTCACGCTCGAAAATCCGCCCGCCCCAAAGCACGGTTGCTCCCTCGAAGGCGCCCTTGGCGGCCTCGGCAGGGGACGAGAAAACTTTCGACGTTGGTGAATCGGCAGCGCTCGCGAACAGCGATGCGCATAAGCCGATGCAAGCAGACAATGTGATGCCCGAGGAAAAGCGCGTCATGACCTTGGCTCCATTGCAGATAGACCGCCAATGAGGGGCAACGAGCTTAGCGGACGGCGACCACGCGCCTGTTGCACGAGGTGCGCATACGCATGCCCGATCAGTGCCCTTGCTGTGGAGCGGTCGGTGCATGATGCGAGTGCGCATGTTCGCGGATGATGATAGGGCCGCCCCAGTACGGACCGCCCCAGAAGGGGCCAAAACCGAAACCGTAGGGTCCGTAGCCATAGAGCCAAGGATCGTAGTACGGCGAACGCGCAAGGTGGGCGCGTTTCGGCCACAGATAGATGACATCCGCGGCAACGTGCGGGTAGGTGTAATCGAATTCACCGATCTTGCCGTGGTCGGTGCCGGCTACGTGGCCGGTGACGGTCAGGTCGCGACCGCGCGCGAATTCTTCCGGATCGTGGAAACCTGGATGGCATGCAATGAAGCGACCACCGTTTGCATCGTGGGCGAACGGGCGTGCGCTATCGTCGAGGTCGCGAGCGAGTATTTCGAAGCAGGTGGTATCCGCCTTCGGCTCGACCTTGATGATCTCGCCGCCCCAACGCACGCTGCCGCTGACGCCGGCATTCAACGAGTCTCGCGGGTTCGCGTTTGCAAATTGCCCTTGCAATGGCACGGGGACGGTCGCGCAAGAAGCCAAGCCAGCGCCCAGGAGTACGATCGCGAATCGCTTGTTCATGGGGAACCTCGGTAGGTCTGCACGCACCCGACACGCATTCTGTCCTGCTTCTGCGATGGTAATGGGACGATCCTGAACGATGTGTTCTGCCCTACGGTCGTGTGCCGATGCGGCGCGGCATGCGCAGCGCGCCTGCCGCTGCGACAAACGCGGCAACTCGCTGTGGACCGCCAGGATCAACGCCATAGCGCAAAGCCACGTATTCGTCGACCAGCGGCTCAAGCAGCGGACCAAGCGTCGGCGCAGCGGCTTGTGCACGATCGAGCAAGTCGAGAGGGCCTTCGCCGAGCTTGCGTTCGATTCCCACGCGCGCCAGACGATCGCCCAGACGCGCCCAGGCACGATCAATTGCATCGCCTTGCTGGCGAGCACCCCCGCGCATGGCCCAGATTGCGGCGATCAACATCATCACGCCGAGCACGCATGACAGTGCGAGCAGCAAGTCGCCTTGCTTCGCGTCATTGATGCCGAAAGGCGTCAGCATTCCTTTTTGACGCAGCGCGTCGAAACGGATGATGCTCTGCGTCCACAGACGGTTGGCAAAATCAAACTGGTTGCGCAATCCAAGCAGCCAATCCGATTGCGACCATGTGGCGCGGCCATTCGCAGCGGCGGCTCCGCGCTCGATCCGCGTCGGGCTGACGGCGGCGGTGGGATCGACGCGTTGCCAGCCGCTACCCGCACGCCATACTTCGGCCCAGGCGTGCGCGTCCGATTGGCGCACAAGCAGGTAATTGTCGGATTCGCTCCACCAGCCACCCTGGTAACCGGTGACGACGCGCGCCGGAATCCCGGCGGCGCGCATCAGAAATACGAAGGCTGATGAATAGTGTTCGCAGAAGCCGCGTTGCGTTCCGAACAGGAAGTCGTCGATCGAATTGCGGCCCAGCGGCGGTGGACTCAAGGTATAGGTGAAGCTCGCATGGAAGCGATCGAGCGCAGCGCGAATGATCGCCGCGTCATCCAGGCCTTGCGCGCGCCAGCTTTCAGCGAGGGCGTGCGACTTCGGATCGAAGTCGCGCGGCAATTCAAGTGCGCTGGCGCGCTGCGCTGGCGCCAAGGTGGGCGCCAGCACGTATGCCGTCGCAGATCGGACGTGATACTGGCGCGGTTGCGAAACCGGTTCCTCGGCGATGACGGTACGGTCGGTACTGAGGCGCGCTTTGTCCGGGGCGACGAGAGGGAGATCGAGCGCGGGCAGCCAGCGTTGTTCGGTCGCCTCGAGTGTAATGGTGTAGTCGACAAGAGCGCCTTCGCTGCGCGCTTCCTCGGGGTGCCCGTAATTGCGCGAACGCTCGCGCGTCCAGCTGACGCCGTCGAAGTTCCACAGCACGATCGCGCGAAAATACCGCAATGCCGGTGGCGGGGGGGGCGCATCGAAGTCGACGCGGAAAGCCGGTGAGTCGTCGACCAGGAGTTCGGTCATCATGCCCGGTTCCATGTGGTCGCTGATGCCGGTACGTGAGACTCCGTCGTTGCCGGGCGCACCCCACAAGGGTGTGCCGAGACGCGGTACCAGTACGAACGATGCTGCTGCGAGTGGCAGTCCGGCGCCGAGCAGGAGCGCAGCTACGCGCAGATTGGCACGCAATGGCCGTGGCGTCTCGAGAGGCGCCGGCTGCATCGAGCTCAGCGTTGCCAGCAGCAGCACCAGCACGGCGCAGATCAGCAGCGTGAACAACATCGTTTGCGTGAACAGCAGCGCGCTCATGAGCACGAAGGCGGAAAAACCGAGAGCGACGCGCGCATCACGAAAGCGTTCGGCTTCCAGCAGCTTGAGCGCGAGCAGGCCGCAGGCGAGAACGCTGCCGGGTTCACGCCCGAATACGTTGCCGAAATTCTTCAGGACCAGTATGAACAACAGCGCAGTCAGCGGCAGACGGATCCAGGCGCTCGCGGTTTGCGCGCCTCGCCTGCGCATCAATGCGCGCACGGGCAGCATCAGTGCAAGCGGGATGATCAGCCATGCCGGCAAATGGCTGGCGTGCGTCGCGAGCGTCGCCGCTACAGTGATGCTCAGGAAATCGAACTGCTGATCGCTGAGGCGGTCGTTCATGTCGGATCTCGGTCTGCGCCTGGCATCAAGGCGAGCGCGCGCAAGCACTCGCGGCGTTGCTGCGCGCCGAGGCCCGGGCCGATCGACGCCTGCGGCAAACGCAAGGTGTAGCTGCGTTGTTCGGACTCCGCCATCACCACCCAGGCGGCCAGACGACGAATGCGCGCTTCGTCATTGAGGCCGCGCAGGTTCGTGTAGTCCAGGGTCAGGGTTTCACCACTGCGACGTTCGACATCGTGCACGAGCAAACTGTCGTGGCGTACCGAAGCCTTCCAGGCGATCAGGCGTGCCGGATCGCTGACGCGGTAATCGCGCAATCCCGCGTTCTCTTCGCTTGCGCCGGCATTCGCTTGTTCTCCATCGCGGCCGTCGCCGGTTGGCAACGGAGTGCACGGCGACTCCAGCGCGGGGTAGATCAGGAATTGGACGTCCGGGTGAATCCAGCTCCACAACTGAAACAGGCCAAGCGGATAACTGGTCCATACGCGTATGCGCCCGGGTTGAAACCAGCCACGACGATCGCTTGCCAAGGTGAGCACGACGTCGCGTTCGACCATCGCTGGCAGCGCGAAGGCAACTTCGGTTTCGCCGCGACGGACGAGCAGGCTTGGTCGTCCACGTGCAGCGGATGCAAATCGCAGGTGCAGGAGCAGCGCTTCCCCTGCATGCGTTTCGTCGGCGCGAATCTGGGTCAGGGCGAGACCGCTGAGGCCGCGAAAGCCGAAAAATACGCTCGCGCCGGCGGCGGCGCTGAGCAAGCAGGTCAGCAGCAGGGCAGGGTTGTTGCCGTAGTTCAGTGAGCCCAGCAGCATCACGAACAGCAATCCGCCAAATGCAAGGCCGAAGCCCGTTGGAACGACATAGATGCGCCGGCGATCCAGCCGGATCGGCAAGGATTCCGCGCGGCGCAACCGCGTCAGCGCAGGCAGTCGGCGTTCGGCAAAAGCGAGAACGCGAGCGCGCAACTGGGTGATGGCGAGGGCCATTCCCTCAATTCCTCGATACGGTCAACGCACAGGCGTCGACTCGAGCAGTTGCAGAGCCAGCTTGCCGCGATCCGTTCGCGCACTGGCGCCCAGGGTCAGACGGTGGCCGGCGACAAACGGGAACACTGACTGCACGTCCTCGGGAACACAATGCGGGCGGCCGGCAAGCAAGGCATTCGCCCGCGCCGCAGCGAGCAGTGCAAGTCCGGCACGCGGCGACAGGCCAACGCGGATCTCTGCATGTTCGCGGCTCGCAGCGAGCAGCGTCTGCACATATTCGATCAAAGCCGCGCTTGCGAATACCTCGGTACAGGCATGCCGCAGTTCGATGATTTGTTCAGAGGTGAGGCACGGCGACAACGTATCAATGAGGCTGCGGCGGTCGATCGCAGCAAGCATCGCGCGCTCTGCATCGCGATCCGGATAGCCCAGGCTCATGCGCAACATGAAGCGATCGAGCTGCGAGTCGGGCAGCGGGTAGGTGCCGGCAAAATCAAGCGGATTCTGCGTCGCGACGACGAAGAACGGCGGCGTCAGCCGGTGCGTGGTGCCATCGACGGTAACCTGCTCCTCGGCCATTGCCTCGAGCAGGGCGCTTTGTGTCTTCGGCATCGCGCGATTGATTTCGTCTGCAAGAAGCAGTTGGGTGAAAAGGGGGCCGGGGTGAAACTTGAAGTTGCTCGTCTCGCGTTCGTAGATGCCGACGCCGATGATGTCCGAAGGCAGCAAGTCCGAAGTGAATTGCAGGCGCTGGAAGCCGAGTCCCAGCGTAGCGGCAAGGGCATGTGCGAGTGTGGTCTTGCCGACACCTGGCAGATCCTCAATCAGCAGGTGTCCGCCGGCGAGCAGGCAGACGAATGCGAGGCGGACCTCGCGACGCTTGCCGAGCATCACGGTGTTGACCTGCGCGATCGCGCGCGCGAGTGCATCGCGCAAGTCGGCGGAAGGGACAGCGGCGGCGTTGGCTTTCTGCGATTCGATCATGAGTAAGAATGTGGTCGCACACGGTGCAGATGCAAGGTCTTTGCAGTGTAGCTGGGACGCCGCCGTGTAACGCGACAGGGTCGTTGCTACGGGATTGCAACGCCGGCAGCGCGCAGCAGGCGTGCCAATGCAATCAGTGGGAAGCCGATCAGCGCACTCGGATCACAGCTTTCTATACGCTCGAACAGGGCGATACCCAACCCTTCAGCCTTGAAGCTGCCGGCGCAATCGAGGGGCTGCTCGGCTTCGATGTAACGGGCGATTTCTGCGGGCCGGAGATCGCGAAACACGACACGCGTAGTGTCGCTTGCCGTGGATTCATTCAGGCCGCCAGGGCGCGAGTCGATCAGGCAAATGGCAGTGTGGAACTCAACGCTGCGGCCAGAACTCGCTGCCAACTGGGCGCAGGCCGCTGCGGCCGATCCGGGCTTGCCGAGGGTCTTGCCGTCGATTTCAGCGACCTGGTCGCCGCCAATGACCACTGCATTCGGGCAGAGGGCGGCCACCGCGCGCGCTTTGGCGACGGCAAGGCGCATCGCCGTGGCTGCGGGCGTTTCGCCGGCAAGCGGGCTTTCGTCGATCTCGGGTGCCAGTGTGCGGAAGCTTGGAGTGAGGCGTGTCAGCAACTCGCGTCGATAGGACGACGTTGATGCGAGCACGAGGTCGATCTCGGTAAGCGCGATCATCGCGGCATTTTGGCCGTGTGCTCGAAATCGGCGCGCACATCCGCCAGCCGCGCCAGTTGTGTAGCGAGCGATGCGCGTGTGGCCGCCAGGGCGTTGCGCGCCGCGGTCAATTCGTCGAGCGAGGCTTTGTCGGCGTGCTCCTTCAGCCACAATCGGTGCGCCAGCAGGTCGCGCAGGGCGTCCTGGACCAAGGGCTCGGCAGCCAGCGTCGCGCGCGCGGACAGTTGTTCGGTCGGAGACAGGCTGGCCGCGAGCGCGGGGATCTCGCGCAGGCGCGCGCGGCATTCGAGCAGTTCGCGTTCCAGTGCATCAGCGAGGTCGAGGATTTCCCCGAGCAGCTGCGGCTTGCGCAACAACCGGCGCTCGCGCAGCCATGCCACCATCAGGACAAGAAGAAGGATCGCAGCGGATACGAGGAAGATGGACACAGGCCCCCTGTAACATGGAAACACGCGAGTCAATGCACTCGCCGTGCCCAGTCTGCTGCCGAGCCCCCCAAAACGCCAAATCCGTCGATTCATGTTGACACGGGGGAGGGGGGCACCTACCATCGCGCGCCCATGTCCCAAGCCCTGCCCGATCGCGTGGATATCGCGCGCCAAGTGCAGGCGCGACGCTTGTACGAAGGCGCGCTGCCGCTGGCTGCGATGCGCCGACTGTGCGAGAGCCTTGCCGCGAGTGAAGGTTCGGCGCATTACAGCGTCGAGTTCGGCAAGGATGGATTCGGAATTTCATTCGTCGCGCTGCGGGTCGATGCGGAGCTTTCGCTGACCTGTCAACGCACGCTGGAAGTCTTTACCTATCCGGTTTCGATCGATCAGCGCCTTGGTGTGATCGCGCAGGAGAGCGAGGAATCCGGGTTGCCGCCCGGGTACGAACCCTTGCTCGCACCGGAAGGGGATCTTTCGATCGCCGATGTGATCGAGGATGAGCTGATACTTGCGTTGCCCGTGGTACCGCTGAAACCTGGTGTACCACTGGAATGGATCGACCCGTTGACCGATGATGAGGTCGACGAGCAGCCGGCCAACCCGTTCGCGGTGCTGGGAACGCTGAAGAAACACTAGCGGTCCAGGAGGACCGAGCTGCATCGGAGTGTTCCGCTGCGCAGCCGGCTTCAGGTTTTGTACCGGAGTCGAGCGATCAGGTGGCCGGACAGGATGTCCGGGTCGCTTGATACCAAACAATTTACTGGAGAGCGTCATGGCTGTTGCCAAGAGTCGTACCACCCCGTCCCGCCGCGGCATGCGCCGCGCCCATGATTCGCTGACCGCCAAGCAGCTGTCGACCGATCCGACCTCGGGCGAGGTGCATATCCGTCACCACGTCACCAAGGACGGCTTCTATCGCGGCAAGAAGGTCATCGAGTCGAAGACCAAGGTCCGCGACGCCGAGTAGAGCTTGCGTGCGTTCGTGCCGGGCCATCAGGGCGCGGCATGGACGATTGCATTGCCGAGGCAGATTTGGCCCTCGGGCGTGCTTCTGCTTCAGCTGACATGACGCGAGCGTTCCAGCTTGGCACGAGTAACGTCCGAGCTGCGGCGTGCGTGCCAGGACGGCAACAGGCAACCTTCGCCTGTTGCCGCGGCCCTTCGACAGGGGAACGATCCTGATCTACTCACGCATCGCCGGCACCGGTAGCTACCTGCCGGAAAAAATCGTCACCAACGCCGATATGGAGAAGCTCGTCGACACGACCGACGAGTGGATCGCTTCACGCACCGGCATCCGCCAGCGCCATATGGCTGCGGATGGCGAGACCACAGGCGACCTCGCCTTCTATGCGGCTACGCATGCCCTCGACGCCGCTGGCATCAAGGGTGCGGATATTGATTTGATCGTGCTCGGCACGACCACCCCGGACATCATTTTTCCTTCGACCGCGTGCCTGCTGCAGCATCGCCTGGGCGCCAACGGCTGCGCCGCATTCGACGTCAACGCTGCGTGCTCCGGCTTCATGTATGCGCTCGGCATCGCCGACCAGTTCATTCGCGGAGGCCAGGCCAAGCGCGCACTCGTCGTCGGCGCGGAAACATTGACGCGCATGCTCGATTTCGGCGACCGCTCGACCTGCGTGCTGTTCGGTGACGGCGCTGGCGCGGTCGTGCTCGAAGCATCGAGCGAGCCCGGCATCATCACCACCAAGCTGCATGCGGATGGCGCCTACAAGCATCTGCTGTACAACCCCGTCGGCGTGTCCGCCGGCTTCCGCGACGAGCCCAATCACGGCGTCAAGGTGATGATGGCCGGTAGCGAAGTGTTCAAGGTCGCGGTAAAGACGCTCGATCGCATCGTCGAAGAAACGCTGGAAGCGGCCGGTATGCACGAATCGGATATCGACTGGCTGATCCCGCACCAGGCGAACCTGCGCATCATCGAAGCGACGGCCAAACGCCTGAAGCTGTCGATGGACCGTGTCATCGTCACCGTCGACCGCCATGGCAATACCTCGTCAGGCTCCGTGCCTCTCGCGCTCGATGAAGCCGTGCGCTCGGGCAAGGTGCAGCGTGGACAGACTTTGCTGCTGGAAGCGTTCGGTGGCGGCTTTACCTGGTCGTCTGCGTTGTTGAAGTATTGACGACTGCAAATCAAGCCGTGCTTCCCTTCTCCCGTTGGGAGAAGGGGCCGAAGGCGGATGAGGGAAAGCACATCCGAACGCCTCAGGCGTCAATTGGGAATGTCTTCCCCTCATCCGGCTTCAGCACTCTTTCGATCTTGCACTCTCTACGTTGCTTGGTGAAACGATGAACGCAGCCACTCAATCTTCATCACTCGCCTTCGTCTTTCCGGGCCAGGGCTCGCAATCCGTCGGCATGCTCGCCGAACTGTCCGAACTGCACTCAGGGGTGCGCGAGACCTTCGTCGAAGCGTCGGATGGTGCAGGTGTCGATCTGTGGGCGCTTTCGCAAGGCGGCCCCGAAGCGATGCTCAATCGCACCGAATACACGCAACCCGCGCTGCTCGCGGCGAGTGTTGCGGTGTGGCGAGCGTGGCAGGCAGCTGGTGGCGCAATGCCGGCGCGTCTGGCAGGTCACAGCCTCGGCGAATACACCGCCCTGGTCGCTGCGGGCGCAATCTCCCTGCATGACGCGGCCCATCTCGTGCGCATTCGCGGCCAGGCGATGCAGGAAGCGGCGCCCGACGGCGTGGGTGCGATGGCGGCCGTGCTCGGCGCCGCGGATGCGCTGGTCGAAGACGTCTGTCGTGAGGTGTCAGGTGCGCATGTCGTAACGCCGGCGAACTACAACTCGCCCGGCCAGATCGTGATTGGCGGCCATGTGCAGGCAGTCGATGCCGCGCTAACGATTCTCACCGAACGCGGCGTACGCAAGGCCGTCAAGCTCGCGGTCAGCGTTCCTTCGCATACACCGTTGATGCGCGAGGCGGCGAATCGTGTTGCCGAGGCGATGACCGCCTACACCTGGCATGCGCCGAAAATTCCGGTGGTGCAGAACGTGGACGCGCAGATTCACGATAACGTCGAAGCGATCCGCGACGCGCTGGTGCGCCAGCTCTACCTGCCAGTGCGCTGGACTGCGTGCGTGCAGGCGCTGGTTGTGTCCGGTGCGACCCGCATTGCCGAATGCGGCCCGGGCAAAGTGCTGAGCGGTCTGGTCAAGCGTATCGACAAGACGCTCGATGGGCGCGCGCTGGGCTGGGCCGATGATTTCGACCTGGCTCTCGCCGACTGGCGCGATTGAGCCCGGCGCCGCGGTTTGCGGCGCGTTTCCGGTTTGACGGGACTGACGCTTGACGGCGTTCTTTCGCCGTGTATTATTCAACCACTAGGTTGAATACAAAACGCCATGTCCGCTCTCGATCTTGCCTTCGCCGCACTCGCCGATCCGACCCGTCGCCGCATCGTTGCGCGCCTGACCCGCGGTGAAATCCGCGTGACCGATCTTGCATCGCCGTTCCGCATGTCGCTGAACGCGGTGTCCAAGCACGTCAAGGTGCTCGAACGCGCCGGTCTTGTGCGCAGGGAGCGCATCGGCCGCGAACACTATCTGCATCTGCGCGCGTTGCCGCTGCGTGAGGTCGTGCGCTGGACTTCGCAATACGAACGTTTCTGGAACCAGCGTCTCGACGCGCTGGAAACCTTCCTCGACCAGCACAAGGAGTCAGACGATGATGAGTCGTAATGAAAACGCCATGGGTCCCTTCCGGATCAGCGTGCCGAAAACCTACGCGGCTTCGCCCGAGCGCGTGTTCCGCGCGTGGACCGATCCGTCCCATGCAAAGGTCTGGTTGGCGGAGGGGGGCGACGCCGTGATGGATGCGCGTCCCGACGGCCTGTTCTACCTCGGCATGCTGCGCAACGGCGCCATGCGTCCGCACTACGGCCGCTATCTGCGCGTGGAAAGTCCGCGTCTGCTTGAGTTCACCTGGGTCAGCGAGCACACGCGCGGCAAGGAGTCCGTGGTCACGATTGAGTTCACGCCACGCGGCGGTCAAACCGACGTGTGCCTGACCCACGAAGGCCTGCCGGATGAGGAAATGGCGATGGCGCACACGGGCGGCTGGACGTATTTCCTCGACGCGCTGTCTGGCCAGGTGGTGCAAGGCTGATCGCCATGTGTCCGCTCTGCATCAGCGTTGCAGCGATGGCCTGGGCTGGCGCCGGTTCGGCCGGTGGTCTGGTGGTACTCGTTGCCGCCAAATGTGGCGCCGTGCGGCGCTCGGAAAACGAACTAATCGTGCGCGAGAGTGCGCACACGCATGCGTTGCAATCGGAAAATTCGGAGGTGTCGGATGAAACGCGAAATCGAGCAAGCGCGCCCTGAGCACAAGGTCGTGTCGCGTGAGCAATGGTTGCTCGAGCGCATGCATCTCCTGCGCGAGGAAAAAGAGTTGACTCGCCGCAGCGACGAGCTGGCGCGGCGGCGCCAGGCGTTGCCGTGGGTGCGGGTCGACAAGGACTATCGATTCGACACCGAGCAAGGCAGTGCGTCACTGGCCGAGCTCTTCAATGGGCGTTCGCAACTGCTGCTCTACCATTTCATGTTCGGGCCGCAGTATGCGGCGGGCTGCCCGTCCTGTTCATCGATCGCGGACGGCTTCAACGGCTGCGCAATGCATCTGGCCGAGCATGACGTGACGCTGATGGCGGTATCGCGCGCGCCGCTGGAAAAGTTGCTCGACTACAGGCGACGCATGGACTGGGCGTTTCCGTGGGCATCTTCGTTCGGAAGCGATTTCAATGTCGACTTCGCCGTCGGTATCACTGAAACGCAGCAACGCGAGGGCGGCGCCGAATACAATTATCGGCGCGAGCCCGCGATGCCGGCCCCGGGTGCGCTCGATGGCACGCAGGCGGCGCAAGGGAGTTCGGCCGACGATGGCGAAAGTCCGGTTGCGCAGTTCGCGCGCATGTGCGGAACCGATCCATCCACCTATATCCGCGAGCGGCCGGGCATGAGCGCGTTCGTGCTTGAGGATGGCGTGGTCCATCATTCCTATTCCACTTATGCGCGCGGCCTGGATGCCCTGTGGGGCATGTATCCATGGCTGGATCGTGCCCCGAAGGGGCGCAACGAGACGGGGGTGTGGTGGCGCCGCCACGACGAATACGAAAGTGCCGCCGTCGCGGATTGTTGTCGCCCCTGAGGTGCAGGGCGGGCGCCTTTCCGTGTAAGGTTCGCGCCCTTGATGGCGAAGCGGGATGTGGGAGATGGGCAAGCTGCTGGAAGGTGAAGTTGCGCTGGTTACGGGCGCAAGCCGCGGTATTGGTGCGGCAATCGCGGACGAACTTGCCGCGCTGGGTGCGAAAGTGATCGGTACGGCCACGACCGAAGCTGGCGCTGAGGCGATCGGAGAGCGTCTTGCCTCAAACGCGGGCGCAGGGCGCGCATTGAATGTGACGGATGGCGCCGCGATCGAAGCGCTGATCGATTCGACAACGAAGGAATTCGGCGCTGTATCGATTCTCGTCAACAACGCCGGCATTACGCGCGATCAACTGCTGATGCGCATGAAGGACGATGATTGGCAGGCGATCATCGATACCAATCTCACTTCGGTTTTCCGCACTTCCAAAGCCGTACTGCGCGGCATGATGAAAGCGCGCAAGGGTCGCATCATCTCGATCGCGTCGGTGATCGGCCTGACCGGCAATCCGGGGCAGGCAAACTACGCCGCCGCCAAGGCGGGCATCATTGCGTTTTCCAAATCGCTCGCACGCGAGATCGGCTCTCGCGGAATCACCGTGAACGTCGTCGCTCCGGGATTCATCGACACCGACATGACGCGTGCGTTGCCCGAAGAACAACGCAACGCATTGCTCGGCCAGATTGCGCTGGGTCGTCTCGGCGCTGCCGGCGATATTGCCAAGGCGGTCGCATTCCTCGCGTCGCCTGCCGCTGCGTACATCACGGGCGAAACGTTGCACGTCAACGGCGGCATGTACATGGCCTAGACGTTCGGCCGACATCGAAGGTCGGAGCCGGGCGGATTGCGGGCTGTTGCGAAACAGCATCTTGGAGCACACTGCAGCGACTAGTTCGAGCTGCGGCGCATGGCCGCGGCGGCAGGTGGCGAGGGTTCAATCCTTCCACTACAATGCCGCGTCTCGAAAAGGGCGTACCGCCCACGCGATCCGCGCCATGCAGTGCGGGTCGCAAGAATTCCGATCGGAGGTACAGGAACACATGAGCACTATCGAAGAACGCGTCAAGAAGATCGTCGTTGAACAGTTGGGTGTGAAGGAAGATGAGGTCACGCCGAACGCGTCGTTTGTCGACGATCTCGGTGCCGATTCGCTCGACACCGTCGAGCTGGTGATGGCGCTGGAAGAGGAATTCGAGTGCGAGATTCCGGATGAGGAAGCCGAGAAGATCACGACGGTCCAGCAGGCTGTCGACTACGTCAAGGCGCACGTCAAGGCCTGAGGTCTGCACGTAATGCGTTACACGATGCTGCGCCCACGAGGCGCAGCTTTCGTTTTATGGCCACGGATGGTCGGTACGCCGAAAATGCAGGAGCACAATCGGCGATGACCATGGATGGTCGGTACGCCAGATCCGCTGGCGCTCCTGACGCCGGCGGACACTTCTCACGTACCTGTTGGTCGAAAATGCAGGAACACAATCGGCGATGGTGTTTCGCAATACACGCCCGCGCATGTCTTCGCTGATGCGCGGTGCGGCAAGGTGATCCCGTTTCGATACGCGGATTTCCACTCCAGCGATCGTAGCTGAACAGGCAGTGTCGTCCCATGAGCAAACGTCGCGTCGTCGTCACCGGTCTCGGCATCGTCAGCCCCGTCGGCAATGATGTAGCCACCGCATGGGCGAATATCACTGCCGGTCGCAGCGGCATCGGTCCTATCACCAATTTCGATGCGTCTACGTTTCCGACGCGCATTGCCGGCGAGGTCCGGGATTTCGATCCCGCTCAGTTCGTCGCGGCAAAAGACGTCAAGAAGATGGACCCCTTCATCCATTACGGCATCGCGGCCTCGGTCCAGGCGCTCGCCGATGCTGGTCTGCATCCGCACGAACATGATGCGGAGCGGATTGGCGTCGCTGTCGGCGCCGGCATCGGCGGCATCGCGACGATCGAGAAGACCGCGATCACGTATCACGAGCATGGCCAGCGCAAGATCTCGCCGTTTTTCGTGCCGAGCTCGATCATCAACATGGCCTCTGGCAACCTCTCGATCATGCTGGGTCTGAAAGGGCCGAACATTGCGTGCGTGACCGCCTGCACCACCGCGACGCACAACATCGGCCTCGCGATGCGCCTGATCCAGTATGGCGACGCCGATGCGATGGTTGCGGGTGGCGCGGAATTCTCGACGGTCGGCACCGCGGTGGGCGGCTTCTGCTCCGCGCGCGCGTTGTCGACGCGCAACGACGAACCGCACAAGGCAAGCCGGCCGTGGGATCGAGATCGCGATGGTTTCGTGCTGTCCGACGGCGCCGGCGTGCTGGTCATCGAGGAATACGAACATGCCAGGAAGCGCGGCGCACGCATCTATTGCGAACTGGTCGGCTTCGGCATGAGCGGCGATGCGTACCACATGACCGCGCCGAGCGAGAACGGCGAGGGTGGTGGCCGCTGCATGGTCGCGGCGATCAAGGACGCCGGGCTGAATCTTACCGACGTGCAGTACGTGAATGCGCACGGTACCTCGACGCCGGCCGGCGATGCTGCCGAAGTGCAGGGTATAAAGGGTGTGTTCGGCGAACATGCGAAGAAGCTGATGGTCAGTTCGACGAAATCGATGACCGGGCACTTGCTGGGCGCTGCCGGCGGCATCGAGGCGATCTTCTCGATCCTGGCGCTGCGCGATGGCGTGGTACCGCCGACCATCAATCTGGACAACCCGAGCGAAGGCTGCGATCTCGATTTCGTGCCGCACACCGCACGTCAATCGAAGCTCGACGTCGTGCTGTCCAACTCGTTCGGCTTCGGCGGCACCAACGGCACCCTGGTGTTCCGCCGCACTTGATGCGCCGCTGGCCTGTGGGAGCGACTGCAGTCGCGATGCTCCGTCTGGCAACCGTGGGTGCATCATGGCTGAAGCCGTCTACACAGAGCGCGCGTGGAAACCAGCGATGAGCGTCGTTACCCGCAAGTTGGCGTACAGCCGCGACCTGCTTGCGCTCGCAGCAGCGTTTCCGCAGCGCTATCCCGGCTTGTTCGAAAGCGTCGCGCGCGGCAACCGACGTGCTCGCCACGACATTCTCTTTGCTTTCCCTGAAGTGGTGCTGCGGCTCGACCGGCTCGGCGACGTTCGTGACGGGCACGACCGGTGTGCGGGAGCGCGATTTCTCGACGCGGTCGATATTGCCTGGCGACGCGAGCAGCTGCCGAACGATATCGATGACGACGCCGGATTGCCGTTTCGTGGCGGCTGGCTGCTATACCTGGGGTACGAGCTTGCCGCCGAAGTCGAACCGTCGCTGGATTTGCCGCGTGCACGCGATGCCGCCTTGCCGATCGCACTTGCGCTGCGTTGCCCGGCTGCCATTCTCATCGACCACGAAGAAGACTGCACCTGGTTGATCGCCGAGCAAGGTTGCGACGACCTGCTTGATCGCATGCAGGCCGATATCGACGGGGTGTCAGCGCCGCCGCCAGCGAAGTTCAAAGTCGATGCGATCGAGGAGGATCCACCTGAAAAGTTTCTCGAGGGCGTCGCGCGTATCCATGAATATCTTGCTGCCGGCCATGTGTTCCAGGTCAATCTTTCACGCGAATGGCGCGCGCATTGCGCGCCCGCGCCGAGCCCGGCTGAACTGTACGGTGCGTTGCGCAGTGCCAATCCGGCGCCCTTTGCAGGACTGCTGCAGGTCGACGGATGGGCGATTGCGAGTTCGTCGCCCGAACGCCTGATTGAAATTCGGGGCAATCAAGTGCAGACGCGCCCGATCGCAGGCACGCGGCCGCGCGGCGAGGACGATGCCGCCGTACTGCGCGAACTGATCGCGCATCCCAAGGAGCGCGCCGAACATGTGATGCTGATTGATCTGGAGCGCAACGATCTCGGCCGCGTGTGCGCGCCTGGCAGCGTGGCCGTCGACGAACTCATGGGCGTCGAAAGCTACGCGCATGTGCACCACATCGTCTCCAACGTGCGCGGCACCTTGCGCGATGGCACGACGCCGGGGCAGGCAATCCGCGCCGCGTTCCCTGGCGGCACCATTACAGGCTGTCCGAAAGTGCGCTGCATGCAGATCATTGCGGAACTTGAAGGGGTCGGCCGTGGCGCATACACGGGATCATTCGGCTATCTCAACCGTGACGGCGATCTTGATCTCAATATCCTGATCCGCACACTGACGCTGCAGGGTGATCGCGTTTGTTTCCGAGCCGGCGCCGGTATCGTCGCAGACTCGGACGCGCTGCGCGAACTCGACGAGACGCGGGCAAAGGCGCGCGGAATGTTGCGCGCGCTCGGCCAATGAACCCCGTACGTGCGCGACGAGCAGTGATGCGGGCCGTGGGGGCGCGCGTCGAGTGGGTTCGCCTTCAAGCGCGAGACGAATCCGGTTACCCTCGCAGGATCATGCACAAACGTCGTCCTCTATCGAATCCAACGGCAGCCCAAGGCGGCACCACGCTGCGCGGGCTTCTGGTGCTCGTGTTGCTGGCCCTCATAGGCGGGGCGGTCGCGGCGTGGTTCGACTACCAGCGATTCACCAACGCGCCGTTGCCGCTCGCCAGCGCCGACACGACCATCGACGTTGCGCGCGGCGCCAGCTACCCGTTGATCGTCGCTGAGCTGCGTCGTGATGGCCTCACCGGTGGCGGATTGCGCGATAACCTGTACTGGCGCGCGCTGGGTCGCGAACTCGGTATCGCCGGTCGTCTGCATGCGGGCGAATATGCATTGCCGCAGGGCGTCACTCCGCGTGAGTTGTTACGAAAAATGGCGGCCGGTGACGTCCTGCAACACCGCTTCACGATCGTCGATGGCTGGACGTTCCGCCAACTTCGCCTTGCATTGGCCACCGAAACGGGACTTGCGCAAACGCTCCCGGGTACGACTGACGAGGACATCGCCAAACGCGTCGGCATCGATGACGGAAAAGCCGAAGGCTGGTTCCTGCCGGAAACGTACGCCTTCGTGAAAGGTGAATCGGATTTCGACGTGCTCAAGCGCGCGCACGCATCGATGCAGAAGACGCTGGACAAGCTCTGGGCGGCGCGCGCAGGCGATACGAATCTCGATACGCCCTACCAGGCCTTGATACTCGCGTCGATCGTCGAAAAGGAAACCGCGCAATCAAGTGAGCGGCCGCTGATTGCGGGCGTGTTCGCGCGGCGCCTCAAATTCGGCATGCGCCTGCAGACCGACCCGACCGTGATCTATGGCATGGGCGAGTCGTATCGCGGGAATATCCGTCGCGCCGATCTTGAAGCCGATACGCCCTACAACACTTACACGCGTGATGGACTGCCGCCGACGCCGATTGCGCTTCCCGGCGCTGTCGCGATCGAGGCGGCGTTGCATCCGACACCGGGCGATGCGTTGTATTTCGTCGCGCGCGGCGACGGCAGTCATGAATTCTCACCGACCCTGGACGCGCACAATCGCGCCGTGCAGAAATTCCAGTTGCATCGCAACCCGTGAGTGCACGATGGTAAGTGGACGTCTGATTACGCTCGAAGGCGGCGAAGGCGCCGGCAAGAGCACGGTGCTTGAAGCGGTGCGCGAACGCCTGGCGGCGCGCGGGCTCGATGTCGTCGTGACGCGCGAGCCGGGCGGCACGGTATTCGGCGAAGCGGTGCGCAGTATCGTGCTCGATCCCGCGCGACGCGGCATGTGCGCGGAGAGCGAGTTGTTGTTGATGTTTGCGGCACGCGCGCAGCTTGTGCGCGAACGGATACTTCCCGCGCTCGCAGGCGGGCGTTGGGTGTTGTCTGACCGGTTCACGGATGCCAGCTTTGCGTATCAGGGAGGCGGTCGTGGTCAGCCGTTCTCGCGCATCGCCGATCTTGAACAATGGGCAGCGGTGATAAAGCCCGATCTCACCTTGTTGCTCGATCTTCCCGTCGCTCAAGGCCTCGCGCGCGCAGGCGCGCGAGGCGTGGCCGATCGCATTGAGCTTGAAAGCGGAGATTTCTTTGAGGGCGTGCGTGCGGCGTACCGCGAACGCGCCGCCGCCGAACCGGCGCGTTTCCGGATCATCGACGCGAGCGCTGCGGTCGACGTCGTGCGCCGCGCGGCTTGTGCAGCCATCGATGCCTACTTGTCCCTGACCGGGGTTGGCGCATGAGCCTGCAACCCTGGCTTGCCGATGCCTGGCGGGTGCTTGCCGCGGCGCTGACGGAGAAACGCCTTCACCATGGTCTCCTGTTTGCGGCGCCAGCAGGTTACGGCAAGCGCTCGCTCGCCGATGCGTTCGCACGTGCTGCGTTGTGCACGCAGCGCCGCCTAGATGGCCATGCCTGTGACAGTTGCCGTGGTTGCCAGCTGGTCGCCGCGGGTTCGCATCCGGATCTGGTGCGTATCACGTTTGAGCTGCGCGACGATGGCAAGCCGCGTACCGAGATCACAGTCGACCAGATGCGCGCGCTGTCGCAGCGTTTCGCCTTGTCCAGCCAGTTCGGCGGGCTGCAGGTTGCCTTGATCGATCCAGCGGACCGCATGAACGTGAGTGCGGCGAATGCGCTGCTGAAGACGCTGGAAGAGCCTGCCACATCGACGATCATCGCCCTGATCGCGGATGATCCGGCGCGCCTGCCGGCGACCATCCGAAGCCGCTGCCAGCGCGTCGAAATCGGCGTGCCGTCGCGCGATGAGGCTCTGGCATGGCTGGGTGCTCAGCGCGTCGAGTCGGCGGGTGCGGCGAACGCGTTGGATGCCAGTCTCGGCAATCCAGGACGGGCGCTGGACTGGGCCAGCGATGACACGCTGGCGATCCGGCAGGCCTGCCTGGACGACCTGGCCGCCCTGACGCAAGGGCGTCGGGCGGCGTCCGAGATAGCCGAACGCTGGGGCGCGGACCGGCCTGAGCAGCGTCTCTGGTTCGCCGCTGCACTGGTACGCGACGAGGCACGCAGTCTCGCCAGTGGCACGGCGGGCGCCCTCGGCTTGACCGCGCGCGAGGAAATCCCGAAGCTAGCGGCGTGGTTCGGTCGCGCCAATCGCGCGCGCGGACTTCTCGCGACGGCGTTGCGCATCGACCTGGTCCTGTTGGACCTGCTCCTTTCGTGGCCCGCGCGCCGCTCGATTCCTGGGAGAACGTGAGACATGGCAACGCCGGCAATGGGCGGCGCACCGCGACAGGGCATCCTCTCGCTTGCGATCAAGGACAAGGGCGCGCTGTTCAACGCGTACATGCCATTTGTGCGCGGCGGCGGCCTCTTCGTGCCGACGGCCAAGCGCTACAGCCTCGGCGACGAGGTCTTCATCCTGCTGTCGCTGATGGACGACAAGGATCGCCTCCCGGTTGCGGGCAAAGTGATCTGGATCACGCCGGCCGGCGCGCAAGGCAATCGCATGGCCGGCATCGGCGTGCAGTTCAACGAATCGTCCGACGGTGAAGCGGCTCGCACCAAAATCGAATCAATCCTCGCCGGCATCCTCACCCAGGAACGCCCAACCCACACCATGTAGGCACAAGCGATGCGCGTGCTGGTGCTCGGTGCGGGTGGGGTCGGCGGCTACTTCGGTGCGCGCCTGCTCGAAGCTGGCCACGACGTGGCGTTCCTGGTGCGCCCCGCACGGGCTGCAATCCTCGAACGAACCGGACTGCGCCTTTACAGCAGCAACGGCGATTTTGCGCAACCTGTCGCAGCGGTCACATCGATCCAGCCGGATTCGCTCTACGATCTTGTGCTCGTTTCGTGCAAGGCCTACGACCTCGATTCAGCGGTGGCTGCCATCGCACCCGCTGTCACCGACGAAACGCGCGTGTTGCCCCTGCTCAACGGCGTGCGCCATCTCGACGTGCTTGATGCAGCGTTTGGCGCCGCACGCGTGCTGGGTGGTGTATGCCATATCTCCGTCACGCTCGAAGACAATGGCTCGATCCGCCAGTTCGGTATCTTGCAGCGCCTCGCATTCGGTGCTCGCGATGCGTCATCGGTGCCCGATGTTGTTCGCCATGGACTGGTTAGTCTTGGCGAGCACGTCGTCGAAAGCCCGACGATCATGACAGCGATGTGGGAGAAATTCGCGTTTATCGCGACGCTCGCGGGCTTGAGCTGCCTGATGCGTGGCGCGGTTGGCGAGATCGTTGCTACACCGGAAGGCGTCCATCTCCTGCGCGCCATGTACGCCGAATGCGGGCAAACAGCACGAAATTGCGGCCATGTCCTGTCCGCAGAAGCGGTCGCCGACGCGGAGCGGATTCTCACCGCATCCGGATCGCCATTGAAAGCGTCGATGCTGCGCGATCTGGAGCGCAGCGCGCGCACCGAGTGCGAGCACATCCTGGGTGACCTGCGTGCCCGGGCATGTGGCTGTGCGCTCGATACACCCTTGCTCGCAGCCGCACTCGCGCACTTGCGCGTGTACGAGAATGCGCGGCAGCGGGGCGATTCCGTCAGGTAGTGGGACCGGAAGCGCTGCGCTCATCGATCGGTTTGACTGTCTGCATCAGAGCGCGTTCAGCGGCGCAAGCAGCCCATGCCCGGGTTGCCGCCGCACACACATACACGCCGTCGGCGAGCGTCAGTGCTGCTTGTCAGTTGCCGCACTTGAACAGGCAGCATCCGCATGTTGCTTGATCGTCGCCAGCATCGCCGAAAGCCCGTTCGAACGTGTCGGCGACAGATGTTTGGCCAGCCCGATGGCTTCGACGAAGCGCGGTTCGGTGGCGAGGATTTCCTGCGCGGAACGGCCGGAATACACGCGCAGCAGCAGTGCGATCAGCCCGGATACGATAGAGGAGTCGCTGATCGCCCGGAAATCCAGCCGATGCGCATCGCCGCCGGGGACGAGCCACACCTGCGATTGGCAGCCGTGCACCTTGAACTCATCGGTCTTCAGCGCTTCCGGGAATGGCGCCAGCTTGCGACCGAGATCGATCAGATACTGGTAACGCTCGGTCCAGTCGCCGAAGAAGGCGAATTCTTCGGCGATCGCGGCCTGCGCCTGGTCGGCGCTGATTTCGACCGTTTCAAGGGGTTCGTTCATCGGGTTTCCATCTTCCAGCGAGGCCCCTGCGCGGTGTCCTCGACGACAACCCCCAGTGCTAGCAGCTGATCGCGAATGCGGTCGGAATCGGCGAAGTTGCGCGCCTGCTTCGCGGCGGTTCGTTCGTCGACGAGGCGCTGCACTTCGGTCGCATCAACGATCTGTCCTGGTGCACCCTGCTTGAACCACTGCTCGGCGTCCTGCTGCAGGATACCAAGCAGGCTGCCGGCGCCGAGCAACGCAGCCTTCGCCGCGTGCTTTGCCGCCGGCGTGTTCGCAGCACGCGCCGCAGTGGCGAATCCGGCAATTACCGCAAATGCCTCGGGCGTGTTAAGATCGTCGAGCAGCGCCGCTTCGAGTGCTTCGGGCACCACGATTTCATTCGCCGTCACATGGATGTCGGCGAGATCGCGCAGCACGGTGTACCAGCCGTCGAGCGTCGACCTTGCCTGCTGCAAGGTCGTATCCGACCAGTCCAGAGGTTGGCGGTAGTGCGCCTTGAGCAACAGGAAACGCAGGACTTCGGCTGGATAGCGCTCGAGCAGCTCATGCAGCACGAGCACATTGCCGAGCGACTTGGACATCTTGCGACCATCGAAGGTCAGCATGCCGTTGTGCAGCCAGAATCGCGCGAACACCTTGCCGCCGTGCGCGCAGGTGCTCTGCGCAATCTCGTTTTCGTGATGTGGGAACATCAGGTCGTTGCCGCCGGCGTGGATGTCGATCGTGTCGCCGAGGTGCGCCTCGGCCATCGCCGAGCATTCGATATGCCAGCCCGGGCGGCCACGGCCCCAGGGACTATCCCAGCCGGGCAAGTCCGGTGTCGACGGTTTCCACAGCACGAAGTCGGCCGGGTTTTTCTTGTACGGAGCCACCTCGACGCGCGCGCCGGCGATCATGTCTTCCACCGAACGACCGGACAGCTTGCCGTAGTCGGCATAGCTGGCGACGTCGAACAGCACATGGTCTGCGGCTGCGTAGGCGTGGCCGCTCGCGATGAGGCGCTCGCACATGGCGATGATCTGCGCGATATGCGCGGTGGCGTGCGGGATCACGTCGGGCAGATCGGCCCCGATCCGGGCCATGTCCTCGCGATAGGCAGCGGCAAAGCGGGCGGTAATCTCGCCGATCGGGACACCGGCAGCCTTGGCCGCCGCATTGATCTTGTCGTCGACATCGGTGATGTTGCGCGCGTAGACGACGATCGGATAGCGCCGGCGCAGCAGGCGCGCGAGCAGGCCGAACACGACATACGGCCGCGCATTGCCGATATGCACGTAGTTGTAGACCGTCGGGCCGCAGACATACATCGTGACGCGCGCAGGGTCGGTCGGCACGAACACTTCGGTGCGACGGGTCAGGTTGTTGTGTAGGCGTAGTTGCATGCGCTGCGTCTGGGCGTTTTCGGGCCGACCATGATAGCAGGGCGCTATCGGCGTCCTCCCGCGGGCGCGGGTAAATGTGAATGGCTGGAAGGGCTTAGGTCTTGGTTCAGCGGTTTGGTGGTTTAATTGTGGTCGATACTTAGAAACCACGCGCGCAACGCCGCCCCGGTTGGCGCAGTGTGGCAAACCACGATTTGGAGACAGTAATGAAAGCTGTGGTGGTGGGATTGGCGGTAGCGATGCTCCTGGCGGGAACCCGGATCAACGCACAGGACCGCAATTACGAGCACGAACCCGAAAACGCAAAAGTATCCTGGGCCGACGTGCTTCGCGTCGACCCAATCTACGACCGGGTGCAAACAGGCAGCCCGCGCGAGGAATGTGACGACGTGCCGGTGGACCGTCACGTCGACAATGGAAACCGGGCAGCAGGTACCGTACTGGGGGCAATCGTTGGTGGCGTTCTTGGCAGCACGGTGGGCAAGGGCGATGGTCGCCGGGCCGCAACGGTTGCCGGTGCCGTAGTCGGAGGAGCGGTCGGCAACAACGCCGCTGGCGGCGACGATCGCTACTACGGCGATACCGAGCGCCGCTGCCGCGTAGTGCAGGACGCCGCAGCGGAGCGGCGTGTCGTTGCTTATGACGTGCAGTACCGATATCGCGGCGACGTCTACATGTCGCGCTTGAACTACGATCCGGGCAATCGCCTGCGTGTGCGCATAAGCGTCGAGCCGGTCGAATAGGCGCAACAAAAATAGGGTTCGTCGAACGACCCGGCATGGCTCGGTCGTTTGCTTATTGGCGGCAAGATGCTGACAGGCGTATTGCGCTGCATCACGTTTCCCGTTAAGTTCGACCCATGAACGCAATTGCCCACCAGCCGCAGATCGTCACCAGCGCCCGCCTGGCTGCTGGCATGACTTCGCGCGCGCGCCGACCGGAAACGTCCCTTTCCGCCGGGTAGGCTGTCGCCAATTCATCACACGAATCGACGAAAAACCCGGCCAAAGCGCCGGGTTTTTTTATGGCCACGGATGGCCGGGTTCTACTTTTCAATCAACCGCAGGACACATTCATGGCACTTCGACACTTCTTGAGCACGCAAGACTGGTCCCGTCCCGAACTGGATGCGTTGCTTGAGCAGGCGGCGGCATTCAAGAAATCGAAGGCGGGCAGCCAGCTCGCCGGCAAGTCGATCGCGCTGCTCTTCTTCAATCCGTCGATGCGCACGCGCACGAGTTTCGAACTCGGCGCGTTCCAACTCGGCGGCCATGCGATCGTGCTGGCGCCGGGCAAGGACGCGTGGCCGATCGAATTCGACGTCGGCTCCGTCATGGATGGCGAAACCGAGGAGCACGTTGCCGAAGTCGCTCGCGTGTTGTCGCGCTATGTCGACCTGATCGGCGTGCGCGCGTTTCCGAAGTTCCACGATTGGTCGGTCGATCGCGAAGATTTCGTCATCAAGGCGTTCGCGAAGTATGCAAGCGTGCCGGTGATCAACATGGAGACGATTACGCATCCGTGCCAGGAGCTTGCGCATATCCAGGCGCTGCACCAGCACTTTGGCGCGACTGACCTGCGTGGCAAGAAGTACGTGCTGACCTGGACCTACCATCCGCGCCCGCTGAATACCGCTGTCGCCAATTCCGCGCTGCAAATTGCGACGCGCTACGGCATGGACGTGACCTTGTTGTGCCCGACGCAAGAATATCTGCTCGATTCGCGCTACATGGATTTCGCGCGCGCCAATGTCGCCGAGAACGGCGGTTCACTGACGATAAGCCACGATCCGCAATCAGCCTACCGTGGCGCGCATGTCGTCTACGCAAAAAGTTGGGGTGCGCTGCCGTACTTCGGGCGCTGGGCCGAGGAGAAACCGATCCGCGATGCGCACAAGCATTTCATCGTCGACGAACAGAAGATGGCGCTGACCGACCACGGCGTCTTCAGCCACTGCCTGCCGTTGCGTCGCAACGTCAAGGCGACCGATGCGGTCATGGATTCACCGGCCTGCATCGCGATCGACGAGGCCGAGAATCGCCTGCATGTGCAGAAGGCGATCATGGCCGCACTTGCCCATCAATGAACCCAATCCTCGGACAAAGAACACGACCATGAGCAAAGACATCGTCCTCGCGTTTTCCGGCGGCCTCGACACCAGTTTCTGCGTGCCGTACCTGAAAGAGCGCGGTTGGGACGTGCACACCGTTTTTGCCGATACCGGTGGCGTCGACGCGCACGAGCGCGCGTTCATCGAGCAGCGTGCGGCGGAGCTGGGTGTCGCAACGCATGTGACGGTCGATGGCGGCCCGTCGATCTGGAGCGGCTTCGTGAAACCATTTGTGTGGGCCGGCGAGGGCTATCAGGGTCAGTACCCGTTGCTGGTGTCCGATCGTTACCTGATTGTGGAAGCGGCGCTCAAGCGTTGCGATGAACTCGGCACAAAGGTGATCGCTCACGGCTGCACCGGTATGGGCAACGATCAGGTACGTTTCGATCTTGCGGTAAAGGCGCTCGGCGACTACCAGATCGTCGCGCCAATACGCGAGATCCAGAAAGAGCATACGGAAGTTCGTGCGTACGAACAGAAATATCTCGAAGAGCGCGGCTTCGGTGTGCGTGCAAAGCAGAAGGCCTACACGATCAACGAAAACCTGCTCGGACTGACGATGTCCGGCGGCGAGATCGACCGTTGGCAGGCGCCGGGTGAAGGCGCGCGCGGGTGGTGCAGGTCGCGTGCGGAATGGCCGTTGCAGCCGTTGCATGTGAAGCTCGAATTCGTGAACGGCGAGGCGGTTGCACTCGATGGCGAGAAGACAGCCGGTCACGAGCTTCTGGCGAAGCTCAACGGCCTGTTTGCCGAATACGGCGTCGGCCGCGGCGTCTACACCGGCGACACGACGATCGGTCTCAAGGGACGCATCATCTTCGAGGCGCCGGGACTGACCGCGCTGCTGACGGCGCATCGCGCACTTGAAGAAGCCGTGTTGAGCAAGCAGCAGAACCGCTTCAAGCCGGACGTTGCGCGCAAGTGGGTGGAACTGGTTTACGAAGGCTTCTTCCATGATCCACTGAAGACCGATCTCGAAGCCTTCCTCGCAAGCAGCCAGGCCTGCGTCAATGGTGAAGTGACGCTGGAAACTTCCGGTGGCACCGTCACCGCTGTCGCGATTGAATCGGCACACATCCTCAACGCCAAGGGTGCGACCTACGCGCAGGCGGCCGACTGGGGCGTGGCCGAGGCCGAGGGCTTCATCAAGCTGTTCGGCATGAGCAGTACGCTGTGGGCCGAGATCAACCGCAAGCAACCGGTGTAGTGCGATCAGGCGACCTTGGATTTGTGGGAGCAGCTTCAGCCGCGATGCTCTTGATTCACTTTCTGCAAACAGCATCGCGGCTGAAGCCGATCCTACACAAGCCCTTCCTATTCATGACGATGGAACCCATGCTGTCAACCGTTCTCAAGCACCTCGAAGCACTCGTGTCGTTCGACACGCGCAATCCGCCGCGTGCGATCGGCACGGGGGGCATCTTCGATTACTTGCGGGCCCAGCTGCCAGGTTTCCGGATCGAAGTGATCGACCACGGCGCCGGGGCAGTGTCGATGCTCGCCGTGCGCGGTGCGCCGACGCGCGTGTTCAATGTCCATCTTGATACGGTGCCGTCGTCACCTGCATGGAGCGCG
>JBDSXV010000177.1:0-17819 GCA_039926025.1 Dokdonella sp.
GGTATCGACCTGGCACATGTTGTACGCATAGTCGCCGCTTGCGCATTGGACGCGGATCGACTTGTCCCAGCCCGCACCCGGACGCCAGTCGCCATTGCCTCCGCCCCCACCGTCGCCATGGCCCGGACGGGGGCCGTCATTTTCCTGCCAACGACGCGACACGCGGAATACGCCTTCGCAGCCCTGGTCGACCCAGATGCCTGCACGGTTCCAGCCCCACGAGCGGCCTTCCTCGCAACGCGTCTTGGAGACCTGCTGCACCAACTGCACCTGGCTGCCGCGACCGGTATCGACCTGGCACATGTTGTAGGTGTAGCCACCGCTTGCGCATCGGACGTCGATATCGCGATTCCAGTCGTTGCCCGGACGCCAGCCGTTCTGCCCCAACGCGGCAGAATTGACGACTGCGGCTACTGGAGCCGCCGTCTGGGCGAGTGCCGGAAGCGCTGCGCCGATCGAAAGGAAACCCACCATCAAACCGAGCGAAATCTTGTTCATCGTCGTCACTCCCTTTTAAGTCCGGGTCAGTCTAGACGATCTAAATGAACGGCCAACAACGAGGCCTCAACAGCCCGCATTCAGGCGTCGGACGCGCTGTCCTTGGGTTTGGCAGCCGCAGCCGGCGCGGCCGGCGCGTCTGCCTTCGGCGCTTCCTTGGCATCGACCTTGGCCACCGGCGCTTCATCCTTGGCGACCAGGTTGCGCTTGGTATCGCCCTCCTTCTTGAAGTCGGTTTCGTACCAGCCACTCCCGGCCAGACGGAACGACGGTGCGGTAAGCCGGCGCTTGATGCTTTCCTTCGCGCATTCCGGACAGTGCGTCGGATCGGCATCGGACAATTTCTGCAGGCGGTCGAATATCGCGCCGCAGGCCGTGCATTCAAATTCGTAGATCGGCATGGTCAAAGGGGCCGGAAAGCGGGAATCGGGGCCGCACTATGCGGGTGCGCAGCGGAATTGCAAGTTCCGCCGCGCCGACAGCTCATGTCGCCTTGCGCGCAAACACAAGGCGACCCTCGCGCGCATCCACCTGCACGGTCTCGCCCGGCGGGAACTGGCCCTCGAGGATCGCGCGCGCCAGCGGATTTTCCAACTGCTGCTGAATGGCGCGTTTGAGCGGTCGCGCGCCGTAGACCGGATCGAAACCGATATTGCCGAGCAGGTCGAGCGCCGTGTCGCTGAGTTCCAGCTTCAGGTGGCGTTCGCCGAGGCGCTTGGCCAGATAGTCGGTCTGGATGCGCGCGATCGCGCGGATCTGCCCCTTGTCCAGCGCACGGAAGACGACGATCTCGTCGAGTCGATTGATGAACTCGGGTCGGAAATGCGCCTGCACGACGCCCATCACCGACGCCTTCATCTTGGTGTACTCCTCTTCCGAGTCGCCGGCGAATTCCTGGATGTACTGCGAGCCAAGGTTCGAGGTCATCACGATGACGGTATTGCGGAAATCGACCGTGCGGCCCTGACCGTCGGTCAGACGGCCATCATCGAGCACCTGCAACAGGATATTGAACACGTCGTGATGTGCCTTCTCCACCTCGTCGAGGAGGATCACGCTGTAAGGACGGCGGCGCACGGCTTCCGTGAGATAGCCGCCTTCTTCATAGCCGACATAGCCCGGCGGCGCGCCTATCAAACGACTCACGGAATGCTTCTCCATGAACTCGCTCATGTCGATGCGCACCATCGCGTCAGTAGAGTCGAACAGGAATTCGGCCAGCGCCTTGCACAACTCGGTCTTGCCGACGCCAGTTGGTCCGAGAAACAGGAATGAGCCATTCGGACGGTTCGGATCGGAAAGGCCCGCACGCGACCGACGGATCGCGTCGCTGACCGCGCGCACCGCCTCGTCCTGACCGATGACGCGCTTGTGCAGTTCGTCTTCCATGCGCAGCAGCTTCTCGCGCTCGCCTTCGAGCATTTTCGAGACCGGAATGCCGGTCCAGCGCGCCACGACCTGCGCGATTTCTTCCGCAGTTACCTTGTCCTGGAGGAGGGTAAAGCCCTTGTTTTCAGCCTCCTGCGCGACCTTCAACTGCTTTTCCAGCTCGGGGATCGTGCCGTACTGGATTTCGCTCATCCTTGCGTAATCCTGTCCACGTTGCGCAGCCTCAAGCTCGAGGCGCGACGCTTCGATCTGCTCCTTCACCCTGGTCACGCCCTGCAACGTCGCTTTTTCCGACTTCCAGATTTCCTCGAGATCGGAATACTCGCGGCCGAGCACGTCGATCTCCTTTTCGAGATCGGCGAGGCGCTGCCTGGATTCACTGTCCTTTTCCTTTTTCAACGCCTCGCGCTGGATCTTCAGCTGGATCAGGCGGCGTTCCTTGCGGTCGAGCTCCTCCGGCTTGGAATCGATTTCCATGCGGATGCGCGACGCAGCTTCGTCCATCAGATCGATCGCCTTGTCCGGCAACTGGCGATCGGCGATGTAGCGATGCGACAGGGTTGCGGCTGCGACGATCGCGGGATCGGTGATCTCGACGCCGTGATGCACCGCGTATTTTTCTTTCAGCCCGCGCAGGATCGCAATCGTGTCCTCGACGCTGGGCTCGCCGACGAACACCTTCTGGAAGCGCCGCTCCAGGGCGGCGTCTTTTTCAACGTATTTGCGGTATTCGTCGAGCGTCGTCGCGCCGATGCAATGCAGCTCGCCGCGCGCGAGCGCAGGCTTGAGCATGTTGCCGGCATCCATCGAACCCTCGGCCTTGCCGGCGCCAACCATCGTGTGCAGTTCGTCGATGAACAGGATGATCTGGCCTTCCTGCTTGGACAGGTCGCTGAGCACCGCTTTGAGGCGCTCCTCGAACTCGCCGCGGAATTTGGCCCCGGCAATCAGCGCGCCCATGTCGAGAGAGAGCACGCGCTTGCCACGCAGGCCTTCGGGCACTTCGTTGTTGATGATGCGCTGAGCCAGGCCCTCGACGATCGCGGTTTTTCCAACGCCCGGCTCACCGATCAGCACGGGATTGTTCTTCGTGCGCCGCTGCAACACCTGGATCACACGGCGAATTTCCTCATCGCGTCCGATCACGGGATCAAGCTTGCCTTTCTCCGAACGCGCCGTCAGGTCGATCGTGTATTTCTCCAGCGCCTGGCGCTGTTCCTCTGCGTTTTCCGACTGCACTTTCTCGCCTCCGCGCATCTTCTCGATCGCCGCTTCGATATTCGTCTTGCTGGCGCCGGCTGACTTGAGCGCGACGCCGACCTCGCCCTTGTCGTCGAGTGCGGCGAGCACGAACAACTCCGACGCAATGAATGCGTCGCCGCGCAGTTGCGCGAGCTTGTCACTGACATTCAGCAGTCGATTGAGGTCGTTGGAGACATTGATGTTGCCTTCCTGTCCGGCCACGCGCGGCAATTTCTCCAGCGTCTGACCGATGCGCGTGCGCAAGGCGGCGACATTGACGCCAGCCTGTGCCAGCAGCGGCTTGGTAGAACCCCCTTGCTGTTCGAGCAAGGCGCTCATCAGATGCGCCGGTTCGAGCATGTTGTTGTCGCGCCCGACGGCAAGTGATTGCGCTTCGGCCAGCGCCTGCTGGAAGCGCGAAGTCAGTTTGTCCATGCGCATGCGCACAATCTCCATAAGTAATTCGGATAGATCGCAAGATGCGGTCGCGGCGGGCTGATGCAAGGCACCCTCTGAGGACGCCGCGCTAGTATCCGCCTATGCCACCTGCGCGCACGGAGTTCCGCGTCCTCATCCTCGGCGGCTACGGCCAGTTCGGCGCGCGTATCGCGCCGCGCTGGCGCGCGGCAAAGACCTGCGCCTGGTCATCGCCGGACGTCGACTCGATTCCGGCAAACGCCTGCTCGGAACCCTGCGGCAGGCCGGCGCAAGCACAACCCTTGACGCGTGCGCGATCGACATAGACGCGTTGGACTTCACGGCGAAGTTGGCCCTCATCGCGCCGCAGCCGGTGATCCACGCCACCGCTTCGGACTTTGGCTGGCAAGCTGGCTGGTTCGCGCGCGCCTGATCGCCAACCTTGAACGCTGGTCGCGACCATTGCTTGCCCTCAGCCTGCGCTGGCAGAACGCCAGCAGCGACATCGGCCTGATGCGCGTGGACCTGCGCAGGATCGACGACAAAGGCGATCGTCTGCATCTGCGCTGGACGCTGGTCGCCGCCGATGGCGACGGCCCGCTAGTGCCGGCGACCGCGGCCGTCGTGCTCGCGCGCAAGCTCGCGCGCGGCGAGCTGTCCGGCGCCGGTGCGCAAGCATGCCTGGATCTCTTCACGCTCGACGAATTCCTGCACGCGTTGCGTGGCCACGCGATCACGACATCGCTGGAGATCGATCCGACCTAGTCGAGAAATCGCGCGCGTTGTTCCGGCGTCGGCAGGGAGCAGGCCTCATGACGACCGAACCAGCGATAACGGTTGCGCGCGATGGTCCGATACAGGCCATCGCGCAATGGACGCGGCAGGATACCGATGGCATGCGCGATCCTCCATCCTCCGCCGAGCCCCGCGACGATGCGGCGGATCGCATCGGTGTTGATCCACGCACGCCCATGCTCGATCAGCAGGAGCGAACTCGGGTCATCTGCATCGAGACCGTGCGCGGCAAGGAGTGCACGACCGCTCGCGGACTGCATCGCCGCGAAACGGTAGCGATCCGCACGATCGTGCCGCAATAGGAAGCGCACCCAGCCGTTGCACAGCACGCACACGCCATCGAACACGATGATCGCGCTCGCGTCGTCGCGCGTCTCAGCCGACATCGAGCCAACCCCGATAACGCACCAGCAGCCCGGCCAGCGGCAGCGCTGCGCTGACGTCGAAGCCGTAGCGCCCCCCTTCCTCGTACTCGCGCGCCGCGACCTGCGCGAACCAGCGTGCAGGCAAGGGCAGACCCAGCACGCGTACGCGCACGACCCGCCAGACGATATGGCCCGCCTGCACATGCAAGCGGAATCCGAAGGTGACGAGTCCCAGTCGCTCGCAAAGCAGGCCGCCTTGCGCCCACAGGCGCGAGCGCATCGTGTGGCCGGCGACATGCCTTGCCCAGCGTTCGCCGTGCGCGTCTGCGGTGATCTCGACCTCGATCGGGCCCTGCCCGGCCGGAGGCAGGTGCGCTACGCGGATGCACAACGCAGCCAGCAGACCGTGCCCGCGCTCGACCTCGACCTCACCGCGATAGCATCGGGTTCCTGTATGCAGATGCAGGGCGCGCACGAGCGGCGGCAAACAAGCGAATGTATTTCCGAGCAAACGTGGGAACATCGGCGTCGGCTGGTCTTCAAGCGAAACGAAGGACGTGCTTTCCGCCACGGGCGCGATCTTCGCCGCAGGCTCGATCCAGATCAGCGTGGCGAAGCGTCCGGTCTCGCGCTCGCGTCGATAGGAATAAAATCGTGCGTCGCGGAAGGTATCGAAATTTCCGCCGTGGATGCGCGTGACGCCTGCCGCGACCAGGCGCTGACGTGCAAGCGCGTAGAGATCGCACAGCCAATGTCCCGGCCGCGTCGGCGCGAACGCGTCCGCGGCGCTCGGATCGACTGCGACGAAGGCAGCGCGCACTTCGTCACCGACCTCGTAGGACGCGGCAGCGATCGCTGGCCCCAACCATGCAAGCACGCGGGCAGCGGGCACGCGCAGGCCCGCAATCGTAGCCTCGATCACACCGCCAGCGAGGCCGCGCCAGCCTGCATGGGCCACGCCGACGGCTGAACCGTTGTCGGCACAAAACAGGATCGGCAGGCAGTCCGCGGTCAGCACGGCGATGACGACGCCAGCGGTATGTGTGACCGCCGCATCTGCGCTGGGTTCGTTCCCACTCGGCGACGCGTCGGCGTCGCATACCTCCACGCCATGGACCTGGCGCAGCCAGCGCGGCGCCGAAGGCAAGCCGAGTAGCGAGACCAGACGTGCGCGATTGGCGGCGACGGCGGCGGGCGCATCACCACTGCGAGCGCCGAGGTTGCAGGCATCGAATGGCGGCTGCGACTCGCCGTGCATCGCACGCGACGTGACGACAGCTCGCACGCGCGCGGGCGCGTCCCAATCGGGTTGCAGCCATGGATCAGAATTTTTCATGCGGCTTCAGACGCTTCGGTGGAAGTAGCGATCGGCGAGCTCTCAGGTCGCGGACAAGCATCGCGGCTGAAGCCGCTCCCACAAAATCATTCGCGCCAGCCCTTCCCGCAAAGCCGCTCCCACAAAGCAAGCCGGGGCTAGCCGGCATTGACCCGCAAGTCCTCGCGCAGTGCTGCCAGCAACGCTTCCATGTCCGCAGGGCGCTCGGCCTCTACCGCGATCGTCTTGCCGGATTTCGGGTGCAGGAATTCCAGGCGCTCGGCGTGCAGCGCCTGGCGCTTGAATGCGCGCAGCGCGGCGATAAATTCAGGACTGGCCGCCTTGGGCAGCTTGAGCAGGCCGCCATACTGGGAATCGCCGAGCAGCGGATGGCGGACATGCGCCATATGCACGCGAATCTGGTGGGTGCGCCCGGTTTCGAGGCGGCATTCGACCAGGGTCATCGCGCGGAAGCGCTCACGCACGCGGTAATGAGTGATCGCATCGCGGCCATCTTCGCGCACCGCCTGCTTGAGGCGGTCGTGCGGATGACGACCGATCGCCGCATCGACACGGCCGCCAGAGATCATCGATCCGTAAACGATGGCTGCGTACTGGCGATGTACTTCGCGCGCGGACAACTGCTCGACCAGCGAGGTGTGCGCGCGCATGGTCCGCGCAACCACCATCAAGCCCGAGGTGTCCTTGTCGAGCCGGTGCACGATGCCGCCGCGCGGTATCTGCGCAAGACCTGGGTCGTGGTGCAGCAACGCGTTCTGCAGGGTGCCGTCGGCATTGCCGGCGCCCGGATGCACGACCAGGCCCGCAGGTTTGTTGACCACCAGCACGTCCGCATCCTCGTGACGGATGTCGAGCGCGATGTCCTGCGCCTGCGCCCCGATCTCGCGTTCCAGCTTCACTACGAGGGCAATCGCCTCGCCGCCGCGCAGGATCTGGCGCGGCGCCGCCGTAGCGCCGTCGAGCAGGGCGGCCCCCGATTTGATCCACGTCGTGAGGCGCGAACGCGAATAGTCCGGGAACAACTCAGCCAAGGCCTGGTCGAATCGACGCCCGGCAAGTTCGACCGGAACGGTGATATTCAGGCTGGATTCCGGTTCGGTCATGCTTACATCCTGCAAGTTATGCGTTTCCAGCGGGGACGAGGTTCGGGTTATGATCGCAGTCCGAACGCGGGGCCACGAGGCGCCGGCCGCTCGACAGGATTCAAGCATTCAAGGCGGAGCCGGGCCAACCCGGCACAGCAAAACCGCCGGGTTCACCCATCCCTTCATCATCGCAGAGCCTGCCCCCCGCATGCGAGTCTCCCGAACTTTCCGTTTTGTTATGCGCCTCACCCTGCTCGCGGCCCTGGTCGCGCTGGCTGGCTGTTCCTGGTTCCACCGTGGCAAGAAAGGCGACCCGATGGATACGCTGCCGGTCGAGCAGCTGTACCAGCAAGGCGAGTCCGCGATGGAAAGCGGCAACAACGACTATGCGATCCGTTCCTTCCAGCGCCTGATTGCACGTTTTCCGTTCGGCCCCTATACCGAGCAGTCGCAGCTTGACCTGGCCTACTCGCAGTTCAAGTCCGACAAGCCCGACGACGCGTATTCGACGGTCAACCGCTTCATCAAGACCTATCCGACGCACAAGCATGTCGACTACGCCTACTACCTGCGTGGCTTGATCAATTTCAATCGCTCGGGCGGCTTTCTGGAGCGATATGTCGGTCTGGACATGAACAAACGCGACCAGTCGAACCTGCGCCAGTCGTTCGACGACTTCGGCGCCCTCGTCAGTCGCTATCCGCAGAGTCGATACGCCGAGGATGCTCGCCAGCGCATGATCCACCTGCGCAACAACATGGCGCAGGCCGAGCTCAACATCGCCGTGTTCTACCTCAAGCGCAACGCGTTCGTGGCGGCGTCCAATCGCGCGAAGCTGGTCATCGAGACCTATCCGCAGTCCACCCAGGCTGGCGACGCATTGGCGGTCATGGCAGAAAGCTACAAGAAGCTGGGTCAGGACAAGCTTGCCGACGATGCCGAGCGCGTACTGAAACTCAACTACCCCAACCATCCGTTTTTCGAAGGCCGCTGGCCGCACTACCGCTCAAACTGGTGGAAGCTGATCCCGTTGTCCAATCGCGGGACCTGAAGACCAGAAATGGTGGGAGCGGCTTCAGCCGCGATGCTTTTTTGCGCTGCATCCAAAGCATCGCGGCTGAAGCCGCTCCCCCAGACCGTTGCTCCCACAGACACAGCCGCTCCCGCTGGATTTCTGCAACAACGCTCGATCAGCGCCAGCCGGAAGTAATCGGATAACGCCGCTCGAGTCCGAACGCGCGCCGTGAAACTTTCGGCCCCGGCGCGGCCTGCTGGCGTTTCCACTCGCTGATGCGTACCAGGTGCAACACGCGGTCGACGGTTGCAGCATCGAACCCCGCGCGCAAGATCTCTTCACGCGACTGTTCGCCCTCCACGTGGCGCAGGAGAATCGCATCGAGAACATCGTAGGCAGGCAAAGAATCCTGGTCGGTCTGGTTCTCGCGCAGCTCTGCCGACGGCGCGCGCTCGATGACGGCTCGCGGTATCACCGGGGCGCCGCCAACCGTGTTGCGCCAGTTCGCGAGCGCAAACGCATCCGTCTTGTACAGATCCTTGATCGGCGCGTAACCGCCGCACATGTCGCCGTAGATGGTGGCGTAGCCGACCGCGTATTCGCTCTTGTTGCCCGTGGTCAGCACGAGGCCGCCGAACTTGTTCGACAGCGCCATCAATATCGTGCCACGGCAGCGCGACTGCAGGTTTTCCTCGGTTACGTCGGCTGCGCAATCGGCGAATGACGACGCGAGCGCATCCATGAATCCGTGCAGTGGCGCCTCGATCGGGATCGTCACGATTCGCACCCCGAGCGTGCGCGCCTGCTCATCAGCAAGATCGTTGCTCAACCCGGAAGTGTAGCGCGATGGCATCCTCACGCCGGTCACATTGTCGGCGCCGAGCGCATCGACCGCAATGCTCAGCACGAGGGCCGAGTCGATGCCGCCGGAGAGGCCGATCCAGACCTTGTTGAAACCGTTCTTGACGCAATAATCGCGCGTGCCACGCACGATTGCGCGCCACGCCAGCGCATCGCGGCTCTCGTCCTCTTCGATTGGCCACGCGACCGGCGAGAACTTGCGTGCCGTCGCATCGTAGTCAGCGACCAGCCAGTGGTCTTCGAAGGCGCGCGCAGCCGGGTGCACGTGGCCATCGCCATCGGCAAGTACGGAAGCGCCATCGAACACCAGTGAATCCTGTCCACCGACAGCATTGAGATACGCCACGGCGAGGCCGGTTTCCGCAACGCGCGCGGCGAGCAAGGCATCGCGCTGCGCATGTTTGTCGCGCTCGAACGGCGACGCGTTCGGCACCAGCACCAGTTGCGCACCCGCTTTGGCGGTGTCCGCGATCGGTTCGGCAAACCAGACGTCCTCACAGATCACCAGACCCACTTGCACGCCTGCGACTTCGAACACGCATGTACCGCCATCCGGATCGACCTCGAAGTAGCGTCGCTCGTCGAACACCGCATAGTTTGGCAATTCGCGCTTGCGATACGTCGCGATGAAACCGCCATCACCGAGTACGCTGGCCGCGTTGTAAACCACCGCGCCAGCTGACTGTGGCCAGCCGACCACCGCCGTGATGCCACGCACGTCGAGGGCGATTCGCTCCATGGCGGCTTCGCATTCGGCCAGGAAACTCGGCCGCATCAGCAAGTCTTCCGGCGGATAGCCGCTAAGCGCAAGTTCCGGAAACAACACCAGGTCGGCACGATGCAGATCGCGTGCTTCGGCGATCAACGCGGCGATGCGCTCTGCATTGCGCGCGACCGCGCCGACCGGAAAATCGAATTGGGCGAGAGCAATTCTCAGCATGGCGTGCCATTGACGTGGGTTCGTTGAAGAGTTCCGCGCAGTCTGAATTCGCGGCTGCAGCAAGAAAGTGACCCGCTGTGTCGCCGCGGATCCTGCGCTGCGATGGTAGCTCACTGCCGGTCACGCAACCGGCCATGGCGAACCTTGCTGCCCGGACAAGCTGCGCAGGAAAGCGCCAACGCGTCGCCAGCTGCAAACTACCTGAGCGAAGCCTGCATCATGACGCCCACGTTACATCGACGACCGCAGTAACCAGGCTGCCAGCATCGTCTTTCGCTCGGCGGGGAAAACGGAGATTTTCGCTGCACGCCGCAAGCGATGCAGAAGGTGCTGACGCCACGGCGGCGATCGGTTGCACGAAACCGATGACGCCGGAGGTATTGCCATCCAGGGCATTGTCGTGGGCAAACGCGGTGATCGCTACGGGCGTGACTGCTGGCGCGACCACTGGGTCTGCAAAGGCAACCGGTGTCGGCTTCGGCACGGGGCCGAGGACAACAATGGTGACGGTCGCGGTAGCGGTCCCGCCGCGACCATCACTGATCGTGTAGGTGAAACTATCGGTTCCAGCAAAGCCGGCTGCAGACGTATAGATCACGCTGTTGCCGGAAATCAGCACGGTACCGCTCGTCGGCATCGTGACGCTGATGATGGTGAGTGGATCACCATCCGGATCCGAGTCGTTGGCGAGTACCGGGATGGTACGGGGCTGGCTGTTTGCGGTAGGCGCTCCTATATCGTCGACGGCAATCGGTGGTTGGTTTGGCGCGGGCGCAAAGGTGACCCTGACGGTCGCAGTAGCCGTGCCACCGCGACCATCGCTGATCGTGTACGTGAAGGTATCAACGCCGACGGTCGCTGCAGCCGGACCCGGCGTGTAGATCACGCTGTTGCCGGAAATCACCGCCGTGCCGTCCACAGGTGGCGTGATGCTGGCGATCGTGAGCGGATCGCCATCCGGATCGCTGTCGTTGCCCAGCACGTTGATCGTGACGGGCACACCCAGCGGCGTAGTCGCCGCATCATTCACGGCCACGGGCGGAGTATTCGGCAGCGGGCCAACCGTAACGGTAACCGTGGCTGTGGCCGTGCCACCGCGACCATCGCTGATCGTATAGGTGAAGGTGTCAATGCCGGCAGCCGAACCCGATGTATAGATCACGCTGTTGCCGGATATCACCGCCGTGCCGCTCGCGGGTGCCGTGACGCCGGTGATCGTGAGCGGGTCGCCATCAGGATCGCTGTCGTTGCCCAAGACGTTGATCGTGACGGGTACGCCAAACGGGGTGGTTGCCGCATCGTTGACCGCCACGGGCGGGAGATTCGGCGGCGGCGCAACCGTGACGGTAACCGTCGCCGTGGCATTGCCACCGCGCCCGTCACTGATGGTGTAGGTAAAGACGTCAATGCCGGTTAGCCCCTGCGGACTCGGCGTATAGATCACGCTATTGCCGGAAATCACCGCGGTGCCGCTCGTCGGCGCCGTGACGCCGACAATCGTCAGTGGGTCTCCATCCGGATCACTGTCATTGGTCAACACGTTGATGGTGACCGGCAGCGGGAACGTGGTCGTCGCGGCGTCGTCGACAGCAACCGGTGGACGATTGGGTTGCGCAGCAACCGTGATCGAGACGGTCGCGGTCGCGCTGCCGCCATGACCGTCCCTGATCGTGTAGTTGAAACTGTCTGCACCCGAAAAACCTGGTGCAGGTGTGTACAGCACCTGCATGCCGCTGATGGCGGCCGTGCCGTGCGCCGGTGCCGTCACCGAGACCAGTGCGAGCGCATCGCCATCGGGATCCGAATCATTGGCCAGTACATCGATAGTCGCCGGCACGCCAGAACCAACAGTCGCGTTGTCGTTGCGCGCAAACGGGACCCGGTTCAGCCTCGGTGCAACCAAAATCGAAACCGTCGCCGTGGCGGTGCCGCCGCGGCCGTCGCTGATCACGTAGGTAAACTGGTCAGTCCCACTGAAACCAGGCGCAGGTGTGTAGGTCACGACGTGACCTGACAGGACGGCTGTGCCGTGAGCAGGCGCGCCGACGCTGTCGACGTTGAGGGCATCGCCATCCGGATCGCTGTCGTTGGCGAGCACGTCGATCGTCGTCCTCTGCCCGAACGCAACGGCAGTACTGTCGTTGCGCGCCAGCGGCGCCTGATTCGGCCGCGCCCCGATCGTGACGCTGACCAAGGCATTGGCTGTTCCACCCCGACCGTCGCTGACGGTGTATCGGAAACTGTCGCTGCCGATGAAATTGGCAGCGGGCGTGTACACGATGAGCGTGCCCGAAATCGCAGCGCTGCCATGCGTTGGCGTAGTCACAGCGGTCACGGCAAGGGGGTCGTTGTCCGCGTCGCTGTCGTTGGCCAGCACATCAATCGTGATGGATTGCCCGCCGACAACGGTCGCATTGTCATCATGGGCAAGGGGGAAACGGTTTGTGTACTGCTTCGGATCGCGCGTCACCACCGTCGATTGGGAACGCCGAACGAGATGTGTTTCGACGATGCGCGGGTGCGCACTGGACGGACGCGCGAGCGAGCGCGCGATCCAGGCTGGATCCTCCAGTTCGCTGGTCGGCACGAACGATCCGTGGCTGCCGAATTCGTATCGCAGATAAATCGAAAAACGGTCGTCATCGTGGCCGCCATCGACGTCACCTTGTCGGCTGACATGTTCGGCTAGCGCGGACAGTCCCCAGCCGCGCGTACCGAGCGGTGTGTCGAGTCCCGCTGAAAACGTGCTCGCGCGAGCACCATCGCCGCTCTGCGTGCTGGCTCCGGCATGCACACGCATCGTGAGTGGCTCGAATACGTGACTGAGCTGAAAGCCGGCTTCCACGCCATACGGCTTGCGTGCAAACAGCGTTTCGACCGCACTTGTCTCGACCTGGGTGTAGTTGCCGATGTCGTCGACGCCGGTGATCGTCGTGACATCGCTATGCAGTGCACTGCCTGCCGAGCGCGCTCCGGTCACCGCCCGCGAAAGATAGCCTTCGAGGGAGAACTCGCGCCGCTCGATGCCAAAGCCGAGTGTCGCCTTGCGATCGTGACCCTGGTTCTGGTCCAGCGCTAACGACAGTCGCGCCACGGTCACGGCATCGGGATGCTCGCGCGCTTCCAGCGCCGTCATGCCGCCCCAAAGCCAATTGAAGTCGGACTGGACGCCGCCCGCGCCATTGCGGTCCCACCATAGCTGGCCGACGAGGGCGCGCTCGTTGTTGCGCGCAAACACGCCGAGCAACTGACCTTCCGACTTCCCTTCGCTGTTGATTCCGAGCGAGACGCTGCCGTTGTTGCCGACATAGCTCAGCGGAACTGAAGGATCAGTGACGGACGGAACGCCGTCCTGCGACGAGCCGTTCGAGGTCTGCGCAGATGGCTGGACTGGCAACATGACAGTAACAGCGACTGCCAACAACAACATGATGGAACGACGCATGCCCCCTCCCCGGTCAGCTCACGACGTCGCGGCCATCCTACACGCCTTGAACGATGTTTCGTTGCCGGTTGGGACATCGCCGGACGAAATGAGGCAAGGAAAGCGGGGTCGAGGTCTCGCCACCGGGATCGCCATTCGACCGAGATGCGCCGCGAATGGCGGACGACATCGCGGTCGAAGGCGGCTTGCGCGGCCTACATCATGGCAGCGAGCGTCTTGCCCAGATCGGCCGGCGACTTGACGGTGGTCACGCCCGCTTTCTCCAACGCGGCGAACTTGGCCGCCGCCGTACCCTTGCCCCCGGAGATGATTGCGCCGGCATGGCCCATGCGCTTGCCGGCCGGAGCCGACGCGCCCGCGATGAACGCGACGACCGGTTTCTTCACGTATTCGGAAATGAACTCGGCGGCGTCTTCCTCGGCACTTCCGCCGATTTCGCCGACCATGATGATGCCTTCGGTCTGCGGGTCGTCCTGGAACAGCTTCAGGCAGTCGATGAAACTGAGGCCGTTGATCGGATCGCCGCCAATCCCTATGCAAGTCGACTGGCCAAGACCGACGTTGGTCGTCTGGAATACCGCCTCATAGGTCAGCGTTCCGGACCGCGACACGATTCCGACCTTGCCCGGCTTGTGGATGTGGCCCGGCATGATGCCGATCTTGCACTCGCCCGGAGTGATGATGCCGGGGCAGTTCGGCCCGATCAGCACGACGTCCGGATAACCCTTCAACACGTTCTTGACGCGCAGCATGTCGAGCACCGGAATGCCTTCGGTGATAGTGACGATGATTTTTACACCCGCATCGGCGGCTTCGAGAATCGCATCGGCCGCGAACGGCGGCGGCACGAAGATCATCGACGCGTCGGCACCGGTGTCGTTCACCGCATCGAGCACGGTGTTGTAGACCGGCAGGCCGATGTGCTGGCTGCCGCCTTTACCCGGGGTTACGCCGCCGACGAGCTTGGTGCCGTATTCCAGCGCCTGTTCGGAATGGAACGTGCCCTGCTGGCCGGTGAAGCCCTGGGTGATGACCTTGGTGTTCTTGTTGACCAAAACGCTCATGTATCGTTCCTCGAAATGCTTCGTGGGAGCGGCTTCAGCCGCGATGCTTTTTTCGAATAGCCATCAGAAAAAGCATCGCGGCTCAAGCCGCTCCTACAGAAATGGGTGTCAGGCGGCCTTGACCGAGGCTACGGCTTTGTACGCCGCATCGTTGAGGTCATCAGCCGAGGTGATGGCGAGACCGGAGTTGACCAGCAGCTCGCGTCCCTTCTCGACGTTCGTACCCTGCAGGCGCACGATCACCGGAATCTTAAGACCCACTTCCTTTACCGCCGCGATGATGCCCTCGGCAATCAGGTCGCAGCGCACGATGCCGCCGAAGATATTGACCAGGATCGCCTGTACCTTGTCCGACGACAGGATCAGCTTGAATGCTTCCGTCACGCGCTCCTTGGTCGCTCCGCCACCCACGTCGAGGAAGTTCGCCGGCTCGCCACCTGCGAGCTTGATCACATCCATCGTCGCCATTGCGAGGCCGGCACCATTGACCATGCAACCGATGTTGCCGTCCATGGTCACGTAATTGAGATTGTGCTGAACCGCAGCCGCTTCCGCTGCATCTTCCTGGCTCAGATCGCGCATTGCCGCGAGCTTGGGATGGCGGAACTCGGCGTTGTCATCGGAGTTGACCTTGCCGTCGAGCGCCACCAGGTCGCCCGAGGTGATGATCGCGAGCGGGTTCAGTTCGACCAGGGCCAGATCCTTCTCGTTGAACAACTTGTACAGGCCGAGCATGATTTTCGTGAGCTGGTTCGCCTGCTTCGCGTTGAGGCCCATGTCGAAGCCAAGCTTGCGACACTGGTAAGGCTGCAGTCCTTCGACGAAGTTGATCTCGATCGTGTGGATGTCTTCCGGCGTTTCACGTGCGACCTGTTCGATGTCGACGCCACCCTGCGCGGACGCGATGAACGAAACCGCCTTGCTGTCGCGATCGACCAGGATCGAAAGGTACAGTTCCTTCGCGATATCGGTCGCGTCGGTGACCAGAACCAGATTCACCGGCAGCGCGCGGCCGCCCGACTGGTAGGTTTCCATGTTGGTGCCGAGCATGCCGGCAGCGGCCGCCTTCACCGCATCGAACGACTTGCAGAACTTCACGCCACCGGCCTTGCCGCGACCACCAGCGTGGATCTGCGCCTTAACCATCCACTGCTCGCCACCGAGCGCCTTGGCTGCCTCGACCGCCTGCTCCGGTGTCGATGCGACCTTGCCGGGCGGCACCGGGATGCCGTACTCGGCGAACAATTCCTTGGCTTGGTATTCGTGGAAATTCATGCAGGTACCTTGGTCGTAGGGACGCGCAGGCACAGCGCAGACAGCACGCCATGCAAGCGCAATCCAAAGAACGGCGGCGTGGAGCCGGCCGGAACGGGATCCCTATTCTCGGGGATGGACGGAGGGAAATCAAAAAGCGACGGCCAAGTGCGGGACCGGCGCCCTGTCGCAGGGAGTTCGATCGTCGCCGTCTGCCAAACAAGACGAATGCGACGCTATCGACGTCACGATCTGCTTCGCGCCATGCTTGATTCTCGCTACTAGCCCCCGCTATGCCTATACTCGCGCGACTTTGGAGCTCATGTGACCGCGGAACGCCGAACGCGCAGCAGTACCGACTCCCCGGGCGATATCACCCGGCGCGAACTGTATTTCTTCAACCTGTACCGCTGTCTCGAAGCCGTGATTTATGCCGGCCTCGTCTTCAGTCCGTACGCGGGCGAGTGGGTCAAGGTCGCCCAGCCTGTCCTCGGACAGTCGGTTGCCATTGCGTACCTGGTGATCGCTCTGGTGCTTCTGATCGCCACCGATCGCCTGCGCGAGCGCCTGGCCAGTGGCATCATCGCCTCGCTGATCATTGACATCGTCGCCGCCTCGATCGTCCTGGTCGCGCTGGCGGGGCACACCATCGTGCCAATGATGCTGCTGGTCAACGTCGGCATCGCCGCACTGCTGTTGCCACGGCGCGCATACGTATTTGCAGGCGTGGCGGCGATCGGTGTACTCGCGCCCTATGCGTATTCGCGCATGACAGTGCCGAATGCCCAGCATCCCAATGTCGAAACGGCCGCGATCGTGGTCGCGTATTTCATCGTTGGCGCTTTGCTGCGCTACCTCGGCGGTCACATGCGCGCGACCGAGGACCTCGCCGCCCAGCGCGGCGTTGACCTGCTCAACCTGGAACAGGTCAACGACCTGATCATCCAGCGCATGAAGACCGGTGTACTGCTGGTCGATCAGGCCAACCATATCCTGCGCATCAATGAATCGGCCTGGCATCTGATCGGCAACCCGGCGCCGACCCAGCGCGAGTTGGGCACCGTCGCTGCCGAACTCTCGCGCCGCCTCTATCACTGGCGTCATTCCGGCAAGACCGACCAGACCGCGGTCGCGCTCGCGCATGATGTGCCCGAGGTGATTCCGCGTTTCACGCGCCTTGCGCCGAATGATGACACCAACGTCCTGATCTTCCTCGATGACACCTCGCTGCTGTCTCGACGCGCCGAGGAACTGACCCTGTCGTCGCTGGGTCGCCTTTCTGCGTCGATTGCGCACGAGATCAGGAATCCTCTCGCGGCGATCCGCTATTCGGCGCAGTTGCTCGCCGAATCGCCGGATCTCAATGCCGAGGACAAACGCCTCGTCGATATCGTCAACAATCACTGCACGCGTGCGAACGACGTGGTCGAGAATATCCTGCAGCTGTCGCGACGCGAACGTTCGCGTCCCGAGAGCATCGATCTGAATGCCTGGATCCTTGCCTTCGTCGAGGACTACAAGCAGTCGAATGACCTGGGAGGGGACCACCTTCGCGCGGTCACGCAAAACCGCACGATCGAGGCCATGGTCGATCCTCAGCACCTGCAGCAGGTGGTGTGGAACCTGGTGCAGAATGCGATCCGGTATGGTCGCCAGCCGAACCAGCCGGCCCGCGTCAACGTGGTCGCGCGGCTCGCAACGGACAAGGGTCCACCGCTGATCGAGATCATTGATCGCGGCCCCGGCATTCCGCCCAAGGTCGCGGCGCAGATTTTCGAACCCTTCTACACGACCCACGAATACGGAACGGGGCTCGGCCTGTATCTCGCCAAGCAGATGAGTGAAGCGAGCCAGGCTTCGCTTGAATACGTTCCTGTGGCGGGCGGCGGCGCGTGTTTTCGCATCACCCTGACGCCGGCGGGATCATTGCTCGCGTTGCGAACGACACCGCAATCGGCATGAGGCGCGACACCTCGCAGCGCTGCCGGCTTTGCCTTGACGCACAGCACGCTCTACCCTTGTGACAAGATCCCTTCCCGCACGCAGCTGATTCGAACGCATGAGCAAGCAATACGCCCTGGTCATCGACGACGAACGCGACATCCGCGAGCTG
>JBDSXV010000178.1:0-56692 GCA_039926025.1 Dokdonella sp.
ACGCGCAGGACTTCTCCCTGCGCAACGCGGTACTGACGACCGCCGGTAACAATGACTGCGTACATGGCTATGCCTCTGTAGTTATTCTGAAAACTGCCAATCCCACGGCTTTTGGCCGAAAAGGACCGCGGATTCTAGCGGGAGTCGGGTCCTGAGGCAACCGGACGACAGCCGTCGCCGATTAGCCAGTCCCGTATCGGCGCCCCTCGCGGCCTAGTCGGCGCGCCGGAGCGATTGGGGGTGCCGGGGGCGATTCGGGGCGCCGGGACAGGTACCCGATTGAACACGGGCATACGGAAGCTGGCGTGGCCTCTGTGGGAGCGGCTTCAGCCGCGATACCCTTGCCTCGGTGCCCGGCTCAAAAACCATCGTAGGCAGCCCCTCTCGCCAGCATGGCGGCCGGAGGCGCTGGCCGCTGCTCTGCTTAACCGGCGCCATCGACAGCACGGATCGCAAACGCTGAGACACGCTGCGGTTGTTATATTGATCGTTTCCCCCATCTCCCTGCGCAATGGACACGATACGAATCCGCGGCGCCCGCACGCACAACCTCAAGAACATCGACCTCGACCTGCCGCGCGACAAACTGATCGTGATTACCGGCTTGTCCGGGTCCGGCAAGTCATCGCTCGCATTCGACACGATCTACGCCGAAGGCCAGCGGCGCTATGTCGAGTCGCTATCGGCGTATGCGCGCCAGTTTTTGTCGGTGATGGAAAAGCCCGATGTCGACCACATCGAGGGCCTGTCGCCTGCGATCGCGATCGAGCAGAAGGCGACTTCGCACAATCCACGTTCGACCGTTGGCACGATAACCGAGATCTACGACTACCTGCGCCTGCTGTATGCACGCGTCGGCACCCCGCGCTGCCCCGACCACGGCATTCCGCTCGAAGCGCAGACCATCAGCCAGATGGTCGATGCGACGCTCGCGATGGATCCCGAAAAACGCTACATGCTGGTCGCGCCGATCGTGCGCGAGCGCAAGGGCGAGCACATCCAGGTCTTCGAGCAGTTGCGCGCACAGGGTTTCGTGCGCGCGCGCGTCGACGGTCATGTGCACGAACTCGATGCCGTGCCGTCGCTGGCTTTGCGCAGCAAGCACACGATTGAAGTCGTGATCGACCGCTTCCGTCCAAAGGCGGATCTCAAACAGCGCCTTGCGGAATCATTCGAAACCGCGCTGCGGCTCGGCGAAGGCATTGCGATCGTCGTCAACCTCGATGATTCGAAGGCTGCGGAAGTGACTTTCTCGTCGCGCTTCTCCTGTCCCGTGTGCGACTACTCGCTGCCGGAACTCGAGCCACGCCTGTTCTCGTTCAACTCCCCGGTGGGTGCCTGCCCTGCCTGCGATGGCCTCGGCGTTGCCCAGTTCTTCGACCCTGCACGTGTCGTCGTCAATCCGCAGCTCAGCCTTTCCGCAGGCGCCGTGCGCGGATGGGATCGGCGCAACCAGTATTACTTCCAGCTCATCCTGTCGCTGGCCAAGCACTACAAGTTCGACGTCGATACACCCTGGAACGAACTCTCCGCGGCGACACGGCAACATGTGCTCTACGGCTCCGGCAACGAGCTGATCAGCTTCCGCTACGTCACCGGCGCAAGCGGCGCCGTCGCGCGCAAGCACCGCTTCGAGGGCATCGTTCCGAATCTGGAACGGCGCTACAAGGAGACCGAGTCGCCAGCGGTGCGCGAAGAGCTGGCCAAGTTCATCAGCGATCGCGCGTGCCCGGATTGCCACGGCCAGCGCCTCAATCGCAGCGCGCGCAACGTGTTCGTCGGCGAATCCAATCTGCCCGCGCTGACCGGGTTGCCGATCGACCAGGCGCTCGCATTTTTCAAGACCCTGACCCTCGCCGGCTGGCGCGGCGAAATCGCGGTGAAGATCGTCAAGGAAATCCGCGAACGCCTGCACTTTCTCGTCGATGTCGGCCTCGACTATCTGACGCTCGACCGCCAGGCCGATTCCCTGTCGGGTGGCGAAGCGCAACGCATCCGCCTCGCTTCGCAGATCGGCGCCGGCCTCGTCGGCGTCATGTACGTGCTCGACGAGCCTTCCATCGGTCTGCACCAGCGCGACAACGAACGCCTCCTCGGCACCTTGAAGCGCCTGCGTGACCTCGGCAATACGGTGATCGTGGTGGAGCACGACGAGGACGCAATCCGCCTCGCCGACTACATCGTTGACATCGGCCCTGGCGCCGGCGTGCACGGCGGCGAAATCGTCGCGCAGGGCAACATCGACGCGATCCTGAAATCCAAGCGATCGCTGACCGGGCAATATCTGTCCGGCCAGCGATCCATCGAAGTTCCGAAACAGCGGCGAAAACCCGATCCGGACAAAATGCTGCGGATTCTCGGCGCATCTGGCAACAACCTGAAGAATGTGGACCTGGAAATTCCGGCGGGTTTGTTCGTCTGCGTGACGGGCGTGTCCGGTTCAGGCAAGTCGACCCTGATCAACGACACGCTGTATCGGCACACCGCGGCCGAGCTCAATGGCGCGAACGAAAAACCCGCGCCTTTCCGCGAAGTCGAGGGGATGGAACTGTTCGACAAGGTCGTCGACATCGACCAGTCGCCGATCGGGCGCACGCCGCGATCGAACCCGGCAACCTACACAGGTCTGTTCACCCCGCTGCGCGAATTGTTTGCGCAAGTCCCCGAATCGCGTTCACGCGGGTACGGCCCGGGCCGCTTCAGCTTCAACGTGAAGGGTGGCCGCTGCGAGGCCTGCGAAGGCGACGGCCTGATCAAGGTCGAGATGCATTTTCTGCCTGACGTCTACGTCTCGTGCGATGTCTGTCACGGCAAGCGCTACAACCGCGAGACGCTCGAGATCACGTACAAGGGTCACACCATCGCCGACGTGCTCGGCATGACGGTCGAGGACGCGTTCAAGCTGTTCGAACCGGTTCCGGTGCTCGCGCGCAAGCTCGAAACGCTGATGCACGTGGGCCTTTCGTACATCAAGCTCGGCCAGAGCGCGACCACGCTGTCGGGCGGCGAAGCGCAGCGCGTGAAGCTGTCGCGCGAGTTGTCCAAGCGCGACACCGGACGCACGCTGTATATCCTCGACGAGCCCACCACAGGCCTGCACTTCCACGACATCGAGCAGTTGCTGAAAGTGCTGCATCGACTGAGTGAAGATGGCAATACCGTCGTCGTGATCGAGCACAACCTCGACGTGATCAAGACCGCCGACTGGATCATCGACCTCGGCCCCGATGGCGGCGAGCGCGGAGGAACCATTCTCGCGACGGGCACGCCGGAGCAGATCGCGAAAGAACCGTCGTCTTATACCGGGCACTTTCTCGCGCGCACGCTCGGAAGCACCTCGCCGCAATCACGCAAGCGCACTCGCAAGGAAGCTGCATGAACGATTCCGTGATGCCGCCCATGGGACCCGCGATCATCAGTTTGCCCATGACGGTGCGCTGGGGCGACCTCGACGGCTTCAACCACGTCAACAATGCAGCGTTCCTGGTCTATGCGCAGGAAGCGCGCCTGGCTTGGCTCGGCAGCGTCGACGGTATGTGGATGGATGAAACGATGATGCCGGTCGTCGCGGCCGCGCATGTGAACTACCGGCGCCAGCTCGCATGGCCGGCGCAAATTCTGGTGGACCTCGCCGTGGTGCGTCTCGGCACTTCGTCACTGACACTCGCGCATCGCATCTTCGACGCTCGTGATCGCGAACGGGTCTATGCGGATGGTGACGCGGTAATCGTGTGGATCGACCCCGCCAGCGGAGGATCGATACCGCTACCCGCGGCAATCCGTGCGGCCTGTCAGTCGCCGCTGGATGCTGCGACCACGTCGAAATAGGTTTCGATGCGCGATCCGTCGACGAGCAGGAACAACATTTCGACCTTGTCGCCCGCAAGGATCTCTCGACGCGGCTGCATGAGCATCAGGTGCTTGCCGCCAGGCTGCATCTGAACCGTTTCGCCGGGCGCGATCTTCAACCGATGCAACTCGCGCATCTTCGACACACCTTCCTCGACCAGTGTTTCGTGCAACGAGGTCATGCGAAACGCATCGCTCTGCACGGTCAGGATCGAAATCGCCTCGTCACCAGTGTTCTTCAGCGTCGCATAGCCGGCGACTGAGCTAGCCCCCGGCGGTGCAGCGCGAATCCACGCATCGGTCACACCGAGTTTTCCAGCCGCATGAACGTCAGCCACGGTGCCGAGCAAGGCCAATCCAACCCACACCAACCCGCGGTACATGCAATGCATGGCAGTCTCCGTTGTGATCGCTATGATAGACGCATCAACCCTCCGCAACTGGAATGCGACCATGCACCGCAACCTGCCTGCATTCGTGAAACCGGCATTCGCCGCGTTCATGTTCGTCGTCACCACAGCCGTAACTGCGGCAGACCCGGCATTGACGATTTACCGCAGTGATGGCGACGCTCTGTTCGAGAACGGCAGTTCGCCGATTGCCGACGGCCACGCAATCGTGCACGAGCAGCGCACGCTGCAGCTCAGCGGCAGCAGGCAAACCGTCGTCATCGATGGCCTGCCTGCGATGCTCGACACCGAAGCGATCGTGATCGACCTGGGCAGCGGCGGACGAGTGCTCGCTCAACGCGTATTGTCGGCCGGTGACGGCGGTGCACTCGCCGCTCACCGCGGCGAACGCGTGCAGGTGTTCAACGGCGACGGAAAATCGATTGCCGACGGTGTCCTTGTCACGTTCGATGGCGCAACCCTCGGCGTGCGCGGCGGCGAAGGCCGCATCAGCTATGTACGCGAATTCACACGCATCGAGTTTCCTGACAGCAGTGGATTGCCCGGCAGCACCTTGCAACTGGTGGTCGATGGCAACGCAGGCGCCACTGCATCGACCTTGACCTATCCCACCTCGGGCCTGGGTTGGCGCGCTGCGTATTCGGCTCTGCTGCAAGGCGACTGCAACCTGCATCTCGATGCGCTGGCCAGCATCGCGAACCGCAGCGGGCGCGACTTTCCGGCGGCCAAGCTGAAACTGATAGCGGGATCGCCGAATTTCGCGAAATCGGGCGGCGGACCGCGACCGATGATGATGAAGTCGATGGCTGCGCCCGCCTCCGCGCCAGAGGAAATGCCGCAGCAGTCCTCACTCGGGGACTATCGCAGCTATGCGATCGACGGCAGCCTGGATCTGCCTGACGCGAGCGTCACCCAGGTGCCGCTGTATGCGAGCCGCAATGTTTCCTGCGAACGTCGCTGGCTGTTCGAGAACGGCAACAGCTGGTTTCCGGAAAAGCCGACCCTCGCACCCGAAGGCTGGCAGGCAGGCAATGCTCCCGTGCAGAGCCAGCTCAAGTTCGTCGCGTCTGAAAATCTTCCGAGCGGCAATCTGCGCGTGCTCGCACGCGACAAGGACGGCCGCACCGAGCTGCTGGGCGAGAACCGCATCGCTGATATTGCGAAAGGACGCAATGTCGATATCAGCCTCGGCGTCGCCTTCGATCTGGCGGCAACACGCGAACGCACCGCGTTCAGCATCGACAAGCCCGCGCGCGAGATGAATGAAGGGTTCCGCATTGCAATGACCAATACTGGCGAGATCGCGCGCACGATAACCGTGCGAGAGCATCCCAATCGCTGGCGCGGCTGGAGCCTGCTGTCATCCAGCGAGAAGCCGGACAAGCAGACGCTGGACCTGCTGGAATTCCATGTCGTGGTGCCCGCGAGCGGCAAGGCAACACTCGATTACGTCGTGCGCTACGCGTGGACCGCGAACGACGAATAGACGTCCATATGAATTTCAAGTCACACGCAGGAAAAGCAATCGTCATGCTCGATATCATCCAGCACGAATCCATCCGCGAACTTCGCCTGGCACGGCCTCCGGTCAACGCACTCGATCCTGCGCTGGTGCAACAGCTGCGCCTAGCGGTCGAGGCCGCGCCCTCTGAAGGAGCGCGCGCGCTGGTGCTGTCCGGTGCTCCGGGCTTGTACTCGGCCGGCCTTGACGTGCCCACCCTGCTGCAACTGGATCGAGACGCGTTCCGCGTGTTCTGGAATGAGTTTTTTGGCCTTTGTGCAGCGCTTGCACGCTCACCGATTCCGGTTGTCGCCGCCATCACCGGTCACGCACCGGCCGGCGGCGCTGTGCTCGCAATCATGTGCGACTACCGCGTCATGGCGCGCGGCCCGTTCAAGATCGGACTCAACGAAGTACAGGTGGGATTGTGCGTGCCCGAATGCATCCAGATCGCATTACGCCGCCTGGTCGGCACGTATCGGGCGGAACGACTGATGGTCAGCGGCACCATGCTCGACGCGGAACAGGCAGATGCGATCGGCCTCGTCGACGAACTCGTCGACACTGATTTCGTCGTGCAGCGCGCGCTGACCTGGCTGGGCGAACTGCTCAAATTTCCGCCGCAAGCGATGAGCGACACCCGTCGCCTCGCACGCGCCGACCTTGCCGCTGTATTCGCCGATTCGGCGAACTTGCCGGTGGAGGATTTCCTCGACGGCTGGTTTTCGCCGGAAGCGCAAACGGTGTTGCAGGCGCTGGTTGCGCGATTGAAATCCAAAGGTTCGTGATCCCCGCATGCCACCGTTGAGAGCTACGCTAGATCCATTGGTGATTGCGGAATGGAAACACCGTGTCGAGACATGCAAGCGCTCCACGTGGTGGCTGCCCTATGTCATCTGCGGAGGATTGGCAGTGGGTGTGGCCGTCTTCTTGCTGGCCCCCCGCTATACACCGCATGTTCTCGCCGGCATGGTGCTCGTCGCCTTGATCGCCGGCTCTAATGCACTGGCCTCCTGGTCAATCGCCTTGTGTCCTCATTGCGGGCGACAACCGCTCGGAATGTTCGAACGTGGCTCACCACTGACGATTGATTTTTGCAGGCACTGTTTCTACTGGCTGATCGATCCACGCAGCTTACGCTGAGTCGACTACGCAACCCCCAACTCCACGGGTCGATGGGGATCGCTGATCCATCCACTCCACGACGGCGCAAATACGCGCGAACCCGCGAGGCCCGCATGCTCCATCGCGAGGAGGTTATGGCAGGCGGTCACCCCGGAGCCGCACGAATGGGCAACCGCGCGCGCATCACGCATGCCCAGCATTTGTTCGAATTCGCGGCGCAAATCGTCCTTCGCCTTGAAGCAACCACTGGCATCGAGGTTGTCGGAGAACGGTCGATTCAACGCCCCGGGTATGTGTCCCGCCACTGGATCGATTGGCTCGACCTCACCGCGATAGCGCGGCACAGCGCGCGCATCGAGCACGACAAGCGATCCATCGGCGCGGCTGCGCTCGATCTCGTCGAACCACACCACCTGATCGCGATCGATCGTCACATCCGCGGACGTCGGTTCGCGACGGACTTCACCTGCTTCGAGCGCGAAGCCTGCCCCGCGCCACGCGGTCAAGCCGCCGTCGAGCACGGCGACGCGCGTGTGCCCGGCCAGCCGCAACAACCACCACAATCGTGCGGCAGCGAGCGCACCGTTCGCGTCGTCATAGGCAACCACGCGGAGATCAGGTCGCCAGCCCCAGCGCGACAACGCGTTCGAAAATTCGGTATCTCCCGGCAATGGATGGCGGCCGACGCCCTGTTTGGAGAGATCGGAAAGATCGCGTGCGAGGTGCGCGTACACCGCACCCGCAATGTGCGCGATCGCATGGTCGCGTTCGCCCTTGTTTGCATCGGCGAGATCCTGTCGACAATCGACCACCAGCACATCGCCGAGCGTCTGCATTTCGGAAAGCTCGCCAACGGAAACCAGGGGACGGAACGTCATTGTGAATTCTCCAGCCGATCGAGCAGGTTCTTCAGGATCGCTGCCGTCGCGCCCCAGATGCGTCGCCCTTCCCACTCGAACGCAAAGATATCGCGTTCGCGACCGCGCCAAAGCAGATGCTCGCGTTTGAGACTGGCAGGATCAAGGATGAACGCAAATGGCACCTCAAAGACTTCATCGACTTCGTCTTCCTGCAGGCGTATCGAATAGTCGTCGCGCACGAAGCCGGCAACGGGCGTCACGCTGTAGCCCGATACCGTGTCGAAGCAATCGAGATAGCCGAAGGGCTCGATGAGGGCAGGCAGGATGCCGGTTTCCTCATTGGTTTCGCGCATGGCAGCGGCAATCGCGTTCTCGTCGCCAGCGTCGATGCCACCACCGGGAAAGCTGATCTGGCCGGCATGATGTCTCAGGCGTTCGCTGCGACGTGTGAAGAGCACGGACAACTGCTCAGCTCGGCGCACGAATGGCACGAGAACAGCAGCCGGTCGTCGCGATGAATCCGCGTCGAACACATCTGCCAGCTCACCCGCGTTCCAGCCTGGCGCCGAAGGAGGATCACCGAGGTCGCGCACCGCGCGACGCAGCCGCGAGGCGTCCGGTGAGTCGGTCCGCGCCGGGCCCATCAGCGCGAAGCTTCGCGCTGTGGCAGAACTTCGTTGAGCAAGCGCTTGCGCTCCTGCTCGCCCATCGCAACCCATCGCGCGATTTCATCGCCACTGCGCAGGCAACCCTCGCAATAGCCATTGCGACCGAGTTGGCAAATGCCAATGCACGGGCTGAGGATCGGCAAGTGAATCTGTATCGTCATTGCGGATTCTTCAAATGCCGACGCCGCGTTGGCACGCGGCGTCGGCTTCAAACTGGATCCCGAATCGTCGTACATGCATGTACTGCGCGGGACAAGTTCATCCTGAACTTACTTCACATCGATGATCTTGACTTCCCAGATGAAGACCTGGTTGCCCGACGACGGTTCCGGCGGCAGGAAGATCGTCCAGTGGTCACCCGCCTTCATTTTCTGAATGACCTCCGGCAACAGCTTGGTACCGAAGATGCCGGGCATGTCCGAAACCTTTGCCTTGATCGGTTCGCCGACAAACGAACTGCGGATTTCACGGCCGCTGGTCAGGGAAACGCGCACATGGAATGTCACTTCGCTGGTCGGCAAGATCGCCTTGCCGGTACCGTCTTCGATTGAACGATATTGCACACCATTCGGCAGCGCGACCACGCCCTTCTTGGACCGGTTCTGCGCCATGAAGGTGTCGGCTTCGCCCTTGTTCTGGCTGAGTGCCTTGTCGGCCTCGGCTTTCATCTTCGATTCGAGCTTGCCCAACGCTTCCTTCATCGCCGCTTCCGGCACAGCAGGGGTCTTTTTGGCAAATGCGTCCTGCAGGGCGCGCGTGACAGTCGCGATATCGACGTCCATGTTCCGATCTGCAAGACCGGATCCGATCTGGAATCCGATCGCGTAGGAGATCTTGCCCTTTTCCGACGTGGTGTCCTGCGCGAACGCAGACCCCGTCACGAACAGCGCCGCAAGGGCGAGTGACCAACCAAACTTCATGCCTGTGTCTCCAAAATGAGTGCGAATCTGGTTTCGTGCCCGGATCCATGCCGGGTCGAAAAAGCGGAATAGTGTAACCGAGGCTCGACTTGGGTCCAACGCGGACCGCCTGTGAACCCAAATGGCGCAAAAAGTTCATCGCATCCGGTGTGGCGGCACGCGCCATCATCCATATTGCGACTGAACCGCGACCGATGCTGGGCGTCGCGGGCGGTCCGATCGGGCCGGCATACCCGTCTCAGGCGGGCATGCCAGGCAGTCGGAGGTTCAGTGGTGGCCGCCAGCGTATTTCTTCTCGCCAGCGGTGACCGCCAGATCGAGACAGTTTTCCGGCGGCGCGAGTGGACAGGTCGCGTAAGGCGTGAACGCACACGGCGGGTTGTAGGCCTTGTTGAAGTCGATGACGAGCTTGCCGTCCTTGGGCATGTCGGCATAGAGGAAGCGCGCAGCGCCATAGGTTTCCTTGCCGCTCGTGCGGTCGGCAAATATGAACCAGACCTCTTTGGCATCCTTGTCTTCGAGCACCGGCACGAGCGTATAGGTCTTGCCGCCGCGCATGAAGGTAGCCTTGCCCGGCACGACCATCTTGTCGACGGTGCCGAGTACGGTCGGGATGTCGAGCGAATGCGCCGGTGTGTAGGCCTCCCACTTCGCCTCGACACGCCAGGACGGGTCGATCGCAAACGAGTCGATGCCGGTAAAGTGAGTCCTCGTTTCCGCCGCAGTGTCCTTCACGCGCAGACCTTTCTTGCCGTTTCGGTCAATCATGTAGAAGCTCGCGGTACCGAACGCGATCGTGGTCGGTTTCTCCTGCGTATCGTCGAGCAGCGCGCCCGAAGTCACTTTCTTGCCGTCGATCGTCGCATCAGCCTTGGCATCGAGTTCAATCGTCGCCTTGCCGTCCTTGAGCGAAACCACACCGAGTTGCGCCGGACCCTTGGCGAGCACGATGTCGTTGCCCTTGGCACTGCCGACGCGATTCTTGCCATCCTTGAGCCAATGCAGCCCGATCAGGCTCAGCCAACCGTTCGGCGCCTTCAGCCGCTCGACGCGTTGCGCGCGCCAGGTCTCGATTTGCTGGTTGTAGTCGCCCGCGGGCTTGCTGGTTTCGACAGTAGCGGACATGAGTTGTACTCCGGCGAAGCTGGCCGCAGCGAGGGCTATAACTTTCAGCATGGAAGAATTTCCTGTGGGAGTTGCAGATTCGAAAGGAACTGGAGACTACGGCCTGTCGGGACGCCGATCAACGACCGCGCATAAACAGGCGGTCGAGTTCCGGAATTGCCAGTTGCACCCAGGTTGGCCGCCCATGATTGCACTGACCTGAACGCTCGGTCACTTCCATCTCCCGCAGCAGCGCGTTCATTTCCGGCAGACTCAAGCGCCGGTTTGCACGTACCGAACCATGACAGGCCATCGTACTCAAAAGTTCGTTGGTACTTTCCTCGACGCGGCGCGACTCGCCGTGCACAGCGAGATCGGCGGTTACATCGCGCACGAGCTGGGCCACATCGGCACCCTCAAGCAAGACCGGAATGCGCCGCACGGCCACGCTTTGAGGTCCGCTGCGCACGATATCGAAACCCAGTGCAGAGAAACGCTCGCCCTGCTCCTCGACGACGGCGGCTTCGCGTTCGCTGACAGCGAGCGTCAACGGCACCAGCAGCATCTGCGCTCGGATGCCGTCGCCGCCCTGCGCGGTCTTCAATTTCTCGTAGGTGATGCGCTCATGCGCCGCATGCATGTCCACCAGCACCAGGCCGTGCGCGTTCTCCGCAAGCACATAGATTCCGTGCAACTGGGCGAGTGCAAAACCAAGCGGAGGAATATCGTTCGCTTCGCCGGCGGTCATGCCGGCGTCGCTCATGCGCATGCCCATGGCGGAATTTGCGCCGAGCAATGGTGGCCCAGACCCCAGCAGGGCTGCGTAGTCGGCGAGCGGTTCGCGCACGCCGAGGCCGAGTCCTGATTGACGCTGTGCTGAAAATGCATGCGCAACGGCCAACGCGGGATTCGCGAATCCGGCCGTGGCGAGGAGTCCCGTGCCCGCGCCCGCGGTGCCTTGCGGGCGCGCACCCGCACGTGCGCCGCTGAGCGCATCGTTGAGCGTGCGATACAGGAAGTCGTGCACCAGTCGTCCTTCGCGAAAACGCACCTCGTGCTTGGCTGGATGGACATTTACGTCGACAAGGACAGGATCGAGTTCGAGGAACAGCACGAAGGCCGAATGGCGGCCGTGATAGAGCACATCCGCGTATGCCTGGCGCACCGCATGCGCAACCAGGCGATCACGTACAAGCCGTCCGTTGACATGGAAATATTGCTGGTCCGCCTGCGCGCGCGACGCAGTCGGCAACCCGACCCAGCCATGCAAGCGGAGACCGGCGGCAGCGTGTTCGACACGCAGGCTGTGACCGAGGAATTCCTCGCCGAGCACATCGACGACGCGACGTGCGCCTTCGTCCTTGTCGGCAGCAGCCTTGAGCAGGCGCACCGGCTTGCCGTTGTGGCTGAGGCGAAATTCGGTCTGCGTTTGGGCGAGTGCGATCGACTTCACGAGTTCGTCGATGTGTCCGAATTCGGTGCGTTCGGCACGCAGGAACTTGCGCCGCGCCGGCAGGTTGTAGAACAGATCGCGCACTTCGACGTTGGTGCCGACCGAATGCTGTGCCGGGCTCTGCGCGCGCGGTTTTCCGCCATCGACCTCGATGCGCCAGGCAGCCTCGCTTCCGACACGACGTGAAGTCAGGGCAAAGCGCGACACCGAAGCGATGGACGGCAGGGCTTCACCACGAAAACCAAGCGTGCCGACGCGTTCTAGGTCGTCAAACGAGGCGATCTTGCTGGTTGCATGTGCGGAGATTGCAAGCGGCAGGTCTTCGGCATCGATGCCGCCGCCATCATCGCGAATGCGGATCAGGCGCGCGCCACCTTGCTCGATATCGATCTCGATGCGCGTGGCACCCGCGTCGAGGCTGTTCTCGACCAGCTCCTTGACCACTGATGCCGGCCGCTCGATGACCTCGCCGGCGGCGATCTGGTTGATCAGTTCGGTGGGGAGAGAACGGATACGCGCCATGACGGAACCGCTAAACGGGCTCGCATCATAGCCGAACGCAGGAAACCCTCCGGCGAGGCCGGATTCTCAACCCGAAGGTATCTGCAGCACTTCGCCCGCGCGCACGCCTTCGTCGGCAAGTTCGTTTGCGGCGCGCAACTGCGCAGTCGTGACCCCGTGGCTTTCGGCAATCGCACTCAGCGTGTCGCCACGACCCACGGTATAGCGAGACGCTTTGGTATCGCGCTGGCGCATGTTGCCCGAGGCAAAGAGGCTCCCGGGCGGTGGCGACGCGCGGAAGTAGCTATTGACGCCATCGAGGATCGCCGTTGCCAGCTTCTCGCGATGTTCCGGACTCTTGAGACGCGCTTCTTCGGCCGTATTGGTGATGAACGCGGTCTCGACGAGAATGGAAGGCACGTCCGGCGAACGCAGCACGACGAAGTTTGCACGCTCGACGTAGTTGCGATGCGTCGGCCCGAGCTTGCGCAACGCGCCGAGCACCTGCTCGGCGACCGAATTGCTGGCGCCCATCGTCGCGCCCTGCGACAGGTCGAGCAGGACCTTGGCCAGCGTATCGTCCTTGTCGTCGAGCGAGATGCCGCCGACGAGGTCGGCGCGGTTCTCACGATCGGCAAGCCAGCGGGATGCCTCGTTGGTCGCGCCGCGCGGTGACAGTACCCATACCGAGGAGCCACGTGCGTCGCTGCTGGTGAAAGCGTCGGCGTGGATCGAAATGAACAGGTCGGCCTTGGCTTCGCGCGCCTTGCTGTAGCGCTTTTCGAGTGGAATGAAATAGTCGGCATCGCGGGTCAGCATCGCGGTCATGCCCGGCGTGCGGTCGACCAGCTTCTTCAGTTCACGCGCGACGGCGAGCGTCACTTCCTTTTCGTGAGTGCCGCTGCCGCCGGTCGCCCCCGGATCGTCGCCGCCGTGACCCGCGTCGATCGCGACGACAACATTGCGACCTTTGCCGATCGAGACTTCTGCCGCTCTCTTGACCGGCGCCGCTTTGGCGTCGGCCGGATACAAGTCGAGCACGAGGCGATAGCCGAATTTGTCGGCAGGCGGCAACAGGAAACTCTTGGGGTGAACGCCGTCGGCGAGATCGAAGACCACGCGGGCGTCACTTTTACCTTGCTTGCCAGCACGCAGGCTTTTCAGCAGGCCTTTCGCAGCGGGTGCGCTGAACTCGGGACCCAGTTCACTGCCGCGCAGATCAAGCACGATGCGACTGGGTTTGCTGAGCTCGAACAGCTTGTAGTCGACCGGTCCGGAGACGTCGAACACGGCGCGCGTGTACTCGGGTCCAGCCCAGATGCGCAGGGTCTTGATCTCCGTTGCGCGCGCCGTCCCCGCGGCCAGCAACAGCGCCACGACACACGCGATCGGCCCAGCTTGGTTGCGGATTCCCCACATGGCGCGTATTCAACTCGAAAGCGCGCGCAAAAAGCAAGCTTTTTCCCTTGAAAATCCAGAAGCTGCGGCGACTTCTTGATTGCGCATTCAGGAGACTGTCCGAAGCCGTCAAATCGCGACGGCTCAGCAGGAGTGGTCGGCGACCTGCAAAACCGCGAGCAATTCCCGCCCCCGATGGCTGTACGCGCTTGCCGCCAAGGCGCGTTCGGTCCCCGCATGCCGCAACTCGATGGCGAGGTCGGGAGGCGGCAAATGCCCCGTTCCACGCTCTGGCCATTCGATCAGCACAAGAGCACCGGCTCCCCACAAATCACCCAGGCCCAGCCATTCCAGTTCGCCCGCATCGGCAATTCGATAGAGGTCGAGATGATGGATATCGAGCTCATCGACGCGATAGGACTCGATCAGGCTATAGGTAGGACTCTTGACGCGTTCGCCAACGCCCAGCGCCTGCAGCAGTGCGCGCGCGAACGTGGTCTTGCCGGCACCCAAGTCGCCCGACAGATGAACCAGGCCGCCCGCTCGCGCAGCGGGTGCGAGGCAAGCTGCCAGCGCGATCAGCTGCGTCTCGTCGATGCTCGCGCACGCGAAGTGCTCGATGGCCAGCGCACGACGGTTCATCGCGCGAACCGATTGACGAGTTTGTGCAGGGGCAGCAGCAAATCGCTCGCGATCAAGCCACGCGGCGCATCGCCCGCGGCACGATCACCCGCGCGTGCGTGCAGAGCGACACCCAGGCGCGCTGCTTCCCCGCTAGACAGACCTTGCGCGAGCAGCGCGGCAATGACGCCGGTCAGGAGATCGCCCATGCCACCCGATGCCATGCCGGGATTACCCCAAGGGCAGACGAAGGTGCGGCCATCGGCGTCGGCGATCAGACTGCCAGCGCCTTTGAGCACAACCGTTGAGGCATGGCGCACAGCGAGCTCACGCACCGCTGCATATCGATCGCGTTGTATAGTCTGCGTGTCGCATCCGAGCAGGCGTGCCGCTTCACCCGGATGCGGCGTCAGTACGCAGCCCGGTGGTAGCTTGCGCGGCGACTTCGCGAGCAGGTTGAGCGCATCGGCGTCGATGACCCCCGGCTTGCCACTGTCGAGCATCGCCTCGAACAACGCCTGCCCCCACGCCCCCTGCCCCATGCCGGGGCCGATCGCAACGACATCCACGCGCTCGAACAAAGGCAACAGCGCGGCGGACTCGTCGACACCGTGCGCCATCAGCTCAGGCCGTGTCGCGTTCAACGCGAACACGTTTGCGGGCCTGGTTGCGACACTGACCAAGCCGGCGCCGCAGCGCAATGCAGCGTCGCCGGTCAGGCGTATCGCTCCGCCCATGCCGGTATCGCCGCCAATCGCAAGCACGTGGCCAAAACTGGATTTGTTGGAATTGCCACGCCGCGGCAACAGCACGTTGCCGATCGAATCATCAAGGAGTTCCGCATCCGCGGTGAAATGCGCATACGTTTTTTCCGGAATGCCGAGCGTCGCGAGCGTGCGCATGCCGCAACAATCGCCGCCATCCGCGGTGAACTGGCCGCGCTTCCAGGCGACGAAGCTGATCGTTTCGTCAGCGCGCACGGCGGCACCCATCTGGCTGCCGCTGTCCGCGTCGAGACCCGATGGCAGATCAAGCGCAAGTACGGGCAACTGCGATGCGTTGAGCTTTTCGATCAGTCTCGCTGCAACGCCGTGCACGGGTCGTTTGAGGCCAGTACCGAGCAGACCGTCAATGCAGACATCGGCGGCGGGTAGTTCGACGCCCTCATCCGCATCGACAACGCGCCCGCCCGCCGCGGCGAAGATCAGGCGCGCCCGCAGCGCATCCGCGCCGGGCTCGCCCGTCAGCGCAAACGCATCAACCGCAAAACCGGCTTGCAGTGCCAGCGCGCCGAGCAGGAATGCGTCGCCGCCGTTGTTGCCGGCTCCAGCCAGCAACACGATACGACGTGCTGCAGGCCAGCGCTCGCGCAGCAGCGCGAAAGCCGCCTGCGCCGCGCGTTGCATGAGCTCGAAACCCGGAATGCGCAGTTGCTCGATCGCATGACGATCGATGCCACGCACCTGATCGGCGGTGTAGAGCGCTGTCGTGAGAGTGGTCGCAGGCATTCCGCAATTATAGGTGTGCGCCGTGCGCGCTATGCTGTGGGCCTTAAATTCATGTCTTCCTATGTCCAACGCCTCCGACCCTACTGACAGCCGCATTGACGTCCGTACGCTCGTCCCTGAGATCCGTCGCTGGGGCGCCGAGCTCGGCTTCCAGCATGTCGGCATCAGCGGGGTCGACTTGGGCGAGGACGAAGTCCATCTGCTGGACTGGCTCGATGCGGGCTTTCACGGCGAGATGGACTACATGGCGCGCCACGGAACCCGGCGCAGCCGGCCCGCGGACCTGCATCCCGGCACCTTGCGCGTGATCTCCGCGCGCATGGACTACGCGCCGCCGGAACTCGCAACCGCTTGGGACGTGATCGGCGATGGCGAACGCGCTTACGTGTCGCGCTACGCACTCGGCCGTGACTATCACAAGATCCTGCGCGGACGACTACAGAAACTTGCCGAGCGCATCAGCGAAGTGACCGGACCATTCGGCCATCGCGTTTTCACCGATTCGGCGCCGGTGCTGGAGAAAGCGCTCGCAAGAAATTCAGGGCTGGGCTGGATCGGCAAGCACACCCTGCTGTTGAGTCGCAATGCGGGCTCATGGTTCTTTCTTGGCGAGATCTATACCGACTTGCCGCTGCCCGTCGATGCGCCGGAAACTCCGCACTGCGGGACGTGTGCTCGCTGTATCGAAATCTGTCCTACGCAGGCCATCGTGGCGCCCTACAGACTCGACGCGCGCCGATGCATTTCGTATCTGACGATCGAACTGCGTGGATCGATTCCGCAGGATCTGAGACCGCTGATCGGCAACCGCGTGTTCGGCTGCGACGATTGCCAGCTTGTCTGCCCCTGGAACAAGTTCGCGCAGAGCACGCCGGAGGCGGACTTCGCGCCTCGCCATGGCCTCGATCGGGCCAGCCTGTCCGAACTGTTTGCATGGACCGAGCAGGAATTTCTCGATCGTACTCAAGGCATGGCGATTCGACGAACGGGCTACGAAGGCTGGTCGCGCAATATCGCCGTTGCGCTTGGCAATGCGCCGGCGACGTCAGAAGTCAAAGCGGCTTTGTCTTCTCGCATCAACGATGCATCTGCTCTGGTGCGCGAGCATGTTGCCTGGGCGCTCGGACAGCTGGCGCGAAAATCCGCCCAGACGGAGTGAATACAACGCTCTTGGTTGTTGTAATTTCACAACAATTCAGGCGTCCATGGAGATGTCTTGCCGCGGATGGGCGCGAGACTCCCCCGGCAATGCTCTGAAGCAGTTGATTCTGCAGTCCATGAGCAAATTACGGGCAAAAAAAACCCTCGCGCGATTGCCGCTGCGAGGGTCTCAATCGGAGTGACGATTACCTAAATGCGCCCTGCTGCCCAAGGAATTTTGCAACAGACGTTGCGAAATCCCCAAGACAGTTGGGAGAATACCACAAGACCAGACAAAAAAGCTAGGGTGCAATCAATAAATTGTCGATCAGGCGCGTGCTACCCGCGCGCGCCGCGATAAGCGCAACCAGGTCGCGTTGATGGGTCAGCGGCTCGCCTAGAGTGTCCGCGTTGCGGACGAGCGCGTAGTCCGGCGCCAGATTCGCTTTCTCGAGTCGAGCATTTGCCTGCTCCGAGATCTCCGTGTACTCAATGGCATCGCCCGCCTGCATGCCAGCGAGTACCCTGTCGCGCATCCACTGCAAGGTCGCGTAAATCACTCCCGCTTGCGCCCGTTCCTCTGCACTCAGGTATTGATTGCGTGAACTCATCGCCAGGCCATTCGCTTCGCGCACGATCGGGGCACTGAAAATTTCGATCGGATATCCGAGGTCGCGCGACATGCGCCGAATCACCAGCAGCTGCTGGTAGTCCTTCTGTCCAAACACCGCTACGTCTGGACGCGTCATGTTGAAGAGTTTCGCGACCACGGTCGCGACGCCGTCGAAATGTCCGGGCCTGATCGCGCCTTCGAGGATTTCGCCGAGTTCCGGCACGCTCACGCGCACGGTGCGCTCGGAGCCATCCGGATACAGATCCGCCAATGACGGCAGGAACAACACATCACACCCTTTCGCAGCGAGTCCGTCGGCATCCGCTTCGGGCGTGCGCGGATAGCGCGTGAAATCCTCGTTCGGACCGAATTGCGTGGGGTTCACGAACACGCTGGCAATGACGACGTCTGCTCTCTCGCGTGCAAGTCCGATCAATGAATGATGGCCTGCATGCAAATTGCCCATGGTCGGCACGAAACCAATACGCAGGCCCTCGCGCGCGAAGGCGATGACCAGCGCGTGCAAGTCGGAAGCGTTCTTGACGATCTGCATGGACGCGCTCAGTAACTGTGTTCCGCGGACGGGAACTCGCCGCTGCGCACGGCCGCGGCGTAAGCGGCGATCGCGGCGACCACGGAATTCGTGCCTGCCAGGAAATCCTTGCTGAAGCGTGGGCGTTTGCCGGACGTAATGCCGAGCACATCCTGCACGACGAGGATCTGACCGTCGCAATCGACGCCGGCACCGATCCCGATCGTCGGTATGCGCAAGGCCCTGGTGATTTCCGCAGCGAGCGCAGCGGGCACGCATTCAAGCACGAGCAAAGCCGCGCCGGCATCCTGCACGGCCAGCGCATCGGACTTCAAACGTTCAGCAGCCGCGTCACTCTTGCCCTGTACGCGGTAGCCGCCAAGCCGGTGCACCGATTGCGGAGTCAAACCGAGATGCGCACACACAGGCACTTCGCGCCGAGTCAGTGCGTCAATCACCTCGCAGGTCCAGTCCGCGCCTTCGAGCTTGACCATCGCAACACCGCCCTCGCCCATCAGGCGAGCTGCATTCGACAATGCGGTTGACGGATCGCGATAGCTCATGAACGGCAGGTCGGCGACCAGCAATGCACGCTGCAGGCCGCGCGCGACGCAGGCGCTGTGATAAACCATTGCATCCATCGTGACTGGCAACGTACTCGCGTGCCCCTGCACGACCATGCCGAGCGAGTCGCCCACCAGCACAAAATCCACTCCCGCCTCATCCGCCCGCGCTGCAATGCTTGCGTCATACGCCGTGATCGAGACGATCTTCTGTGCGCGGCGCTTGCGCTCGTGGAGTTCCGGCACGGTGACCGGGGCGCTGCTCACAGTGTTCGCATACATCGGATCGAAGGCTCGACTGGCATCAGGTCGGCATTATTCCCTGCGGCGCCGACGAACCTCAAGCGGAGTCGTCGAGCGGCACACAGTCATGCGCATCAAGGCGCGCGAGCAGATCGCGCACGACACCCGCGCCAGGGATTTCCGTGCCCGCATCCAACTCCGCCCACGGGAGCAGCACAAACGCACGCTCCGCGATATGCGGATGTGGCAGGATCAGATCGGGCTCACTCGATTGATGGTCAGCATAGCTGAGCAGGTCAAGATCGAGCGTACGCGGCCCCCAGCGCGTACCGTCACGACGTCGCCCTTGTACCCGCTCGATCGCGAGCAACGAATCCAGCAAGGTCCGCGGTTCGAGCGACGTCCGCAGCTCAGCGACTGCGTTGACGAACGCGGGCTGATCGGCAATGCCCCACGGCGCACTTAGGTACAGGCTCGAGTGGCGCAGCACGCGCGTGTGTGGGAGCTTGTCGAGCGCAAGCAGGGCGCGTTGCAGTTGACTGGGAGGATTGTCGAGATTGCTGCCGAGCCCGACCCATGCGCGCACATCGGCGCGCTCAGTCACCACTTTCGCTGGTCTGCGAGGCCGGACCGGCCTCGCCCTTGGGCTTGCGGCGACGCCTGCGCGCGCGTTTGCGCGGAGCCAGTGTCGCTGCGTCGGTCGAAGTTGCCTGGACGGCAGCGAGGCTTGCTGAAAGCTCATCGTGGCTCGACTGTTGCGCTTCCGTCCACCAGGCCGCCAGCTCGGCGAGCTCAGGCGATCCCTCCGCTCGCAAGACCAGGAAATCGTAAGCCGCGCGGAAACGCGGATGCTCGAGCAGGCGGAATGCGCGCTTCTTCGTGCGCTGGGTGAAACGCGGCTGCAAAGCCCAGATCTCCTCGATGGTGATCGTGAAACGCCGCGGAATCGCCACGCGTTGTGCCTGTTCACGAAGGACGCGATCGACCGCATGTGTCCACGCCGACGCTACATCTGCGCCATCGTTCGCAAGCGCCTGAGCGGTGACCCGCACTGGCTCCCACAACATGGCAGCAAACAGGAACGCGGGCGTGACCGGCTTGTCCTCGCGTATGCGCGCGTCGGTGCTCGCCAGCGTGCGCTCGACCATGCCGCGAAAATGCGCCGCCTTGCCACTCGCGAGCACACGGGCCGTTGCCGGGAACACATGCTCGAGCAATCCGTGCCGCTCCAGCGCCCGGAAACTCGCAAGTCCATAACCGCCAAGAAAGAGTTTCAGCGACTCGTCAAACAAGCGCGCGGGCGGCGCCTCCGAAAGCAGCGATCCGAGCGTTGCGAATGGCGCAGCCGTTTCTGGCGCGATGTCGAATTCGAGCTTCGCCGCAAGGCGGGCGGCGCGCAGCATGCGCACCGGGTCCTCCCGGTAGCGCAATTCGGGGTCGCCAATCAGGCGCAACACTCGTTGCTCGAGATCGGCCATGCCGCCGACCGCATCGCGCACGCTGAAATCGGCTATGTCGTAGTACAGCGCATTGACCGTGAAGTCACGGCGCACGGCATCTTCTTCGAGCGTGCCATAGACGTTGTCGCGCACCAGGCGGCCGTCGACGAGGTGGCGGTCACCGCTACCGTCATCACTGCTGCCGCGGAAAGTCGCGACCTCAACAATTTCACGCCCGAAAACGACGTGGGCAAGGCGAAACCGACGCCCGATCAGGCGACAGTTGCGAAACAGCGCGCGCACTTGTTCCGGCGTCGCATTGGTCGCGATGTCGAAATCCTTCGGATGCCCACCGAGCAGGAGATCCCGCACAGCGCCTCCCACCAGGAAGGCCTGGTAGCCCGATTCATGCAACCGGTACAGCACGCGCAGCGCGCCGGGAGAAATACTCTTGCGTGATATCGAGTGCTCGGCACGCGCAATAACGCGGAACGACCCCTGAGGCGACATGTCTTGTACGATCCGTTCCGAATTCATCCCTAGAAGACGCTCCGCTGATTGCTGCACGTTACCATTTCGTTATACTACGCGGCTTCGCGAGTCAAAACCGCGCTCCCTTCGTCTAGCGGCCCAGGACACCGCCCTCTCAAGGCGGGAACACGAGTTCGAACCTCGTAGGGAGCGCCATTTGACTCTGACGAAACCTTTGCAAGGGTCCTTGACTGCGAGAATCAAGAAGCCGCCGTCTTGCCGCACTCTTCAGTTATGCTTTTGCGATCATCCTTGATCGCGAAGGTCAAGAAGCGGCCGTCCGTGGCCGCACTCTTCAATTAAAGAACCACCATGCCCTTCGTCGTCACCGAGAACTGCATCAAGTGCAAGTACACCGACTGCGTTGAAGTGTGCCCGGTCGACTGCTTTCACGCCGGCCCGAACTTCCTCGTCATCGACCCCGAAGAGTGCATCGACTGCACGCTGTGCGAACCCGAGTGCCCGGCCACGGCGATTTACCCGGAAGATGACGTCCCAGCTGGCCAGGAAGCCTTTATCGCCCTGAATGCCGAACTGTCGAAGGCGTGGCCTGTATTGACAGAGCGCATTGATGCGCCTGCCGACGCCAAGGATTGGGACGGACGCAGCGACAAACTGAAGCTGCTGGAGCGCTGAAAGCTCGGCCGGAATCCTTAGGCCGTATCGACGAAGCACGTGCGCGGCACGTGCTTCGGCGCGATCCTCAGGACAACCCAGCCTCAGGACCAACCAGCCTCAAGACAAACGCTGACGCAAGGTCGCCAGCAGCGAGCGCGCCGCGTCCTGCGATGCATCGTCGGTCGCGCCTTCAATGCCGACCTTGCTGCCTGCACCATCGGCACTGACGCGTACGGTCAGCCGCACTTTCGCGGCGACCTTGTTGCCCGCGTGGCCAAGCGTTATGGCCCGCTTGAACCAGCCCGCTTTCTGCGTCGTCTGACCGGTCGTTTCGACCGAGTAGGCGCGTCCCGCTTCATCCCGCGCCACCACCGTCGCGGCACCTGAGCGTTCCAGAGCGAGGCCTACACGCGTCCAGGCGCTTTCGACGCTGTCAGCAATACGCAGACCGTCGCCACCAAGCTGGACGCCGGATTCTATCGACGCCGATGGCGGCATGGCCGTCGGCGTGGCCGCCATCGATGCGCCCGAAGGCGTCGACTGCGCGGGCGCTGCACCGATGGACGGAACCACGAGTGCGCCGCTGCTATTGGGCGTATCCAGATCCGGCGGTACCTCGAGCGGCCGTTCCTGCACGGACCTGCGGTAGTCGGCGTCCTTGTGGTCGAGATGGCGGTGCATGAACCCGCAACCACTAAGCAGGGAAGCCGCGGCCAGCGCGGTCGGCAGTACGAAAGTGTTCCGTATCACGAATACCATCCTGTCGTCAGTCATCCGCCTAGTCTACCCGACTGCAGGCTCCGCCTCGACCAGCCCGAGCCGGCTCAATACCTCGATGCCGCCCGCATGGTGTCTGGCGGAGAACGAAAGCAGCGGCAAGCGCAGTTGCGCCTCACCCAGGCCGAGTTCCGACAAACACCATTTCAGCGGAATCGGATTCGGTTCCATGCCGAGCAACACATACAGCGGCGCAAGACGCAGGTCGGCCGCTTCGGCGCGCACCGCATCGCCGGACATGCCTGCTTCACAAAGGGCAGCGAACAAGCGTGGCGCCACGTTTGCCGCGACCGAAATCACACCATCGGCACCTTCGAGCAGCGAACGCGCCGCGGTTGGATCGTCGCCGGACAATACGGCAAACCGAGGCCCCTTGATCCCCAGCAACGCGCTCATGCGTTCAGGCTCGGAAACCGCTTCCTTGATGCCGACAATATTGCCGTGCTGCGCGAGGCGCGCCACGGTCTCGGGCAACAAATCGCAAGCCGTGCGGGACGGCACGTTATAGAGCACGACTGGCAAGCCACCGTGCTCGGCGATCTCGCTGAAATGGCGGAACATGCCTTCCTGCGTCGGTCGGACATACGCTGGCGCGGAGATCAGAGCAGCATCCACACCAGCAGCGCGCGCGCATTGCGTGCTCGCAATCGTCTTGCGGGTAGCTGACTGGCCCGTACCGGCGAGCAATGGCACGCGGCCATCGACACGCCTGACGGCAAACTCCAACAATCTGGAAAATTCCGCGTCATCGAGCGCGGCAGCTTCGCCCGTGGAACCTGCTACGACGAGCGCACGGGTGCCACCTGCCAGCTGATAGTCAATCAAGCGACCGAATGCGTCGAAATCGATGGCATCGTCGCGAGCGCAGAACGGCGTCGCCAATGCACAAATGCTGCCGGAGAGGATCAAGGCGGGACCGAACACATGCGGAGTGCGGGATGTTACTTGGGGATATCCGGCCAAGTCCATCTTGGACCTGCCGGCCCCCTGCATAGCGCACACGGCGTCGCTTGCCCGGCGTGCGCTCTGCGAACCTCCTTGCGACCCCCGAGGCCCGCAAGTATTCTGCCGGTGGCAGACGTCGGCAGTCGGCGCCCGTAGCCACGAGGCGATGGAATGGTGAAGCAAGCAGGAAAGCAGGCGTTGAGCGAAAGCACGGCACGGCCAGCGTCGAACGAGAACTACCTGCTTATCAGCGCGTTCAGCGAGGCCACGCAATCGCCGCTGGTCGCCATCAGCAAGCGTATTTCCGAGTGCGGCTGCAATCTTGCCGAGGCGCGTGTGTCGACGCTTGGCAATGAGCTCAGCGTGCTCGCGCTGGCACAGGGCGCGTGGGACGCAATCGCCAAGCTGGAGAATGGCCTGGCGCGACTCGATCGCGCTGGCGAGCTTCGCCTGACCCATTTCCGCACCAGTGCGAAGCAGCAACAATCGAATCTGCTTCCGTACGTCGTGGAAGTCGTCGCCGCTGACAAGCCTGGCGTTTTGTTCCAGTTGGCAGAGTTCTTCGCACAGCAGACGATCACAATCGAACAGTTGCATTCGACGCGTTACCGCGCGATGCAGACGGGCGCCGACATGTTTTCCGCGCAGATCACGATCGGCATTCCAACGACGACTCACATCGCAGCTCTGCGGGACGATTTCCTTGAGTTTTGCGACGGACTCAATCTCGACGCGATCATGGACCCGATGAAATTCTGATGACGCCGCCGCTGGGCAAGAAACTTCCCAAACTTAAAGGCGTACGGCAGGACGGCGAGAGCCTGACCCTGGCAGAACTGCGCGGACGACACGCTGTCGTGTATTTCTATCCAAAGGACCACACGGCCGGCTGCACGCGCGAGGCGCAGGATTTCCGCGACCTCTACGCCGAGTTCCAGAAGCGCGGTTGCGAGATCATCGGCGTGTCACGCGATTCCCAAACCTCGCACGGCAAATTCCGCCAGAAGCACGACCTCGCATTTCCGTTGATCGCCGACACTGACGAAGTGTGGTGCCAGGCTTTCGATGTGATTGGCGCGAAAGTACTGTACGGCAAGCACTATGTCGGCGTAATCCGGAGTACCTTCCTGATCAATCCCGAGGGCGTGCTCGTAGCAGAGTGGCGCGGAGTCAGGGTGCCCGGCCATGCCGCTGCTGTACTCGAACGACTGAAGCAAGAGTGACCTTCATTCCCGCCTGCCAGTTGCATTCTCCGCCAAGCGCGGCACGCGTCCTGTGCCGCATCACTTCCCCCTTTCCTATCGAGAGCCACGCATGACCCGAGGCAAGCGTATCTACGTGCTCGACACCAACGTGCTGATGCACGACCCGACCGCCCTGTTCCGTTTCGAGGAACACGACGTGTTCATTCCGATGACCGTGCTCGAGGAACTCGATGCGGCCAAGAAGGGGACCTCGGAGACATCGCGCAATGCGCGCCAGGTCAGCCGCTTTCTCAACGAACTCGTGGTTGCCGGCAATGGTCGCCCGATAGAGGAAGGCCTCGACCTGCGCCTGCCGCAAGGCATCCAGCTTGATCGCAAGCCGAAGATTGGCCGCCTGTATTTCCAGACCACGGCACACGTCGTGTCCGACAAACGCGCCACGCGCACGCTCCCGGACAACCTCATCCTCGCCTCAGTCGTCACGTTGCGCGAGGCGCGCCCGAAGGAAGCGGTCGTTCTGGTATCAAAAGACATCAACCTTCGCATCAAGGCGAAGATCAATGGAATTACTGCCGAAGACTACGAGAACGATCGCGCACTCGACGATTTCAGCCTTCTCTACAACGGCCTCGCCGAACTTCCCGCCGATTTCTGGGAGCGCCACGGGGAGCTGCGTTCGTGGTCTGAACGCGGCCGCACGTTCTACGAAGTGAAACGGCGCAAGGACGAGGACTGGCATCCAAACCAGAGCCTTTACTTGCCGGGTGAAGACGAAGTCGAGTTGCGCGTGCTGCGCCTGGAAGGTCCAAAAGCAGTACTGCAGATCGTCGACGACTATCGACTTGGCGCCTCGCATTCGGTCTGGGGCATCCAGGCGCGCAATCGCGAGCAGAACTTCGCGCTCAACGCGCTGATGGATCCGGACATTGATTTCGTCACCCTGCTCGGCACTGCCGGCACTGGCAAGACCTTGCTGGCACTCGCGGCTGGCCTGGCACAGGTCATGGACCAGCAGCGCTATCGCGAGATCATCATGACGCGCGCGACGGTCTCGGTCGGTGAAGACATCGGCTTCCTGCCGGGCACCGAGGAAGAGAAGATGACGCCGTGGATGGGCGCGCTGACCGACAATCTCGAAGTGCTCACCAATCCGCAGGAAGGCGGCGCCTGGGGCCGCGCGGCAACCAATGACCTGCTCGCATCGAGGATCAAGATCCGATCGATGAATTTCATGCGGGGACGCACCTTCCTCGGGCGCTATGTGATCATCGACGAAGCACAGAACATGACGCCGAAACAGATGAAGACCCTGATCACGCGCGCCGGCCCGGGCAGCAAGATGATCTGCCTCGGCAATGTTGAGCAGATTGATACGCCCTACCTGACCGAAACCACGTCAGGCCTGACGTTTGCGGTCGACCGCTTCAAGGACTGGGCGCACAGCGCGCACATCACCCTGCGGCGCGGCGAACGCTCTCGACTGGCGGATTACGCGTCGGAAATGCTCTAGCGGAAAACCGGCTGCAGCGAAAGCCGCGCTGAGCGAGTAGTGCTCGCCAGCGCTGGCTCGTCAGCCCGTCAGAAACGCATTGACCAGTTCGCTTCGAACTCAAATTGACTTGCGGTGCCGTCAGTCCGCGCGAGGTAGGACGGCATCAACAGGTAGTACGGCGAGGTCGCATAGCTTGCGGCGAAACTCACATTTGCGTTCGGACCGAAACCGCGCGACCAACCCAGCGAAATCGTGTCATTGGCGGTTGCCGAAGCAAGCGCGTTCTCGAGGAGTTTGGAAGTCGGCACGGGCTGCTGGCGCGTGGTATAGCGCAGTTGCACTGAACCGAGATCTTCGTCGCGCACGGTCCAACCAATGCTATACACGTCGAGATTGCGCCAGGCAAATACGGGACTGCCACCATCACCAAGCAGAGCAAGGAAACGCGTCGGCAGATTCGAACTCGTGAACGGAGTGATCGCGCTGTACATGACGCGTTGCACGCCGACATCGACATTGAATTGCGGCGTCAACGCATAGCTGAAATTTGCGCTGGCACTGGCTGGAATATCGAAATCGCCCGGATCAGCAAACACACCTCGGTAGTTTGTCAGCGCCCCCATACCCACACGGGATTGGTAACCGAAATTCCAGCGCAGACGATCATTGAGGGCGTTCCCGATATCGACGCGCGCACCGGCGCCATAGGAACTGTCGTTGAACCATGCTGGCAACGGCGCCCACCCGTCAGTCGTGCCCAAGCCGAGGCTGGCGAAGCGCTGATAGGCGAGTACGCCGGTCAGGCGCAGCGAACCATGACTGCCCCAATCATGCGCGAGGGAGGAAGCAACGACCGTGCGCTGCAAGCCGACTTGCGGCAGTCCGCTCAAATGTGCAGTCCGGTCCGGCAACACACTGGGGGTATCGGCGACAGTGCCGGTTGCGATCGAGATCGCGAGATGCGTTGCCGCCGCCTGCTTGCTGTCGAACAACTCGGCCCTTGCCACGTCGCCAGAATAGTTGTCGAGCACTCGCGGCGCAGTATATGCCGCGGGCAGCACGGCCCAGGAAAACTGCGGTGTAATGCTGCTCAGCGCGTAATCATGCCAACGCGAAAGAATCGATCCATCGGCCGCATCCGATATGGCAGTAGCCATATTCGTGCGCGCAAGCACGCGCGCGTTGTCTGGAGACGCGGCCTGTACCAGAAAAGAAAATGGGAGCGCTAGCCCTGCGCTTAGCGCTCCCATCCATCTCCCTGCGGTTGCTGCTGTTGCCCGCTGCATAGCCCTTGGCTGCGGTGATGAAAACATTGTGGTGTAATTCGTCTCGAATCATTGGTGAAAATGCAACACAAGTCAAGCATTGCGTTAGCGTGATTTGCGGCTGGTGCCCTCAAGTGGCGTCCCAATGGCGATGTTCAGGTCCTGTGCTATCGTCGCCCACCGAGAATTCTGTTGCGAAAACGCAACCAATCATGAATCGAACGGCTCCCGCGATCGCACTGACCATTGCCGGCTCGGATTCCGGCGGAGGCGCCGGCATTCAAGCCGATTTGCGCAGCTTCGCCGCTTTCGGGGTCCACGGCACCTGCGTGATCACCGCCGTCACGGCCCAGAACACGCGCCGCGTCAGCGCAATCCACGTCATGCCAGCGGCAAGCCTGCGTGCACAACTGGGCGCCGTATTCGACGACTTCCGCGTCGGCGCGATCAAGATTGGCATGCTGGCGACGCCGACGATCGCGCGCACAGTCGCCGCCGCACTGATCGGTCGACCGCGCATCCCGGTGATCCTGGACCCGGTACTGGTTGCCACCACCGGCGCCAAGCTGGCCCGGAGCGATCTCGCCAAAGCCTTGCGCAAGAATCTGCTTGCACGCGCCCATCTGCTGACACCGAATATTCCCGAAGCCGAACAACTGCTCGGTTGCACCATCCGCACAACCCGGGACATGCATGCCGCCGCAATCGCTCTGCTCGACCAAGGCGCGCGTGCAGTCCTTCTCAAGGGCGGGCATCTTCGCAGCAATGAAATTTCTGATCTTCTGCTGACGCAGAATGGCGAACACTGGTTTCACCAAAAGCGCATCCGTGGCGAAAGCCATGGCACGGGCTGTTCGCTGTCGGCAGCCATCGCGGCCGGAATGGCGCGCGGCGACACGCTGGATGTTGCCGTCGAGCAAGCCGTCGGCTTTGTTCACGATGCCCTTGCTGGGGGCTACCGCCCCGGCAAAGGCGCTCTGCGCGTGCTCGATCACCTTTCTGCCGCGCGCTAGTTCGCAGCGGCAGTGAGCGTGCGGCAGGCCAAATGAATCAGGCGCTCAGGCGCCCAATGATCGCGTCCGCGAAAGAGCTGGTCGTGCCGGTACCGCCAAGATCAGGCGTAACCCGGTCGCGCGCTTCCAGCGTGGCGCGAATCGCCGCACGCAGACAGGCAGCCTTGTCGCTTTGCTCGAGATGGTCGAGCATCTGCGCGGCTCCGAGCAGCAGCGCGCAGGGATTGGCGATGCCCTTGCCCGCTATGTCCGGCGCCGAGCCGTGTACGGCCTCGAAGATGGCTGCATCGGCTCCGATATTCGCGCCCGGAGCGAGGCCGAGGCCACCGACAAGCCCAGCGCAAAGATCAGAAATAATATCGCCGAAGAGATTGGTCGTCACGATCACGTCGAACTGCTCCGGCCTCATCACCAACTGCATGCAGCAGTTGTCGACGATCAGCTCGTTGCAGGCGATGTCCGGATACTGTGCCGCAACTTCGCGCGCGACCTTGAGGAAGAGCCCCGAAGTGGATTTCAGGATATTCGCCTTGTGCACGACGCTCACTTTCTTGCGGCCGTTGCGACGGGCCAGATCGAATGCGTAGCGCACGATACGCTCGGAGCCGCGGCGCGTGATCTTCTGGGTCAACGTAGCGGTCGCCCCGTCCTCCGAAACGAGCTGGCCTTCGCCGATGTAGGCGCCTTCGGTATTCTCGCGCACCGTGATGATGTCCACGTTCTCCGGGAAACGCGAACGCGTATTCGGAAACGAAATCGCCGGGCGCACGTTTGCGTACAGATCGAAGCGCTTGCGCAGCTCTACATTGATCGAACTGAAGCCATCGCCGACCGGTGTGGTCAGCGGGCTCTTGAGTGCGATGCGATGTTTGGCGATCGAATCCAGGGTTGCCTGGGGCAGCAGTTCGCCGAATTTTTCGAGCGCCGCAACGCCTGCCTCCACGAAGTCATATTGCAGGCCGGCCGAGAGAGCGTCGAGAACGCGCAAGGTAGCGTCCATGATTTCCGGGCCGATGCCGTCGCCGCGGATCACCGCAATGGTCTTGCTCATGAAGCGAACTCCGTACTGCGCGCTGGATCGGGAAGTATCGCGCGCGAAAGAAACCGTGGGATGGGTGTGCGGGTGGCCATCAAGCGAGCCGGCGCCAACACCGAATTCGCAACCTGCTCCGAGCCAGCACGAGGAAAATCCTTTTGCAACAAGGATTTCACGTGAATTCGACTTGCCCGAAACGGTGCGGACGCGCATTATCCGCGAATGTTCCCGAGTCATTCAACAAAGCTGGCCGCAAAGCTCTGGCTTGCCGGCATCGTTTGCGCAATCGCCGCTACCGGCTGGGCTGGCGCGACTGCCGCCGGGCTTGGCACGGAGCCGCTGCGAGTCGAATTCGCGCCCGCAGCAGCGGGGGGCGCCAATTCGCGGCGCCTCATCGACATCCATGGAACGGCTCCGGCTCGCTGCGCGCCGACGCTTGGACGCGTGACCGTGGATGGGGTCGACGTCAGTATCGAACTTCAAACGCCGCACAGCGCCTGCGATGATGCGCTGGAGCTTCCGTTCACGCTGCAGGTGGATGTGGCGAGGGCGACGGGGCTCGCACTGCTCCCCGGGCAGGTCTATCGGGTGCGCATCTATTCAATGACGAGTGCGGCAGCGACGCTGGCCGGGTTCCATTTGCTCGATACCAACACGGTTGCATCGGCGCCAGCGCCTGAAAATGGTTTCTGGTGGTCCGAAGCCGGCGAAGCCGCGGGCAGCAGCGCCAGCCTCGAACTGCAGGACGGTCAACTCGCTGTCGGCTTCTTCGGCTTCACGGATTCGGGCCTGCCGACGTGGTATTTCGGTACCGCTCGACCGCATGGGCGAATCGCCGCGGTGCCATTGGTCCACCTCGCTAACGGCGATCCGATGTTTGCACCGATTGGGAACAAGCCCACCGCTGCGGCGGGACCGCGCCTGGAAATCGAATTCACTTCTCCAACGCAGGCGCGCGCCTGGCTCGTACGCAGTGAGCGCGGCCGCGACGTGCAGGTCCGATCCCTGTTGCTGGCTCGGTCTCAGTTCTCAGCAGGTGCTCCGGGCACCAGCTGGAGCGGACAATGGGTGCTCGTCCCCGACGACAAAGGCACGCCGCGCGTGTTCGAGTTTGCCGATCCGAGCAGCCACGATGCGGAATCCTTCCACCTTTCCGATGCCGGCGATGACGCAACGTTGGATTGCAGGCTCAGCTCTGCCAGCCGACAGCCGGAACTCTGCACCCTGTCGACCAACTCGACGCCGATCGCGGATTTCGACCAGATCGGACTCGACCACCTGACTGGCCGCGGCAGCGACGGCGCCCGCATGAAGCTCGTGCGCATTCCGCGCTGACGCTTTAGCGGAAAAGCGCTCGTCTGCCGATGAGGCTTGCCACCCGGCAGCGGAAAAACGCGGCTCAGGACGAGTGATCCACCCCATCAGTCTTGCCCTGTATCTGATCGAGAAAGTCGACGCCGCGACGCAAATGCGGGATCACGATGGATCCGCCCACGACCAGCCCCACGCTGAACACTTCGAAGAACTCGTCCTCGCTGACGCCCGCCTCGGCGCATTGCGCAACGTGGTAGCTGATGCAGTCGTCGCATCGCAGGACCAGGGATGCGACCAGACCCAGCATCTCCTTGGTCTTCACATCGAGTGCGCCCGCCTTGTAGGTCTGCGTATCGAGTGCGAAGAAGCGCCGAACCACCTGGTTGTCCTGGCCGAGGATGCGCTCGTTCATGCGCTGCCGGAACGCGGTGAAGTCTCCGATGCGGTCGCTCATTTTGAATTCTCCGTGAGTTCGCGCAGGCGGCCGGCGCGGTCGGCCGCGACGAGGTCGTCAAACCCGCCGATATGCGCGCCGTTGATGAAGATTTGCGGAACAGTGCGACGCCCTCCACTGCGCGTCAGCATTTCTTCGCGCCTGACTGGATCGAGGTCGACGCGAACCTCTTCGTAGGCCAACCCTCTCTGCTTGAGGAAATTCTTGGCCGAGACACAGTAGGGACACATCGCAGTCGTGTAGATTTCAACCGGGATCATGGCTCGCTTCCAATGAATAACTGTGCGACAAGATTGGAGTGAGGCTGCAAACCTTGCAAGCCTGCTGGTCGAATTGGCCAATGAACGCACCCTGAGTGTTCGCTCACCCAATCGCCCGCAATGGAAGCATAGCGGTGGCAGCGGGAACACACGCGCGCTAATGTGGTCTGAAACCTGTTATCGATCGGGTGCTCCCATGTTCGGCGCGTTCCTGCAATTTCCCCGCGGTTTGACCTTGCTGGCCGTTGCGCTGATCACGAGCGTCGCGGGCGCGCGCGAACCCGACGTCAAACTGCCCGACATCGGCAGCTCGGCCGCCGCCATCATGTCGCCACAGGATCTGCACGACTACGGCGCGGCCATGCTCCAGGAGATGCGCGCATACGGTCTCGTGCTTGACGACGCCCTGCTGGGTGACTACATCAATTCGCTGGGTTTCCGACTGGTCGCTTCGAGCGATCATCCGGACATGTCGTTCACGTTCTTCATCGTCCGCGACGAGCAGATCAACGCCTTCGCGGCGCCGGGCGGTTTCGTCGCCGTGAATGCAGGGCTTTTCAATGCGATGCAGCGCGAAGACGAACTCGCAGGCGTGATTGCGCATGAGATCTCGCACGTGCAGCAGCAGCACATCCTGCGCGCGTTCGAAGACACCAAAAAAATGTCGATTCCGATCATGCTCGGCATGCTTGGCGTGATGATCGCCTCTTCGCATCGCAGCGACGATGCCGCCGCCGCCGCAATGGTGACCGGGACTTCGTTGATCCAGCAGCGCCAGATCAATTTCACGCGCAGCGAGGAAGCGGAGGCGGATCGCGTCGGTATTCAGACGCTGGCGCGCACCGGCTTCGATCCGCTGGCGATGGCCGGGGCGTTCCAGACGCTGCAAAAGATGATGCGCGTGAACGGTATCGACGTACCGGAATTCCTGCTGGACCATCCACTCGACACCAAGCGGATCGCCGAGGCGAAGTCGCGAGCTGCACAGCTCGCCGATGAAGCGGCCGACACGCGCCGGAAGAATCAGGCAGGTATCGATGTTGCGCTGCTTGGCCCTTCGAAGCTGGCGCGGGCGCCAGACCTGGCAGCAGCCGTGCCGGCACCGCGCAACGCAGCCGAAGCTGTCAATCATGGCGAAGGCTATTTCGAGCTGATGCGCGAGCGGGCGCGCGTTTTGAGTGCGGCATCCGCCCCTGCGATCCGCGGCTACTATGCCGACAATTTGCGCGATAATCCCGCGTTCAATACGCCCGCCAACCACTACGGTTACGCCCTCGCCTTGATCGAAACGCGCGAACCAAAACTGGCCGCGAGTGAGCTTTCGACGCTGGTTGCAAAACAACCCAATTCGCCGGTCTTTCGTCTCGCACTCGCGCATGCTGAAGACCAGGCTGGCGACAAGGCGAGTTCGTTGAAGCGCTACGAGCAGCTCAACGATGACTTCCCGGGCAATCGCGCCGTAACCCTCACCTATGCCGACGGCTTGCTTGCGCTGGCCGAGACCAAGAGCTCGCGCCGGGCGATCGAACTGCTGCGCCCGTTGGTTGAGCGTCACGCCGACGATCCGGATCTGCAAAAAAGCTACGGCCGCGCAAACCAGCTTGCCGGCGACAAAGTACGGGCAGCCGAAGCTTACGCCGAGGCCGCCTACTTGACCGGCCACGCCGAAGACGCCCTGAACCAGCTCAAGGTGCTCTCCAAGCAATCGGACCTGACCTACTACCAGCGCAGTCGCATCGACGCTCGCATCACCGAGCTGACGCCTGCAGTCCTTGCGTTGCGCAAGCGGGATTTCCCGAGCACGCCCGACTCCCTGGCCCCCGCATTCTCCTGCTGTACGCGGGACGACTCGCGCGAAAGCCGCCGGCACGGAGTAATATTTCCGTAACCTGCAAGTGCGCATATTCCGCCCGCACGAGGGCCTGCGTGCCGATAAAGCTCGTTTTGTCATTCTGCGGTAACAAAATACCGCTGCAATGCCGGCGTCATAAAGCGCTCCCGTGGCGCTCCTGTGGGTGACAGCGTGCAGAAGCACATCCTGATAGTCGAAGACGAAACCGCGATCCGCGACATGGTCGCATTCGCACTGCGCAAGGCGGGCATGGAAGCCATGCACGCAGCCGATGCGCGTGCAGCGCAAGCTGCGATCGGGGAACGCATACCGGACCTGATTCTGCTCGACTGGATGCTGCCGGGCATGAGCGGCATCGACCTCGCGCGCCGCCTGCGCAAGGACGAACTCACTCGCGAAGTGCCCATCATCATGCTAACCGCACGCGGCGAGGAAACGGACCGCGTCGGCGGCCTGGATGCTGGCGTCGACGACTATGTGGTGAAACCGTTCTCGACGCGCGAACTGCTGGCACGCATCCGGGCCGTGATGCGCCGCACTCACGGCGAAGACGCCGAAGGCGTCGTCGAACTTGGGGGGCTGCGCATCGACAGTGCAGCGCACCGCGTATTTTGCGGCGAACAGCCCGTACACATTGGTCCAACTGAATACCGCCTGCTGCACTTCTTCATGACCCATGCCGAACGCGTGTACACCCGCAGCCAGTTGCTCGACCATGTCTGGGGCGGTGGTGTCTACGTCGAGGAGCGTACCGTGGACGTGCATATCCGCCGCCTGCGCAAGACGCTCGAACCGTTCACCCGCGATGCGCTGGTACAGACCGTGCGTGGTGCCGGCTATCGCTTTTCCACCCGCGTGTGAGGCGCGTATCGTCCGTCTTTGGAACGTGTTGCGTTGCTTGCGGATGTCGCTGACATTCCGTTCATCCCTGCCCTGTACGCCATGAATATAGCGTCACCCGTATCGGATTGCGGCCCATGCCTTCGCGTCTGAGTCGCGCATGGCGATCGAGCGGCTGGCACTTCGCCGTGCTTTGCCTGTTCGCACTCGCGCTTGGTGCTTGGTTGCGCGCAGTGCCGCAAGCGCTTTTCGTTCTGGCGAGCAGTGTGATCCTGCTCGGGACATTCAAGCTGATCCGGCTTGGCCGCCTGTTGACAAACCGTCAGCATTTGCCGGCTTCAGACGGCAGTGGAATCTGGGATGAGATCCAGAATCTGGTCAGGCGTCGCCAGCGCGCCGCACGCGACGACAAGCGACACCTTCTGCGCCAGTTGCGTGCTTTTCGCGACGCGGCCGCGGCAATGCCCGATGCGGTCGTCGCGCTCGATCTCGATCGACGCATCGAATGGTTCAACACCGCAGCCGGCCATCTGCTGGGACTGAAGTATCCGCAGGATATTGGCGGCCACCTGACCAATATTGTGCGCGCGCCGCGCTTCGCCGAGTGGCTGCGCGCTGATGCCGCCGAGCCGCTGAGCGATCTTGCCTCGCCGATCGACGAAAACTTGCGCCTTGGCTTGCGTCTGATCCGCTATGCCGATGATCGCGCCTTGCTGGTCGCGCGCGACGTCAGTCAGCTGGTGCGGCTGGAACAGGTGCGGCGTGATTTTGTCGCCAATGTCTCGCACGAACTGCGCACGCCTTTGACGGTGGTGCACGGCTATCTCGACATGATCGAACCGGAGCAGATTCCCGAGTACGAGCCCATCCTGCATGAGCTGCGCAATCAGTCTCGCCGCATGACGCAGATTGTCGAGGACCTCCTGACTTTGTCGCGACTCGAAGCGCAAAACGACTTGCCACTGGAACGCGTCAGTCTGCGTTCGCTGCTGGAAGCACTACGCCGGGAAGCGGTCGCTCTAAGTCACGGCCAGCACGAGATCGTCACGGAACTGCATGGTCACCATGACCTTTCCGGTTCGACCAAGGAGCTGCATAGCGCATTCTCCAACCTCGTCACCAACGCGGTTCGCTACACACCCGCAGGAGGCCGCGTCACCCTGCGTTGGGAAAGCGGCGACGACACCGCACGCCTGTCGGTGATGGATACCGGCCAGGGCATCTCGCCACAGCACCTGCCGCGACTCACCGAGCGGTTCTATCGCGTTTCGACCAGTCGTTCGCGCGACACCGGCGGTACCGGCCTCGGACTCTCGATCGTGAAGCATGTGTTGCAGTTGCATCACGCGCATCTGGATATCAGCAGCGAGCTGGGCGTTGGCAGCACGTTCGCATGCGTGTTCGACGCGCGCCACCTGCTCCAACCGCAAGCGCTGGCGGAGACGCCGTGACAACGACCGTTGCTACTCTGATCCTGATCGCGGGCATCACCCTGGCACCGGCCGCCCGCGCGTCGGACGATCGCCTTGCAGGCAGCTTGACGTGTGTTGGTTCGGACACCGCCAGTGCACTCGTTACGCGCTGGGCCAGCGAGTTCCAGCTATTGCATCCACTGGCGCGTATCCAGGTCCAGGCAGCAGGCTCCGCCAGTGCGCCGCTCGCACTCACGGCAGGTGCGGCAGACATCGGTTCAATGAGCCGGCCGATGAGCGCAGAAGAGGAAACGAACTTCCGTCATCGCTATGGCTACGCACCGACGCGGCTGGTGATCGCGCGCGATGCCATCGTCGTGTTTGTGCATCCGGAAAATTCGCTCCAACGCATCACCCTTGCTGAACTCGACGCGGTCTATTCAACCACTCGGCGTTGTGGGGCGCCGCGACCGATACGGCATTGGAGCGATCTTGGCGCGGATACGCGCAGCGGATTCGGCGCCACGCAGATTCTCGCCGCCGGCCGCAGCGCGAGCTCAGGAACCCGCGAGATATTCCGCGAATCCGCCCTTTGCGGTGGCGCGTTTCGCCCTGAAATAATTGCGTGGCCGGGCAATGGAGCGATCGTCGGCACCGTCGCAATGAATCGCGAAGCGATCGGCTATGCCGGAATCGGTTACATAAACGGCTTGGTCAAACCGCTCGCGCTGGCGCGCAGCGAGCGCGACGCGGGTGTGGTTCCTGACAGCGCGAGCGTCACGGACGGGAGCTACCCTCTCTCCCGCGCTCTCTATCTCTACATCAACCGCCCGCCACAACGGGCATTGGCCGAACTCCCGACCGCGTTCATCGAGTATGCGCTCTCCGAACAAGGGCAGACGCTCGTACGTCAGGAAGGTTTTGTACCTCTTGCCGTGGACGAGCGCCGCGCGCAACGTTCCATCCTCGAATGAACATGGCCGACGGAATCGACGCATGAATCGCGACGTACAACAAAACCTGCGTGACCCGAGTCTGTACCTGAATCGTGAACTCGCCCAGCTCGAATTCAATTTCCGCGTATTGGCGCAGGCACAGGACCCGGGCGTGCCGCTGCTCGAACGCATGCGCTATCTGTGCATTTCGTGCTCGAACCTCGACGAATTCTTCGAGGTTCGCGTGGCGGTACTGCGCCAGCAGTTGAGTCTTGGCGACACACGCGCTGGTGCGGATGCGATGGCGAGTGGTGAAGTGCTGACGCGGATCCGCGAGCGTGCGCTGACCCTGGTCAAGGCGCAATACGATTTCTGGAACGCGACCCTGTTGCCGGCGCTCGAGCGCGAGGGCGTGCGATTCTCCAAGCGCGACAACTGGACGCCGAAGCAACGCGCCTGGCTGCAAGGTTATTTCCGCAACGAAATCCTGCCCGTGCTGTCGCCATTGGGCCTCGATCCTGCGCATCCGTTTCCGCGTATCCTCAACAAAAGCCTCAATCTTGCGGTCGTGCTCAAGGGCCGCGACGCTTTCGGACGCGAAGGTCACATGGCCCTGGTGCGCGCACCGCGCTCGTTGCCGCGCATCATCCGCATGCCCGCCGAGGTTGCCGAATCGCCCTACGATTTCGTGTTCTTGTCCAGCATCCTGCACGAATTCATGGACGAACTGTTTCCAGGCATGCAGGTGCAGGGTTCGTACCAGTTCCGCGTGACACGCAACAGCGAGCTGGTCGTCGACGAGGACGAGGAAAACATCGCGCTCGCTCTGCGCCACGAGCTCAAGGGTCGCGGCTTTGCCAAGGGCGTGCGCCTTGAAGTCGCTGACAACTGCCCGAAGGCGATAGCGGGCATGTTGATGCAGAACTTCGAGCTCACCGACACCGACGTCTATCGCTGCGAAGGACCCGTCAACGTCAGTCGCATCAATGCCATCTACGACCAGATCGATCGCCCCGATCTCAAATTCCCGCCTTTCCAGCAGCGCGTGCTGCCTGCGATCGCCGAGGAAATCAGCTTGTTTGACGCGATCCGCGCGCGCGACATTCTGCTGCACCATCCGTTTGAATCATTCAGCACCGTGATCGAGCTGGTGCGTGAAGCGAGCGCCGACCCCGATGTGCTCGCGATCAAGCAAACCTTGTATCGCGTCGGCAACGACTCGCCTCTGGTGGACCATCTCATTGATGCCGCACGCCAGGGCAAGGACGTCACCGTGGTCGTCGAGCTGCGCGCACGCTTTGACGAAGAAGCGAACTTGCGCCTGGCCAACCGCCTGCAGGAAGCAGGCGTACAGGTCGTCTATGGCGTGGTCGGGTACAAGACCCACGCCAAGATGCTGCTGATCGTACGCCGCGAGAACGGAGCTCTGCGCCGCTTCGTGCATCTGTCGACCGGCAACTATCACCAGGTCACCTCGCGCATCTATACGGACTTCGGATTGATGACGGCCAATCCCGAGATCGGCGAGGACGCGCATCTGTTGTTCCTGCAGCTCTCGGGCCTGGGACCCTTCATCCAGCTCAAGTGCCTGCTGCATTCGCCGTTCACCCTGCACAAGGGATTGATGGAGAAAATCGAACGCGAGATCTCAAATGCAAGAGACGGCAAGCCTGCGCGCATCATCGCCAAGATGAATGCGCTCAATGAGGAGAGCGTCGTCGAAGTTCTGTATCGTGCATCGCGGGCCGGTGTGAAGATCGATCTGATCGTGCGCGCAGCGTGCACGCTGCGCCCCGGTATCGTCGGCGTGTCGGAGAACATCCGCGTGCTCTCGATCGTCGGGCGATTCCTCGAACACAGTCGCGTGTACTGGTTCCAGAACGATACGACGCCCGAAATCTATTGCTCCAGCGCCGACTGGATGGAACGCAACCTGATGCGCCGGATTGAAACCTGTTTCCCGATCCGCGATCCGGAACTGGCCCAGCGCGTGTACGACGAATCGCTGGCGAACTACCTCGCCGACAATACACAAGCGTGGCAGCTCAATCCCGATGGCAGCTACACGCGCCTCACACCAAACCTGGACGCGCCGCATTCCGCGCAGCAAACCTTGCTGGTGAAACTCACGGAAGACCGTACATTGCTCGCCGACGCGCTGGCACCTGTGCGCCAGCGCACGTAGCGAGGCCGACCGCAGCGCCGAATGGACGTGCGACAATCCGACCATCTTTGCCAGAGTGCGGATGCTGTGACAGATGCGATGGCCAGCGACATTCGCGACGGCGAACTGCTCGCCGCAGTCGACCTCGGCTCGAACAGCTTTCACCTCGTCGTCGCACGCTACGAACACGGCAGCCTGCGCCTGATCGATCGCTTGCGCGAAAGTGTGCGCATGGCGATGGGACTGCGTCCCGACGGGAGCCTCGAAGCATCACGTCGGGAACGCGCGCTGGAATGCCTCGCGCGTTTCGGGCAGCGCCTGCGCGCACTGCCACCCGAACGCGTGCGCGCCGTAGCAACCAACACCGTACGACGCCTCGCCCACCCGCAATCGTTCCTGCTGCCCGCGGAAACCGCGCTGGGGCATCCCATCGAAGTAGTGGCCGGGCGCGAGGAAGCGCGATTGATCTACCTCGGCGTTGCGCACGACCTCGCCAAGTCGAGTCAGCGCCGACTCGTCGTCGACATCGGCGGCGGCAGCACCGAGTTCATCATCGGCCACGACTACGAAGCACTTGAAACCGAAAGCGTGCAAATGGGATGCGTTGCCAGCACGCTGCGCTTCTTCGGCGATGGCAAGTTCACGCAGAAGCGCTGGCAGCAATCGCAAACCGAGATCGCGCTGGAACTGCAGCAGTTTGCTGCCCACTACCGCGCACGCGGCTGGGGCGAGGCCATCGGCTCATCCGGCACGGCGAAGGCGATTGGCAGCATCGTGCAAGCCAATGGCTGGAGCGAGAGCGGCATCAGCGCGAGTTCGATTGTGCGACTGCGGGAGGCGATCCTCGAGGCCGGCAGCGTTGACAACCTGCGCCTGGCCGGTCTCGCCGAAGAACGCGCCCAGGTCATTGCCGGCGGCGTCGCAATTCTCGATGCCATCTTCACCACCTTCGCGCTCGATCACATGGGCGTGTGCGAAACCGCGATGCGCGAGGGCCTGCTGTATGACATGGTCGGCCGCGCAATGCATGGCGACCCACGTGCCGGCAGCATCGCCGCCCTCGCCTCGCGCTACGCGGTCGAGCGTGCGCAGGCGGCACGCGTGCACTATGCTGCACTTGAGCTGTTCGAACAGGTCGCCGACGCGTGGCAACTGGGCACACTCGAGCGCGACTTGCTCGGCTGGAGCGCCGACATCCACGAAATCGGCCTCGCGATCGCGCACAGCCTGCACCATATCCACGGCGCCTACATCGTCGCCAATTCAGATCTGGCCGGGTTCAGTCGCCAGGGCCAGCTTGCGCTCGCAGCCGTCATCCGCTCGCACCGGCGCAAACCCGATCGTGAAGCGATCGAGGCACTTCCCGAGCGTCTGCGTCGCCCTGTTAGACGCCTGACCGCCTTGCTGCGTCTGGCAGCGCTGCTCCAGCGCAGCCGCACGACCGATCCGTTGCCACCGCTGTCGCTCGTTGCTGACGACAGGACGCTCAGACTCGAATTGCCGAGTGCGTGGCTCGATCAGCATCCACTGACCCGCGCGGATCTCGAGCAGGAACGTGACTACTTCAAGATCCTCGACCTCAAGCTCCAGGTTAGGGCGCGCGTGCCTGCCGCAGCGTGAGAGTCGCGGACCGCGCCAGGGACGGACATCGTGAGAGCAATTGTCTGTGGGAGCGAATTCAGCCGAGATGCTCTGGCGTACTTACACCGAGTGACACCATCCCCATCCAACCCTTTCCTTGAACGGGAGGGCCGAAGCATTTGTGGGAGCGGCTTCAGCCGCGATGCTCTTCGTTGGGGATCCAGCAGCTCCTTCCAACGGGGCCGAACCCGCCGGCGTGCATGACGCGCGGCATTTCTGCGCCTATCATTCGGGGTCTCGTTTTTCCTGTTCCAGTATGGAGGTCATCATGTTCAAACGCCTGCTTCTTGCATTCGCCTTGGTCGCACCGACGTTCGCCTTCGCCGTGGATGCTCCCACTGCGGCAAAGCCGGCAGCGGCAAAATCTACGGCGAAGGTGGCCAAGCCTGCTGCGAAACCCGCTGCCAAGGTCGCGGAAAAGCCCGTTGCTGCCGAAGCGATGGCTGCTGCTCCGAAGGTGCTGATCAAGACCAGCATGGGCGATATCACCGTGGAGCTATACCCCGACAAGGCGCCGAAGTCGGTCGAAAACTTCCTCACCTACACGAAGAGCGGTTTCTACGATGGCACGATCTTTCACCGCGTGATTGCAGGCTTCATGATCCAGGGCGGCGGATTCAACAAGGACCTGGTCGTGAAGAAGACCCGCGCGCCGGTCGCCAACGAATCGAAGAACGGCCTGAGCAATCTGCGCGGAACGCTCGCGATGGCGCGCACCGCTGATCCGAATTCCGCGACCGCGCAATTTTTCATCAACACCGTCGACAACCCGCGTCTCGATTACTCCAGCGATGCAGATCCCGGTTACTGCGTGTTCGGCAAGGTCACTGCCGGTCTCGACGTGGTCGACAAGATCCGCGCGGTGCCGACCGGACCGCAGGGGCCGTTCCGCAGCGACGTGCCGACGACCACTATCTCGATCCAGAAAATGACAATGGTTCCCTAGGGCACTGAGCGACTGCGCAAATTGCAATCCGGTGGACTTGCCATGGTCCATCGGAGCCAGCACGCTCTCCGCCGAAACGTCGACGCATGACAACGCTCTTCATATCCGACCTGCATCTGGATGCCAGTAGGCCGCATATCACGGACTTGTTCGTCGAATTCGTGCGCAAGGAGGCCGTGCGCGCCAAGGCGCTATACATCCTCGGCGACTTGTTCGAAGCGTGGATTGGCGACGACAACGACGATGGAACCGCCACCCAGGTCGCCGACGCGCTCGCTGACCTGCGCAGGCACGGGGTTCCGTGCTTCTTCATCCACGGGAATCGCGATTTTCTCCTCGGCGACGCGTTCGCACGTCGCGCAGGGATGACGTTGCTGCCTGATCCAAGCACCCTAGAGATCGAGGGCCAGCGCATCCTTTTGATGCATGGCGACACCCTGTGTACGAACGACGCACCGTACCAGGCATTTCGTGCGCAATCGCATACGCCAGCGTGGCAGCGCGCATTTCTCGGCAAACCGGTTGTGGAGCGGCGCGCGTTTGCGCAACAGGCGCGTGCGGAGAGCCAGCGCTATACGCGCTCGGTTGCGAATGGGATTGCGGACGTCAATCCAGAGGCCGTGCTGGCGTCGCTACGCACGGCGGATGTACGCTTGTTGGTACATGGTCATACGCATCGGCCTGCGACGCATCACATTAGCAACGAGGAAAGATTGCTTCAGCGAATCGTGTTGGGCGATTGGTACGAGCAAGGCAGCGTGCTTCGAATCGAATTCGGCGGAATTGACCAATTATCACTGAAGCCTTGAGACTCTAGCGCGCGTTTTCTTTGCGGGCGATTTGCCAAAGGCGCCAATTTGCGATGGCGCCCTTGGCTAATGGCCATCTATTTCGCAGTGACCTTTTGGCCGCCCGACAATGCAACCTTGTCGCCATCGTCTTTCACCAGACCAATCGAATACCAATAGGTCTTGCCGGATTCGGCCAAATTGTCACGCCACTGATAGGAACCCGTGTCAGTTCCCTCATTGCTGGCAACGGGAATGAGTTCCCTGCTCACACGGAAATATGGCCCTGCTTGAGCATCTGCCCGATAGATGATGTATCCGTGATAGCCCACCTGATGCGCAACGGACCACCGCAACAGAGGACCATTGCCCGGAGGAGGCGCAACTTCTTGATCCTTTTTCTCAATCGCTTGCTCGATTGCCTGTTTTACATCCATCTTTTTCTGTTCTGCTGGTGGCGTAGCGGCCGACTGAAGATTGCCGCGATCCTGCAGCGCTTTCTCATTTTCCTTGTTCATGTCGCGGATCTTGACCTCGGGCGCCAGCAACAACCCCCCCCCCAACTCGATGGGCAAGGTCTGCTTGAAGTCGGGTAGCTCGACGGAAAGTATCCCGCTGAGTCTGCCTTGGATCTGATCTTTCGCGATGGCGAGCTTCACTACACGGCAGCCAGCTGCATCCGGCGTACATGGCGCAATTTTTGTACTGCCTTTGATGCCCTTGATGTCAACCGAACCAATTTTAAAGGTCTTGCTGCTAATGCTGCTCAAGCGAATAAGGACTTCGTTTCGGTTGTTGGTCCGCATGAGACCCAGCAAGACTGGGTTCGTATCGGGAACGACATCCCCCTGCACGTTCGCATCCACCTTGATCCACGCCTCACGCTGTTGCGGAGCATTGATCTTGAGTTTGACCCGCTCATGCCGCAGTCCCCATGGAGCGTTTTTCTCCACGGAAACTTTCAATGTTCGCCCATCCTGCGCGATTGATGCATCGAGGTAGTCCGGTTTGTCCATGATTTCGAGTATGCGGAAATTCGACACTTCTCTGCTTGATAGCGCAATTGTTTTGACAGGGAGGACATCGTCGCTGAGCTTGACTACGCCAAAGTCGATGGCGGGCGCACTATCGTCAAGCACCGAGGAGACAAACGCCTGGACTTCCGCGCCGCGCGACGAAAGCAAACCCGGTTCGTCAGTCTTGAATTGGAAAGACCGGTGGGCAAACCCCACGCTATCATTTATTCCAACTGTTGCACGAAGATACGCCGTCCCATGCGCGGGAACGGTGGTTTCCCGTTCGATACTGTCCCAGCGTGATATAGCGCGCGCGTCGAAAATCCGAATTGCCGCGCTACCACTATTCTTCAGCTCGATATCACATGTGATGCTTTCAAACTGCTGATGATCACCCGCATTGCAAAGAGATACTGCGAGACTGGATTTGGCAGCAGGGCTAGCGCTGACAATCGCCGAGAAAATCAAACCTGAGATGGGAAGCATGGAATTTTTTCCAAAAAAAAGACCCACCTGCATTGCAGGTGGGTCGTGTCAAAAACTAGCCAATCGCTTTAGCTGACGGTGAAATTCTGCAACGTCACCGGCAACGAGCCATCCGCCGTCAAGGTAAAGGCACCACAAGCCGTCGCAGCATCGCTACCCGAATTGCTGACGATCAGATAGTAGCTTGTGCCATTGGTCAACAGCGAGTGCTGAATCGGAGTTGCTGTATCGCCGGAAGTTTGGCAGGCACCGGTATCGCCGCCGCCGTTGCAAGCACCAACCGCCGCCGTATTAACAACGCCCATGTAGCCCGTGAATCCGGCCACGCCACTCAGCGTTATCGTCGTGAACGTGCCGGCGGCCGTCGGCGTGAACTGGACAACATAAGCGTGACCAGCAGCGCTAGCATTGTTGCCGCAGAGGCTGACAATGCCGGCCTCGAATCCAGCGGCGCAGGTATCGCCATTGATCGGAGGATTGCCAGGGTTCGTCGGCGTCGGATGCCACGTGGTATTCGGACTAGCACAGCTCTGTGCATTCGCCGTCAGGCTGAACATGGCGGCGAGGGCCGCCGCACCGCAAAGAAGATTAAGCTTCATAAATCGTCACTCCTTTTCAGATTATTCGGATCTTGGTTTTCAGAAAATCAATCAATGCCCGATATAGGTCTGGCGACGCGAATCGAACGTGTCAAAACCCACGATCTTGCCACCTTGAGTGGTAGCGAAGGCCGAAGCTGGCGAACTCAGTCCCATAACCACCGCATTCACACCACCCCAGCCGCCATTGTCGAGACTGGCAACGGAGCACGTTCCGCATGCTGCGGGCTCGGTGGTGCCGACAGGGGCATCGATCCAATAGGTGAGGCCACCAGCGGCACCCGCACCAACCGTGAGCTTACCCTCGACGCGATGCACGCCTGGAGTCAGATCGACCGGAATCGTCGAACCAGCGGTGAACGGAAGGGATCCCTTCGCTGCGATGAAACGAATACGGTGCGTGCCAGCAGCAGTTCCCGGAATGAGCGTAGCCTTCAGCAGGCTGTTTGAACCATTGGCAACCGTGCTCGAAGGCGCATTGAACAATGTCACGTTAGCCGATGCCGAGAAAGCGGTCAGATTCGTGGTATCAACCAGGAACTGGAAACGATAGTTCGGCTCCGGCGCTGCGTGCGTGTAACGAACAGTGGCAGCAGCAGAAGTCGCATTTGCCTGGAGGGCAACAGTGAGTTTGCAAGCCGACGCATCGAGGCCGCCCGCGACAACGGAAACCGGCGAACCTGCGTGACTCGGAAGCTCGGACTTACTCGTCCAAGCACCACCCTCAGCAGTCGTCGGACCGGTCGGGCAAACTGCCAAGGCGCTACCCGCGTAACCGCAGAGGCCAACCATTGCGAGCGACAGAAGCTTCATCTTTGCGTTCATGGAATATCTCCCAGAGTGTTTCGGGCGGGGTGCAGTCCCCGTTCCCCATGGTTTGTGATGGTTAACCAAGCCCGATCCGGCTGGACGATAGTGAAGTCAAATCACCATGTCAACTCAAACCCGGCGTGGGCCCGGCTAACCTGCCAGACTTCGAGACGGCTCCCCTACTGCGCAAGGCCCCGTTCCCGGCCATCGGCTTTACGCCTCTGGCCCACGGAGCTGTATGACGCATGAGCGCCACCAAACCGGACACTCAGGGCTAAAAAACCTTCCTGGACGTCCGAATCAGCGCCGTCAATGCCGGATTTTACCGGGGAAGCTCCGGTCGATCGCCACTGAGGCCCGCGCGCGCGGGCGCCCTGCGCCACTGGTGATGGCCCGCCAAGGCTTCCAGCGGGTGGGCGTTTTGTGCTCCCCCACACAGCGTGAGCGCAAGCCGCATTGACCTGATCCGGCACGACCCGGAGAATCGCGCCTCCCTCCGGCTCGCCCTGCCTCGTGGCCCATTCAGAAACCATCTCACTTCGCGCTGCCGATTGCCTGGCGGTCATTCCCGCTCGCGACGAAGCGACGACCGTGATCGCGGTCGTTGAGGGTGTGCGCCGCGCCTTGGGCTGCCGGGTGCTCGTCGTCGACGACGCCAGCACCGATGACACAGTCCTGAAGGCCCGTGCGGCTGGGGCCGAGACTCTTCGACTTCCATTGGGACTTGGAGCCTGGGGCGCCACGCAGACCGGCATACGGTATGCGCATCGCAATGGCTTCGCCGGCGTGATTACCCTGGACGCAGACGGCCAGCACCTGCCCGAGTCATTGCCGGCACTGTTCGAGGCACAAGCTGGCAGCAGGGCCAACGTCGTCATTGGCACCTGCGTCGAACGTTTGAGTCGTGCAAAACGTATTGCCTGGCGCTACCTGCGCGCCCTGACCGGACTGGGTCTCGGCGATTTCACGTCGGGCCTGCGCCTGTACGACCGTGCTGCGGTCGAAATCCTGGCCGGGCCGGCCGCAAGCCTGCTCGACTACCAGGACGTGGGTGTCTTGATGTTGCTGGCAAAGAATGGGTTGGCGATTACGGAGACGCCAGTGCCGATGCTGCCGCGCCGCGAAGGACATTCGCGCGTGTTCGCGTCATGGCCGGTGGTCGCCTTGTACATGCTGCACACAACCGTACTTTGCCTTGCGCAACTGGACTCAGGGCGGCGGCGCCCGCCTGCATTGGCGGCAGGCAATTCGACATGCTGACCGGACAGATCACGTCTGCGGTGCTCGGCATTGTGCTGGCCGGGGCGATCCTGTTTCTCGTACGACGTGACCACCTGCACGGCCCCTTCGCTGTCTGGTGGTTCGCCGTCGCGACGGCAACTTTCGTGCTCGGCGTGTTTCCGCAAGTCGTCGTCTGGCTTGGTCGCGAGACCGGGATCGGCTACGCGCCGGTGCTGCCGATCATCATCGGCCTGTCGCTGGTCCTCATCCGATTGCTCAAGCTCGATATCGACCGCTCCAAACAGGAGCGCAACATGCGACGCCTGACCCAGAAGCTGGCGATCCTCGAGCAGGAACTGGAACGTCTCGGTGGCCGCCCCGCGCGCGACGTCGACGCGGACGACGACGCGGCCTGAGCGCCCTGACTCGCGTGCGCATCCTGCATATCGGCAAGTACTACACGCCCGAGCGAGGAGGAATCGAGCGCTATACCCAGTCGCTGGCCGAGTGGTGTGTCGCCGGCGGCGAGCCAACCAGTGTGCTGGTCCATCAGCGACCAGGTCGATGGCGACGTGCGCAGACAACGATCAATGGCGTTGATGTGCGTCGCGCCGCGTGCATCGCCGCGCCGCTTTATACGCCGCTGAGTCCGTCTTTCCCGTTTGAGCTTGCACGCGCGTTGCGCGAATTCAGGCCGGACCTCCTGCATCTTCATTTCCCGAATCCATCCTGCTTCGCCGTGTTGGCAAGTCCAGCGGCGCGCCGCCTGCCCTGGATCGTGCACTGGCATGCCGACGTGCCGCCGGATTCGCCGGATTGGCGCCTGCGCACGGCCTACCGAGCCTATCGACCATTCGAGCAGGCGACTCTTGCACGCGCGCAGGCAATCGTTGCGACCTCGCAGCAGTACCTCGACGCAAGCGCTGCACTCGCTCCGTGGCACGAAAAAACCGCTGTCGTTCCTCTCGGCATCGCGGCCATCGAACGCAATCATCGACGGATCGACCTGTGGCCCGCTCAACGCGGCCTGCGCCTGCTCGCGGTCGGTCGCCTGAGTCGCTACAAAGGCTTCAATGTGCTGATTGACGCACTTGCGCACATCCGCGACGCGAGCCTGCTCCTGGTCGGCAACGGTGAATGCGAGCGTGAGTTGCGAGCGCAGACGTGCGCACGCGGACTGGAAGCGCGCATCGTGTTCGCAGGCGATCTCGACGATGACGCCTTGGCGGCGGCCTACGCGGCAGCCGATGCATTTGTGCTGCCTTCACTCGATCGCGGCGAAGCGTTCGGGCTGGTATTGCTGGAGGCCATGCGTGCAGGCGTGGCCGTCGTCGCCAGCGCGATACCCGGCTCGGGCGTCGGCTCCGTCATCGCCGACGGCGCGACGGGCTTGCTGATCGCGCCTGGCGAAGCGCAGGCGCTTGCCGCCACCATCGAACGACTCCACGACGTCAACTTGCGCAAACGTCTCGGCGAAGCTGGTCAACGACGCTGGCATGAACACTTCACACTGGACACTTCTGCAAGCCGGATGCTTCGCGTCTACCAGGCAGCGCACGCAACCCACACAGGCTGACGGGCGTCTATCGTTGCGTTTGCGGTGACAGGGAATCGGGTGACTTCAGCATGAGCAGAAGCAGGGCGGCGAGCATCGGCGCCAATTGCAGCATCAAACGATTGACGGCTGAATAGCTCTGCGCATAGCGCGCCGCCGCTGTGAAGACGAACAGGCCCGCTATGAGCAGAAACGACACGGCGGCCAAAACCGCTAGCCGGCGCGTGGTGGCGGAGCGCATCCACGCATGACGATTTCCGAACATGACGACCGGCAATGCAAACCAGAGCAGGTTCCAGTTTCCTTGGGCCCACAGACCGGCACTGAAGGCTTTCAGCGAATCGGAGACATCGGCAAGATTGACCGCACCGCTGTTGCCGAAATAGCGGCGCGCAACACTGATCCAAGCTGCACCGAAAGCGACAGAAAGGAGAATCAACGTCGTCGCGAAGGCAAAGCCGAGTAGAAGTCGGCGCTGCCGCGACCACGCCGGCAACGACGAAAACACGCTTGCCGCACCGAGCACAATCGCCCACACGGCGCCTTCGAGCTTGACCATGGGCAACAACACGATGAGGCCGATCACGACGCCTAGCTGGCGCTGCTCGCTGCGGCAATGCCACCGCAGCCAGGCGAAGGCCGCTTGCGCAAACAACGCGGCAACCCAGAGGTCCGCATAGCCGCCGAGCGCAACGTGTGATTCCAGCAAAGGCAGCGAGCCGAGCAGATATACACCGATCCACGCATGACTCGCCGCAACGCCGAGTGCGCGCAGCTGCCCATACTGTGCGACGAGCAGCGCCACCCACAGGCCAAACCAGGCCAGATTGATCCAAGGCTCGATCCAGCCACCCGCGCCGGCAAACCAGACCATCGCCCACGGCAGCAGGTCCGGGTAGCTGTAACCGATACCGGTACGCAGCAGCTCTTTTGGATGCGCCAGCCAATCACCGAACGACACGAATGGCGTTATCTCGCCGGCCAGTACCCAGGTCTTGGCTTTCGCTTGCCATGCAGCCCAAGCATCCCAGGGCAACGTCGGATGCAGCCAGATATCGCTCGCCAGCAACCAACCGCGCCAACCCAGCAATACCAGCACGATCAGCGCCCAAGGCCACCATTGACGCGCGATCGGCTGTGGCGCAACCGTCGTTGGAGGTGCGGCCCGCAACCACCAGGCAACCAGCCATCCGCCCAACCCGATCGACACGGCCCAAGGCGAGACGCTGATCAGGACGCGTGCTGGATCTGCGGACGCAAGCAATCGCGTCAGCACACCGCAAAGCAACACACCTACGATCCAGCCGAGCCCGGCCGCGATGATTCGATCACAGCGCTGCCGCGGCCAACCAACAATCAGGACATACAGGCCGCTGCCAAGCAACTGCGGCACCAGCCAGGCGGTTGCCATTGCCCAAGGATTCATCGGGGCACCGTCGCAACGACGTAGATTCCCAGATCCGGTCGCTGTTCGACCGTCCGCACATGCAGCGTGATGCCACCGAAATGCAGCACACCGTCCTTAACCTTGTCCTGATCGTCCGCATAGCGCACGACGATCGTGCCGGGTGCCGCGTGCTCCGCATCCACTCCGGCGAGCACACCCACGTTCAACGGAAGCGCGTGGTAGATCAGACGCAACGTGTCGTACGGCGAAGGCGCGCTCACCAGGACACGGGTTGTGCGCGGGTAACCCGACAGTTTCGAACGCACATGCAGGGCCACTTCACGCAGTTGTGCATCGGGGACGCGATCCTGACGGGCCGCCAGCGGTGCGTCGCCCCAGACATCGCGATCCGTCTCGCGCTTGTAGACCAGATCGCGCTGCCAAACGAGATCGCAGGCGACCCAGGCTATCGCGGCAGAGGCCAACAGCAATGGCTGCAACGCTTTGCCGCGCAGCCGCAAGATGCTTCGGCCGAGCACGCCGACAGCCAGCAAGGCGAACGCGAATATCAGCGGCAATCGCGGCGCATGCGGTGAACTGTCGCCGGTTTCCGTCGGACCCACCGCGCTGACCGAGATCAGCTGCCAGGGACGACGCTCGTGCCATGAAGTCAACAAGGTTGCCAGACGCCCTCTCCACGACAATGATTCCAGTTGCGCGCCCGCAAGCGTGAAAGCTCTGAACCCGGCTGCCGGCGGCACCAGCTGCGCGGTCGGAAATTCGGCAAAGCCCAGTTCGGTGATCGTCCCTCGCCATGCGGGAACTTGCGCAAGATCGAAGGTTGATTCATGCCCCTCGGGACGCGGCAAGGAAATGGATTGCACGTCGTCTGGCGCTTCAGCCGTGCGAAAAACCAGGGAAAGTTCCAGGGTGCGCGGAAACTCGACCATGTGGTAGCGCAGGATCGGAAAATCGCTGGCCAGCAGGTTTGCCAACGCGGTGACCTGCAAACCTGAAAAGTCCTTCGCAGCGGCTTCGACACGCAGGTGCTGCGCTTCAGGATTGGCCGAGCCGAACACCGGATGGAAGCGACTGCCAGGCAATGACAGCTCCTTGGCAGGAGACAATGGCGAGCGCACATCGACGCGGGCGGCGCACATCAAAAGGATCGCCCAGCTCACTGCAAGCGCCAGGACAAACGCTGCCATTGCCGCCGCCGACACACGCCTCATGCGGCGAGTTCGCCCAGGCGCGCAAGCTCTGCTTGCGAAAATCCGGCGCGCAGGCGCGCCTCGACATTGAACGGCCCGCGCAGTCCCCCTCGATAGTGTGTTTCCAGCAATTCATGGAAGGTCAGCTGCGCGTCGACGCCTTCGCGCTCGCAGCACCAGGAGAACCAGCGCGAGCCGGCAGCTACGTGCGCGACCTCTTCGAACAAGATCGTTTCCAGGATCGACAAGGTCGCCTGATCGCCTACACGGCGCAGGCGTTCGATCATCCCTGGGGTTACATCGAGTCCGCGCGCCTCAAGAACACGCGGCACCAGCGCCATGCGCGCGAGGCAGGAGTCGGCGGTGCGCACAGCCATCTCCCACAAGCCGTCATGCGCGTCGAAATCGCCATACGCATATCCAAGCTCGGCAAGACGCGCGTTGAGCAGGCAGAAGTGGCGCGCCTCGTCAGCGGCGACCTGTACCCAATCGCGGTAGTACTCGAGCGGCATCCCGCGAAAACGGTAGACCGCATCCCAGGCCAGATTGATCGCGTTGAATTCGATGTGCGCTACGGCGTGGACGAGGGCAGCCCTGCCCTCACTCGACCCCAGCCCGCGACCCGCCAGCTGACGCGGCGCAACCAGACGCGGCCGCTCCGGACGCCCTGGAGCGGCAATGGGTGCGGCGGCTTCGGAAGCGTCAAGCGTGAGCTCGTTCGCCGCCAGCGAGTGCGCAGCCGTTATTGTCAGTGCGACCTTCCGCGCAGGATCCCGGCAATCCAGGCATTGCTGCGCCGCTGCGAACAGATTTTCAGTGGCGACATCGACCATGTCGTCTTGCAGTTCCGGGACGGCGGGCCTTCATTATCCACGACCCCGCTGCCAATGGCGCTATCTGCGCGTCATATACCCCTGCGGCTGCCCTCGATCAACGCGGACCCCTGCCGCATCAGACCGCCTGTCGACGCTGCAACTTGGCGTCGTCCGAGCGCGCGAATTCGAGATCAGCGAGGTAGGTCGGCTCGACGCCAGTCACGTACTCGCCCGAAAAACACGAGGTGTCGAAGTGCTGCAGATTCTCGTTGCCGTCCTGCACCGCCCAGATCAGATCCTCTAGATCCTGATAAATCAACTTGTCGGCACCGAGGATTTTCTCGATTTCCGCCGTCGTGCGTCCATGCGCGACGAGTTCGGCGGTGACCGGCATGTCGATACCGTAGATGTTCGGATAGCGTACTGGCGGGGCAGCTGATGCGAAATAGACCTTCTTCGCACCGGCATCGCGTGCCATCTGGATGATCTGCTTGGACGTCGTTCCGCGCACGATCGAGTCGTCGACCAGCAACACGTTCTTGTTGCGGAACTCGAGCTGGATCGGATTGAGTTTGCGACGCACCGATTTCACGCGCTCACTCTGCCCCGGCATGATGAAAGTCCGGCCGATGTAGCGGTTCTTGACGAAACCCTCGCGTACAGGCACTCCGAGCGCATGCGCAAGCGGCCCCGCAGCCGTACGCGACGTGTCCGGAATCGGGATCACCGCATCGATGTCGTGATGGGGCATCTCGCGCAGTACCTTTTCACCCAGCTTCTCGCCCATGCGCAGCCGCGCCTTGTAGATCGAGACGTCTTCCATCATCGAGTCGGGGCGCGCGAGATAGACGTACTCGAAAATGCACGGCGCATGTTTGGCGGGTTCCGCGCACTGGCGCGTGAAAAGCTTGCCGTCGAGCGTCATCAGCACGGCTTCGCCAGGCGCGACATCGCGCAACAGCTTGAAGCCGAGGATGTCGAGCGCAACCGACTCGGAGGCGACCGCGTATTCCTTGCCGGTCGCCGTGTCGCGCTCGCCGAGCACCAGCGGACGGATGCCGTGCGGATCGCGGAACGCGAGCACACCGTAGTCGAGCAGCATCGAGACGACCGCGTAGCCGCCGACACAACGTGCATGCGTACCAGCCACTGCCTTGAAAATGTGATCCGGCGAGAGGTTGCGCCGATCCTGGATCTGCAATTCGTGAGCGAGCACGTTGAGCAACACTTCCGAATCGGAGTCGGTGTTGATGTGACGGCGATCGTCCTCGAACACTTCACGGCGCAGAGCTTCGGTGTTGATCAAGTTGCCGTTGTGCGCAAGGGCGATGCCATAAGGCGAATTCACGTACAGCGGCTGCGCTTCGGTCGAGCCTTCCGAACCCGCCGTGGGATAGCGGCAATGACCGATGCCGACACTGCCGCGCAAACTGAACATGCTCTCTCGATCAAACACGTCGCGCACGAGGCCTGCGCCCTTGTGAAGACGCAAACGGTTGCCGTCGAGCGTCGCAATTCCAGCGGCGTCCTGGCCGCGGTGTTGCAGGACGGTGAGTGCGTCGTAAAGTGCCGAAGCGACTTCCGACTTGCCGACGATGCCGATGATTCCGCACATGGTTCGCTACTTCAGATTAATGGACAGGGTCAGGCGATGACGCTTTGGACGGTACTGCCGCTTTGGACGGTAACGCCGCCTTGCTCGGTGCCGGCGACGGCGCCAGCGGCTTGATCAAGCTCTCGACCGGTTCGAGGTAGCGCGATACTTCGACCGGCAATCTCGCACTCAGCCAGTGTGCGCTATTTTCGAACGTGGGCAGCAGCCGCGACTCATGCCACCACGGATCGCGCGGGAATGGCGTGAACTCCATCAGCAGCACGACCAGTACAACGAGTGCGAGTCCGCGCACCAAACCGAACACCATGCCGAGCAAACGGTCGCTGCCGGACAAGCCACTGCTCTCGACCAGTTTTCGAATCAGGAAAGTGACGATCGCGCCAGCGATCAACACCGCAATGAAACACAGGCCATAAGCCAGCAGCACACGCGCCGACGGCGTGGATATGCTGGCGGAAAACCGCTCTGCAAGGGTTGGCCCGAGCAACCAGGCCACCCAGAATGCGCACGCCCAGCAAGCCAGTGCGAGAACTTCGCCGATGAAGCCGCGCCACAGCCCCATCAGGACCGACAGACCGAGCACCGCGACAATCGTGTAGTCGACCCAATTCATGGAGAGGCCGGGATTCGGAATTCGGGATGACCAGCCTTCGGCTGTTGTGAAGCGTTCGGGATTCGCCGTGATTTCGGGAGGCGAGCGTCACATTTTCGAGTCCACGCAACAACGACATCGCGAAAACGCAGGCACCGTCGCCCAATCCCGAATCCCGAACGCTTCACAACAGCCGAAGGCTGGTCATCCCGAATCCCGCACCTCATCAAAGCGTCACGACGATGCCATCGAGCTTGAGCTTGTCCTTGATCCCTGCCTTCAACTTGTCCGCTGCGCCGCGATCGACTTCCGGTCCGGCGCGCACTCGCCACAGGGTCGAACCGTTCGCATTGACCTTGTCGACGAACGCAACAAAGCCGGCATTCTTCAGACGATCACGCAGTTTGTTGGCATCCTCGGGCGCCTTCATCGCCCCCAGCTGAACGGCCCAGCCGCCGGCATGATTGGCAGGCAATGCGCTCGCAGGAGCGTCAACCTTGGCGTCCTCGGTCACTTGTACGACGCTGCCAGGAACGGCGGGCTTCAGTTGCTTGATGCGCAGGCGTGCCGCTTCGGCACCCGCGCGGTCGGCGAACGGACCGACCCGCACGCGTTCCGCAGGCTTGCCCTGGAATTCGCTCGACTCGGCGGAGGCTGGAAAGCCACTCTTCTTCAGCGCTGCGACCAGCTCCTGTGAATTCTTGCTGGCGCTGTAAACGCCCAGATTCACAAAATAGCGCCCGTTCGCCGCTTGACCGGGAGCAGGCTTGACCGTTTCCGCGGGCGCCACTGTGGCAACGACCGGGGTGGGTTCCGGCTTCGTGCTTGCGGCAGGCTTCGGCTGAGCCACCGTCGTCGGTGCGGAAGTTTGCGCCGGCGTAGGCACGGTCGTCGCCAACCTGGTCGCTGTCGCGGTATCGACGGCAACGATCTTGTCAGTGTCGGTGGAAGCTGGTGGCACTGGCGGAACGATCGGCTTTGCGGCTGCCGAGTCGACCGGCAATACACGCTGCTGGAATTCGTGATCCGGTTGCGGCGGGATGGCCAGATTTGTGGTTTCCAATTCGGCGCTCTTGCGTGGCGCCGAGCCGGACATGAGCATGGGCACGAAGATCACCGCCAGCGCAATCAGCACAGCGGCGCCGAGGAGGCGTTGTTTCAACGACAAATCCATGATGAATCCCGTGGCGGTGCGTCGGAAAAACCCAAGCCGATTATAACCGCCCGCCGCGCTGTATCGACGTTAAGCGTCGCGCAAGCCGCGCTGTTGAGCAAAATCGAGCGCTGCCGCCGCGACGAAGAACGAGCCGAAAGCGAGGATCCGATCGCCCGACTGGGCGTGTTTGAATGCCGCCGCAAGCGCAGCGGCCACGTTGGCATGCGTGCTCGACGCGGTCCGGGCGATCGGAGCCGCAGCGCTGACCAGCGCGAGGAGCGACACAGCATCTAGTCCGCGTGGCGAATCCAGATCAAGTCCTGCCAGAAACCACGCATCGAATTCACTGGCAAGCGCGTCGACGACGCCGCCCACGTCCTTGTCGCCCAGCGCACCGAACACCGCCAGCGTACGTTCACGGATCGGCCGCGATCGCAGCCATTCGCCGAGCACGCGCGCTGCCTGCGGGTTGTGTGCCACGTCGACCACGAGCTCTGGAACACCCGTCGTGGCACTGAATATTTGCAGTCGCGCGGCAATGCGCGCGCGCGCAATTCCCTCGGCTATCGCTTGCGGGTTCCAACCCAGTCGCGCACGCAACGAGTACAGGGCCGCGATGGCTGCGGATGCGTTCGCGATCTGGCACGGCGCGGCCAGGCGCGGCAGCGGCAACACGAGCGCAACGCCATCCGCTCGCCAGCGCCAACGACATTGATCGGTACGCTCGAACTGAAAATCGCGGCCGAGCAGGCGCAGCTCGGCACCAATATCGCGCGCATGAGCCAGCGAGCTGAGAGGTGGATCCCTTTCGCCAATGATCGCGGAGCGCCCGCGGCGGAAAATCCCGGCTTTCTCGTGCCCAATCGTTTCGCGGTCGTTGCCAAGCCAGTCCTGGTGATCGAGATCGACCGTGGTCACGATGGCTGCGTCTGCATCGACGATATTCACCGCGTCGAGGCGCCCACCGAGGCCCACCTCAAGCAGGGCGACATCAAGCCCGGCGTGCGCAAAGATCCACAGCGCAGCGAGGGTGCCGAATTCGAAATAGGTCAGCGCGACAGGTTCGACTGAATCGGCGGCGCGCGCGGACTCGATGCGCTGGAATGCATCAATAAACACAGCATCCTCGACATCGATCCCGGCCACGCGCACGCGCTCGTTGTAATGCAGCAGGTGGGGCGACGTGAACGCGCCGACGCGCTTGCCGTCCGCCGCCAGCATTGCTTCCAGAAACGCGACCGTCGAGCCTTTGCCGTTGGTACCGCCGATCGTGATGATGACCGGTGCGGGCACAGGCGCGCCGAGACGTCGCCAGACTTCGGCGACGCGATCGAGGCCAAGCTCGATCGAGCGGGGATGCACGCGCAACTGATAGTCCAGCCAGTCGGCCAGCGACGCCGATCCTGACGGCGTGCGCGTTCCCGGAGTATTCATAGGCTCACGCACGCTCAGCGCATCAGGACACGGTGCGGCTTCAGCGGCAGCTTGCCTCGCCAGTATTGGATCATCACGAAGCCAATCGCCATGCCACCCAAATGCGCGAAATGTGCGACGCCGGCTGCCGTGCCGGTGACGCCGAGAAACAGCTCGATCGCACCATAACCGGTGACGAACAGCCAGGCTGGCATCGGGATCGGCGGGAACAGCAGCATGATGCGCGAATGCGGATACATCATGCCGTACGCGAGCAGCAGGCCGAAGATGCCGCCAGATGCGCCAAGGGTCGGAAAGTATCCGGCTGGAAAAAAGTGCATGACCAGCAGCTGTGCTACGGCGGCGCCGATGACACAAACGAAGTAATACAGCGCAAATGGACGCGCACCGAACAATCGCTCGATCGCACCGCCGAACATCCACAGGGCGAGCATGTTGAACGCAATGTGGGATAGACCGCCGTGCAGGAACCCGTAGGTGACGACCTGCCACGGCTCGAAACCGGCCACGTCCCCAAACGGTGAGGGTCCGAGCGGCCACAACGCGAAGTGAAGGATCAGAAGATCTCCGGTCAGCATCTGCGCCAGATAGATCACGACATTCGCCAACAACAGCGCACGCGTGACAGGAGGAAGATCAAAGCCCATGGTTATTCTGCGCCGCCACGAAGCGTGCAGGATGCGGTCTGGCCAGACTCAATTCAATACGCGAGAGGATTCGCAGCGCGCAGTGCTGGCAATTGCTCCCGCATTGCGACCCACAGGGATGTGGAAAGTGTTCGCGGGCGTCGGGAGCTTCCCTTTTCTGTGGGAGCGGCTTCAGCCGCGATGCTTGTTGTGGGGGGGAGCATCGCGGCTGA
>JBDSXV010000179.1:0-17008 GCA_039926025.1 Dokdonella sp.
AGCTGGATAGGCACGTTGAGCAGGCCGAACGAGAGTGTTCCGGTCCAGATGGGACGAGGCATGGCGATCGCTCCGCAGCTACGGACCATCAAGACTAGGAAGGCGATGCTTAACGCGCGCTGTGGCGGGTACTCTCGGGATTCCGCGAGCGCTGGCGACTGATGCCACTTTTGGCACTGGCCCGGCGCCCCCATGTTCGCGACGATGCGTTCGACGACGGGGTTGCCACCCCACCCTCCTGGAGCCTATTGATGCTGACCTTCCTGCTCTGGCTGCTGCTGCTCGTGTTCTGCTGGCCGCTGGCCCTGCTCGCGATCGTGCTGTACCCGCTGGTGTGGCTGCTGCTGTTGCCGTTTCGCCTGCTCGGTTTCGCGGTCGAGGGCGTGTTCGAATTGTTGCGCGCCGTAATCCTGCTGCCGGCGCGCGCGCTCGGCGGAGGCAAGGCAGCGACGCGCTAGTGCGCGTGCACAGCGGCATGCCGGTCGATCCGCGCTGCAGGGAGCTGCTCCAATTCTGGTTCGGCACGCGCGCGGCGGATGCGGATGTCATCCTGGATCGAGGATCGCTGTGGTTCGGCGGCGGAGCCGACGTGGATGCGTCGATCCGGACGCGCTTCGGCGAATTGCGCGAGGCGGCGATCGCCGGCGTGCTCGACGACTGGCTTGCGTTCGCGCACGGTCGTCTGGCACTGGTGATCCTGGTCGATCAGTTCTCGCGCAACCTGTTCCGCGCGGATGCGCACGCGTTCGCGCACGATGGATTGGCGCGCACGTGGTGCGAGCATGCCCTGGATTCAGGCATCGATCGCGCGTTGCGCCCCGTCGAACGTGTTTTTTTCTATTTGCCGCTGGAGCATTCGGAAGTGCTGGCCGATCAGCAGCGCTCGGTCGCGCTGTTTCGCGCCTTGCTCGACGAAGTCGACGCCGGCGCGCGCACTGCTTTCGCCAACTATCTCGACTACGCCGAACGACATCGCGACATCATCACGCGCTTCGGTCGCTTTCCGCATCGCAATGCGATGCTGGGCCGCGCATCGACGGCATCGGAAATCGAGTTTCTCGGGCAATCCGGCTCCTCGTTCTGACAGGTGTTTCGTCGCTTGTGGGTGGCTCCGCGACCGGCATGCTCAAGGACACCGCCATGGATGCCGCAAAGGATGAAGCCGGTGATGTGGTCACGGACGCCGTCATCGCTCCTGAGTCTTTGCATCGGGTGCGCGTTGTGCCGCCGGTTGCCGAAGGGCATTGCGATGATGGGAATCGCGAGCTCGCGTCCGCGACTAGCCCGCCACGTTCATGCCGAGCGCGCTCGCGTCGAACGCGATGCGCGCGACACCCATGTTCGATTCCGCCAGCACGCGCGTGCGCGTGACCTTGAACAACCAGGTGTGTTGTTCGAGTGGCTCGGGTTTGCGGAAGGCCTTGGGTGTCAGCACCGCGAGACAGGGCCGGTGCTCGGGATCGCGCACCGACAGGTAGCGGATCAGCGCAACGCCCGCAGCGCGCGCTACCTGCGCCAACGCCTGTGTCGCGACGTAACTCGACGGGTCCTGCCATTGCCTGCGTTGTCGCGCGAATGGCGGCTCGGTCAACACGATGGCACTGCCGCCGACGCTTGCGCGAAATGCCGTATGCGGTACCGGCGGAAGATCCGGCGTTGCGGGCGAATCGGCGAGGAAGCGCATGCGCCAGAAAGCGACTTCGGCGAGCGCGGTGTGTTCGTTGTCGGCGCCGTACCACACGCCAGGATCGCCGATGCCGCGGAAGCGCGAACCAGCCGGTGGTGGCGCTGGATAGCGGAAGGGAGTCGCCAGCAGATAGTGCAGATGCGCGGCTTCTGCCGGCAGCGGCGGCTTGCTCGCTTCGAGCAGATCCTCCAGCACGCGTTGTTCGTCCAGCGTGTCGACCAGGCGCATCGTGGACGCACGATGCTGCGCTTCGACCACGCGCCACGGCTGCGCGCTGAGTCGACGCGCGCTGTCTTTCAGCAGTTGCAGCGGCATCTTGGTCATCGCACGCTCCTTGTGTCAGGAACGATCGCGACAGCGTGTCGCATTCGCTGCGACTCGGGAATCGCGGTCAAAGCCGCGCGCGCGCACTGTCAAGATAGTGCAGGACGTGGATCAGTCCTTCTGCGCTGCGCAGGCGCTCCAGCGGCTTTTGCCCCGCGAAGGCGGCATTCGCCGAGACCAGCCAGGTGCGCGCCGCTTCGTCATTCGAACCGACGATCGCATCGAGCGAGCGGAATACGCGGATCCAGAGCTTGGTCAGTTCGCCGGCCTTGCTGTCCGGGTCGATTGGCGCACGCGCGCTGGCAGCACGCGAAATCGTCGATGCGCTGACTCCGATGATATCGGCCAGCGTGCGTTGCGGCACATCGAGGACTTCGGCGGCGCGCAGCGCGGCCTTGGTCAGCACCTGGGCGGAATCCGCGGAAAGGTTTGGCTTGCGCGAAACAAATGCGGGCATGGCGGTGCTCATGCGTGGAATGGTCACATGCAATATTTGCAGCAATGGATTGCATATGCAAGTTGCGCAAATGGATCCGTTCAGCCGAAAAACCAGTAGCAGACCGCGATCGAGGCGATGACGCCGACGAAGTCGGCGAGCAAGGCGCAACCCACCGCATGCCGTGCTCGCTGGATGCCGACCGAGCCGAAGTAGACCGCCAACACGTAGAACGTGGTCTCGGTACTACCCTGCACGGTGGCCGCGAGCAGGGACGCGAAGCTGTCGACGCCGTGCGACTTCATCGTCTCGATCAGCATTGCGCGGGCGGCGCTGCCGGAAAGCGGCTTCACCAATGCGGTCGGCAGCGCATCGACGAAGCGCGTATCGAGTCCGGCGGCCGCAGCAAGCCAGCGCACGCCATCAAGCGCGAAGTCGAGCGCACCCGACGCGCGTAGCACGCCGACCGCGCACAGCATCGCGACCAGATACGGCAGCAGGTTCCTGGCAACCTCGAAACCCTGCTTCGCTCCATCGATGAAACTCTCGTAGACCGGCACCTTGCGCCACGCGCCGGCGAGGAGGAATAGCAGCACGATTCCGAACAGGGTCAGATTGCCGAGCAATGACGACAACGGCGCCAGGGCCGCGGCAGACAGGGTCGACAACAGGGCGACGAAGGCGCTGAGCAGCAGCGCAATCGACAGCAGCCAGACCAAGACGACCGGGTCGCGCAGCTTCAGCTTCTGCATGAAAGCGACCGCGAGCAGACCGGTCAGTGTGGACGCGCTGGTAGCGAGCAGGATCGGCACGAACACGAGGGTCGGATCGTGCGCACCGGCTTGCGCGCGGTACATGAAGATCGAGACCGGCAACAAGGTCAACGATGAAGCATTCAAGACGAGGAACAGGATCTGCGCATTGCTCGCGGTCGTCGCGCTCGGATTCAGCGTCTGCAATTCGCGCATCGCGCGCAGGCCGATCGGTGTCGCCGCATTGTCGAGGCCAAGCACGTTTGCGGCGAAGTTGAGCGTGATCAGGCCGATCGCTGGATGCCCGCGCGGCACTTCCGGCATCAGGCGTGCGAACAGGGGACCGAGAAAACGTGCAAGGACGTCGATCAGGCCGGCTTGTTCGGCGATGCGCAGGAAGCCGAGCCACAGGGTCAACGTGCCGAACAACAGGATCATGACCTCGACCGACAGCCTGGCCATGTCGAACAGGCTGCCGACCATCGCCGCGAAGACGCCGGCGTTGCCACCGATCAGCCATTGCGCGAGCGCGGCGATCGTCGCCGTCAGGAAGAAGCCGAGCCAGAGCCGGTTGAGCATGCGCAGCATCGCCGTGGGATAGGCCAAGCATCGCACACGCTCGCGCCGTTCGCTCGCAGGTTTGCGCGCGCTCGGGCACACTCGACGACATGCACGAAAAGCCTTATTCCGCCGCGAGCGAACGCAATCGCGAACCCATCCTCGCCGTACTGCGCGAATTCTTCGCCGACCGCAGGCACGTGCTTGAGGTCGGCAGTGGCACCGGTCAGCATGCCGCGCATTTCGCCGCAGCCTTGCCGCAGCTGACATGGCAGTCATCCGATCGTGCGGAGAACCTTGGCGGCATCCGCGCCTGGCTCGAAGAGGCGGATCTGCCGAACACGCCTGCGCCGTTGACGCTGGATGTCGCGCGCGTTCCATGGCCTGGCGGTCCGTTCGATGCGGCATTCAGCGCAAATACGCTGCACATCATGGCGTGGCACGAAGTGGAAGCTTTCTTCTCGGCATTACCGCTCGTCGTCACGGGCGATGCGAAGCTCGCGATTTACGGACCGTTCAACGTCGACGGCGCTTTCACCAGCGCGAGCAATGCCGCGTTCGATGAATCGCTCAGGGCACGTGCGCCACACATGGGCATCCGCGATGTACGTGCGGTCGATGCGCTCGCTCGGGCAGCCGGCTTCGTGCTGCTCGACGATGTTGCGATGCCGGCGAACAATCGCTTGCGCACCTGGCAACGACGCGCCTGAGGCGTCGGCGCGCGCGCCTCAGTCGCGGGCGCGGATTCCCCTCACGCCGGCGACCGAGACAACGACATCTGCGGCGCCGGACGGCTCGGCCACGCGTGACGAAGGATGCGCCAGATCACCTGCGAGAACTGCTTCGGCAGCGATCCGGTGTTGTAGTGCTGGCCGTAGCGCGCGCAGATGTCGCGTACCTCGACCGCCATCGCGGCGTACCGGTTGGCCGGCACGTCGGGGAAGAAATGATGTTCGATCTGATGACTCAGGTTGCCGGACAGCAGGTTGAGCAGCTTGCCGCCGGCGATATTGGATGAACCGCGCAGCTGGCGCAGGTACCAGTGGCCACGCGATTCGCCCTTGATCGAATCGCGCGAGAAGACTTCCGCGTCCGCAGTGAAGTGACCGCAGAAGATGATCGTGTAGGTCCACAGGTTGCGCAGGACATTGGCGACAGCATTGCCGAGCAGCACGGGCAGGAAGAACGGTCCGGCAAGCAGCGGAAACAGAATGTAGTCCTTCAGCACCTGGCGCCCCATCTTGCGGCCAACCGGGCGGAAGGCGGCACGCAGTTCTGCCCTCGTCATCTTGCCGGCCAACCAGCGACCGAGTCGCAGGTCCTGGATTGCCACGCCCCACTCGAACAGCAGCGCGAAGACCACGGCGACCAGTGGCTGCGCCAGATAGAACGGCTTCCAGCGCTGCTCGGGGAAGATGCGCAGCAAGCCGTAACCGATGTCGTCGTCCATGCCGCGCACGTTGGTGTAGGTGTGATGCTTGAAGTTGTGCGTCTTGCGCCAGTTGTCACTGGTGCCGGCGATGTCCCACTCGTAGGTCCTGCCATCCAGATGCGGGTCGCGCATCCAGTCGTACTGGCCGTGCATCACGTTGTGGCCGAGCTCCATGTTCTCGATGATCTTCGAGACACCGAGCAGCAGGGTGCCGAGGATCCAGGCAGGCACGCGCACCACGGACAGGAACGCAGCGGCGAACAGCAAGGCACGTCCGGCAAGGCCCAGGTAGCGTACGGCCTTTACGATGGCGCGGATGTAGTCCGCGTCGGCTTGACCCAGCGTCGCCACGGTACGCGCTCGCAGTGTGTCGAGTTCTGCAGCGAACGCGTCGAGTTGATCGGCGCCCAGGGCGCGATTGCGAATGCGAGGTGTCATGCGTTCGGCTCCATCAGAGATCCAGCACCAGATCGGCAGTGGCGCTGTTGACGCACAAGCGCAGCGCCGACACCGGCTCGTGCACGTCCTCACCGGTGTGCAGGTTACGCGTGCTGCCCGACACTTTTGTGCAGGCGCAGGTATTGCAGATACCCATGCGACAACCGGATGCGGGCGTGAGCCCGGCTGCCTCAAGCCCCTCCAGCAGCGATTGGCCGCGCGACAGCTGCAATGTGCGGCCGCTGCGCGCAAGGGTCACCTGCACGCTTGCGGCGTCATCGACGGCACGCGCTGGCGGACTGAAGGCTTCGGACTGGAACGAGCGCACGTGTCCGGCGAGCAAGTTGCGCGCCTCGGCCACAAACCCGTTCGAGCCGCAGGCGAATATTTGCCGCGCCGGCAGATCGTCGACCAGCGAAGACAGCAGCGCCGCATCGATACGGCCAGCGCGCTCGTCGGCACGCAATAGGCCTTCACGTGTCAGGATGAATTGCACCGAGAAGGATGGATGCCTGGCAGCGAGCGCGCGCAGTTCCTGCGCGAAGCACAATTCGGCGCGGGTGCGCACCCAGTACAGCAGCATCAGCGGTACCGGCATGCCTTGCGCGGAAAGCGCCCGGATCATTGCCATCAAGGGCGTGATGCCACTGCCCGCGGCGAGGAACATCCATGCGCCCTGCACGAGCGCGGGCAAGGTCATTCCTCCAAACGCCTGACCAAGATCAAGCACATCACCGAGGCGCGCATCGCGGCACAGGTGCCGACTCAGCTTGCCGCCCTCGATCGCCTTGACCGTGATCGAAATGCGGTTGTCGGCGCGCGGAATGTCGGTGAGGCTGTAGCTTCGCGTGACGCGCCTGCCGTCGACCTCGGCGCCGATATTGACGTGCTGGCCAGGCAGGAAGCCGCCCCAGTGCCGGTTCGGCTTGAGCCGCACCGTCACCGCGTCACTCGACGCTGCCTGCAGCGCTTCGATGCGCGCCAATGGACGGTCGAAGGACCATAGCGGATTGATGCGAGATGCCCAGAAATCAAAGGCTTGCGAAGCCACCAAGGGCTGGATCGGACGCGGCAGGCGCGTCGGAGATGGTTGAGCTAGTAGGGGCATGACGTCACTATACACACGAGAAGACGCTTGTGTATACATGCGTATATTAACGATCCCGACTAAGATGCCGCATTCTCCGGTTCCAGCCATGCCCAGCCACGTGATCCCGCAATCCACTGCCGCCGACTCCGACCACAACCCCGGCCGGAAGGCATCGATTTCGCGCGATGACCTCATCGCGGCGGCCCTGAAATTGATCGGCCCACATCGCAGCGTGTCGAGCCTGAGCCTGCGCGAAGTCGCCCGCGAAGCGGGGATCGCGCCGAACAGTTTCTATCGCCAGTTTCGCGACATGGACGAACTCGCGGTCGCCCTGATCGATCTGGCCGGGCGGTCCTTGCGCCAGATCGTCGGCGCAGCGCGACGGCGCCAGGCCACCGATCGCAGCATCGTGCGCGGCTCGGTCGAGGCGTTCATGGAGCAGGTGCGTGCTGACGACAAACTGCTGCACGTGCTGTTGCGCGAAGGGACGGTCGGCTCGGACGCGTTCAAGCAGGCCGTCGATCGCGAACTGACCTTCTTCGAGGAGGAACTGCGCGCCGATCTCGTGCGTCTGTCCTCTGCGGACAACGTTACTCTGCACGAGCCCGCTCTGGTGGCCAAGGCAATTACGCGACTGGTGTTTGCGATGGGTGCCACCGCGATGGATTTGCCGCCAGAGCGCGATCCGGAATTGATCGCCGAGCTGACCCAGATCGTGCGCATGATCATCGCCGGCTCGCGCACGGTGGCGGCGGAATGATCGAGCAAACATCGCGATGAAGCTCGCTGTCGTAGATCGACGCGTGCGACGTGCGATAGCGGGAATCAGGCGTTCTCGCTCCATTCAAAGCGATAGCCGACGCCGTAGACGGACGTAATCGGATCGACACCCATGCCGACGAGCTTGCGCCGCAGGTTCTTTATGTGGCTGTCGACCGTACGATCGCTGACCACGCGATGATCCTCGTAGAGCGCATCCATCAACTGCGCGCGCGAGAACACGCGCCCGGGTTGCGCGGCGAGTTTGCGCAGCAAGCGGAACTCGACCGGTGTCAGCGCCAGCGGACGACCTCGCACGCGCACCTCGAACCGTTGTTCGTCGAGTTCGACCGGAGCGGTCGCCGTCGTCGCGACGACGGCGATACGGCGCAGGGCAGCCCGCACGCGCGCGACCACTTCGCGTGGACTGAAAGGCTTGCAGATGTAGTCATCGGCGCCGAGTTCGAGGCCGAGCAGGCGGTCGATCTCCTCGACCCGCGCACTCATCATCAGGATCGGTACATTCGAAAATGCACGCACGCCGCGACAAATTGCGAGGCCGTCTTCGGCGGGAAGCATCAGGTCGAGCAGGATCGTGTCGGGCGCGTGTTCACGTATCCAGGCGATCGCACCGGCGCCGGTTTCGAGCACGCTGACACGATAGTCGGCCGCGACGAGATAATCGCGCAGCAGCGCCGCGAGCTTCGGCTCGTCCTCTACAACGAGAACATGTGCACGGGCGCTCATGGCAGCGACGCGTCCGCGAATGGCAGGTGAACGACAACTCGCAGGCCACCCAATGGCGATGCTTCCGTCTCGATGCTGCCGCCATGCGCATCGACGATGGCGCGACAGATTGCGAGACCGAGGCCGGCGCCACCGGCCGCGCGCGAGCGCGACGGATCGACGCGGTAAAGACGATCAAACAGCCGCGGTCGATCCGTCGCGGCCACGCCTGGCGGTGTGTCTTCGACGATCAATCGCGCGCGATCGCCGCTGTTGCCGAGTTCAACGCGGATGCGCCCAGGCGCGTCGGTGTAGCGACGAGCATTCGCGAGCAGGTTGTCCAGCAGTTGGGCAAGACGACGTCCATCGCCACGTACATGCGCCACGGAAGCCAGTGTCGGCTCGATCACAATTCCCGCATCCGTGCAGGCATTGCGTTGCAGCTCGATGGCTTCGTGCACGAGTTCAACCGCATCGATCGCTCCAAAGCGGTATTCGAGCGCGCCCGCATCGGCGAGCGCGAGGTGATAGAGATCCTCGATCAGGCTGCCGAGACGTTCGCTCTCGGCGTAGAGCGAATCGAACGCCTGCGCGGACGGCGCGCGCACACCGTCCTGCAAGGCCTGGATTTCGCCGCGCAATACGCTCAGTGGCGTGCGCAATTCGTGCGCGATGTCGGCGCCCCATTGGCGCCGCGCGTCACGATGCCGTTCGAGGCTTTTCGCCAGATGATTGAAGTCCGTGGCGAGCGCGCCCAATTCATCATTGCGCGTCGCCGGGATGCGCCGCGCATAGTCGCCCGCGGCCAGCGCACGCGTCCCTTCCGCGAGTGCGCGCACCGGCGCGAGCAGCCAGCGCGCCAACGCGAACGCGAGCGTGAACGCGCCGACCAGCACCGCGAGCGCCGCAATCAGCGCGGTTCGCATTTGCGTGCGCGCGAAGTCGAGATCGAGCGCATTGCTGATCTGCGGCATGCGCTGAAGGCGGAGCGTACCCACGCGCGTGGTGCCGATCTCGATCGCCAATGCGCGTGCATCCGTATCCGTGGCCACGGCCGGATTGCCGACAACGAGCATTCCGGTCGCATCGAGCAGGGCGAGACGATGCATCAGCTCAGACGGGCCGGGCGGCGGCGGTCGACGCGGCGGCCGCGCGTCCCGATCGTCGCGCGGCGGGCCGCGGCCCTCGTCGGGCGGCGGTGGCCTGTCGTGCTCGCGCTCGCCTCGTATCGAATCGCGCAGATCGATCAGTTCGCCGAAGCGGTGCGGGTCACGCTGCAGGAATTCCCAGCCGCCGTTTTCCTGATAGGCATCGGCGATGCGGCGCGTTGCCGGTTGCAGGCGCTCCAGCGCGACTTCATCGAGGTAGGCAAGGAATCCGTTGCGAAATCCGTGCTGTTGCCAGCCAATGTAGCCGGCGAGCGCGAGCACGCTGAGTGCAGCGAAGGCGAGGAACAGGCGATGCCAGAGGCGTAGGCGCATGCGGTACACCATACGGCCATGCGCCACCTGCGCAAACAGACGCAGGCCAATCTCCCCGATTTCTCCACGATGTCTGCGCGTCCACTGCGCAATCGACGCGCAGATTGGATGCTGCCGCCAATGGCTCCAACCCTTTGAGGATGTTCCATGTCAGCGATCAATCCGAACCTGAATCTTCCGAGGCGCGGCGCGCTTGCGCTCCTGCTCGCCGCCGGTTGCGCTGCCGATGTGCATGCCGCTCCCCGGCCGAATGGACCGCCAGCTCCGCCGCCCACACCGTCCGCGGAAGAACTTGCGACGATACCGTCACTGTCCGCCGAGCAGCAGGTGCAACTGCACAGGATCCTGATCGAACGTCGCGACGCGCACGAGGCAGTGGCCAGGCGAACGCGCGATACGCTTGATGCTCAGCGCGAAAAGGATCGCGCCGAACACGAGCGCATCGATGACCAGAGCGCGGATCGCATGCGCAAATTGCTCGGAGAGGACGGCTTTCGCCTCTACGCCGACTGGCAGCAGTCGCATCGCGGTCGTGGCGAGGATCGCGGCGGGCCGGAAGAGGACGAGAGGCTGCACGAACGCCAGGACCGCGCCCCTCGCGATCACGCGTCGCCGGACGACCGTCGCCCGCGACCGCATGCTGCGGACATGCCGGTACCGCCTGCCCCTGTCGACGAGCGCCGCTGACACGTCGGTTCCGCGACGCCTCGGAGGTCGCAGCCCACCCTGGCGCCTGCTGACTAGAGCGGCGCAAACAATTCCGCGAGATCTGCTTCCTCGAAACGCGCCGCCTGCGTGCTGCCGCCATCAAGTACGGCGCGCGCGAGATCGGCCTTGCGTTGCTGCAAGGCCTGGATCTTTTCTTCGACGGTGCCGGCGCAGATCAGCTTGTAGACGAACACCGGCTTGTCCTGGCCGATGCGATGCGCGCGATCGGTCGCCTGCGCCTCGACGGCGGGATTCCACCACGGGTCGTAGTGGATCACGGTGTCGGCTGCTGTGAGATTGAGGCCAACGCCACCGGCCTTGAGGCTGATCAGGAAAATCGGCACATCGCCCGCCTGGAAGCGATCGACCAGAGCGGCCCGATGGGTGCCTGGCGTGTCGCCGGTCAGCATCTGGAAATGCAGCTTGCGCTGATCGAGCGCGCTCGCAATGAGCGCCAGCATCTCGGCGAACTGGCTGAACACGAGCACGCGACGCCCTTCGTCGACGAGGCTCGCGAGCACATCGAGCAGATAATCCAGCTTGGCCGAAAGCTTTACGCGCTTGGCGCCTTCGAGCTTGACCAGCCGCGGATCGCAGCAGGCCTGGCGCAGCTTCAGCAACGCATCCAGCACGATGATGCCGCTCTGCGCGAGACCACGTTTCTTCACTTCCTCGAGCACGCGCTCGTGCTGGGCGAGACGCAGCGTTTCGTAGAGTTCCCGCTGATCGCCTTCGATTTCTATGCGCCGCACGATCTCGGTTTTCGGTGGCAGTTCGGTGAGCACGTCCTCCTTGCGACGACGTAGCAGCAGGGGCGCGATGCGACGCTTCAGGCGCTCGCGCTTTTCGTCGTCGCCGTGCTTCTCGATCGGTGTGCGGAAGAACTTGGTGAAGCGCTTGTCGTCGCCGAGCAAGCCCGGCTCGACCGCATCGAATTCCGCCCACAACTCGCCCAGGTGATTTTCCAGCGGGGTTCCCGTCATCGCGATGCGCTGGCGCGCGTTGAGTTCGCGTACCACCTTCGCGGCCTGGCTCTTCGCATTCTTGATGGCCTGCGCCTCATCCAGCACGAGTACCGAATACTCGTGCTCGATCAGGGCGTCGCGATCACGCAACAGCAGCGGATAGGTCGTAATGACGAGATCGTGCTGCGGAATTTCCTCGTGCAGGCCGCCACGCTCGGGGCCATGCACGACCAGCACGCTGAGGTCGGGCGCAAATCGATGGGCTTCGCCCGCCCAGTTGGCGACAAGGCTGGTCGGCGCAAGCACGAGCGCGGGTTTGTCGAGACGTCCGCGTTGTTTCTCAGCCAGCAGATGCGCCAGCACCTGCACGGTCTTGCCCAGGCCCATGTCGTCGGCAAGGATGCCGCCCAAGCCAGCATCGGCAAGGAAACCGAGCCAGGCCAGGCCGTCGCGCTGATAGCCGCGCAGCGTTGCGCGAAAGCCTTGCGGCTCGACCGCGGGCTCGCGTGGCGCGCGTTGGCGCTCGAGTTCGGCGCGCAGGCGTTCGCCACCTTGCCAGGGTCGGTCCATGCCCTTGGCGAGTTGATCGAGTACATCCGCTTGCGCGCGTCGCAGGCGCAGCGCGCCTTCATGCTCGACGAACGCGCCCTGCAGCCATTCGAGCAGGGGTGCGATGAGTTCGCGCAACTTCGCGAGCGGCAATGGCACGCGCCGACGCGCATCGAGAGGAACCAGCCAGACGGCGTCCTCGGCTTCGCCCTTGCGCGGCGACATCGGGAAGCCCGGGTCGGACAGCAAGCGATGAAGCACCGGCAGGAGATCGATGCGCTCGCCGCCGATGTCGACCCCCAGACGCAAGTCGAACCACGGATTGCCCGACTCCTCGTCGACCTCGGCATGCCAGGCATCCGCGTCGGGCTCGTCGAGCAGATCGAAGGGAAACCCCTGGTCCGATTCGAGACGAAAACCCAGGTCGCGCAGCCGCGGCGTCAGTGCGAACACCTGGTCGGCGCCGGCAAGCTGGTCGCGACCGTGCTCGATGACGAAGTCGTTGTCGCTGAGCGCATCGCGCGGGATGCCGGGCAGGCGCCCGAACAGTTCGGCGGGCACCAAGCCGATTTCGTCAAGGCGTTCGCTTGCGGCGACTTCGCTCGCGCGATCGCGCACGATCTCGATCACGCGATTGCCGTCGCGGCGGCGCTCACGCGCGGGCGCGGGAAACATCGGCAGGCGCACGCCGCCGTAGTCGAATCCGAGCCGTACCAACCCCGCCTGGTAGCGCACGCCGCCCGGCCCCGTCAGCGGCAATGCGCGCAACGTCAGCACCGGCACCGGACTGGACTCGCGTCGCTCGATCTCGCCGGCGACATCGGGCTTGGGCAGGGTCGCCAGCAGCGGCGCCTCATGCCAGCGCGCCATCAGCAGCGGCACCTGCTCCGGCAGCAACGATGGCGCACGCAGCACCGCTTCGGCAAGACGCACCTCCCCATCCACGCGACCGATCTGGCGCGTCTGTGGATCGCAATACCAAAGTCCGCCAATGCGCAGCAAGCGCGTGTTCGATGCGGCCGCATCGACGCTCAGCACGAGCTTCTGGGTGCCATCTTCGCGCGCGTCCCAGCCGATGCGAAGTGCCTTGCTGGGGCCTGACTGCAAGCGTCCATTGGCAGGCTTGTCAAAAAAGCACGGCAGCGCAGCCAGCAATTCCACCAGCAGGCTTTCATCATCCGCGTCATGCAGCTCGAACCATCCGCTAGCCACGCCGATCGACGGCGTGCGCATGCGCAGGTTCGCAATCAGGCGGAACTCGTCGCCGCGAAGTGCGGCCCACGGCGCCGGTTCGCCATACGATGCCTGTATCGGTTGCGGTGCGGTGAAACCGCCGCGCTTGCCGACCTTCAGCCAGACGGCCTGCGCCTGCAAGGTCGGTAGTGCGCCAGCACTCGCTCGCAGAACGATGCCGCAAACGCGCGCCGACTTGGTGGCGTCGAGCGCAAGCGCGGTGGTGGCGTGCGGTGGCGCGAGGGGTTGCAATGCTTCCAGCCACTGCTTCCACGGTCCGAGCTGCGGCCCGGCCGGCGGTGCGATTTCAGCCGCGGGATTGGCCCAACCACCGCGCAGCACATACAGCGCGGTCGCGGCAACATGCTTGCATTCGAATTCGACCGGGCAGGTGCAATAGCTGTCGAGCTGGACGCGCGCACCTTCGCCAATCAAGCGCACGCCGGCGACATAGGGATGAGGCGCGCTGCCCTTGACCTTGCCGATCAAGGCGCCCTCGCCCTTGCCCGGCTCGTAGTGGGTGGCGAGCACGCGTCCGCGCCGCACATAGTCTGCGCCTTTCTCGAGCGTGCGCTTGTCCATCAGCGACGCGAGCTGGCGAGACAGCAATTGGCGGAATGTGATCTCGTCCACGAGGCAGGCACGGTCGAAGGCAACTTTTGATGGTGCCTTGCCGGATGCCTGCGCGTCCAGCGTTCTGCCACGGACTCAGGCCGACATGTGTACCAAGGCGCGCGCGAGCACCGCCTGCGCGTCGGCGGCGATTGCGCGAAACTCGACGGATATGCGCGCATCGTCGCCGACGCGACGCCAGAACACCTGCGCCATGCGCGCGGCGTCGAGCCAGTCGGCCTTGTGTTCGGGTGTCGGCATCGTGATTTCGTAACGGCGTTCGACGATCTCGCCACTCACGGATGGACGAAAGCGCATCGGCAGCATGTCATAGGAAGGCGACAGCGCGAGCGGGCGCTCGTCCGCGAGGTACAGCGATGCATTCCCAAGATGCATGTCGACGTTCGCGATCAACGTCCCGAACCAGCTGCATAAGCTCAAGTTCCGCGCATTTTCATTCGTCAGCCAACCATCGCGTTGCAACTGCTGCGCGAAACGCCACCAGTCGATGCGGCCGTGGCCGTAGAACGCTGCGTCGAGTGATGCAAGCGAAACGACGCCACGACGACCGAGGACAGACGTACGGTCGAAGCGCGTCGACTGCAGGAAGACACGCTGGTCGGCTTCGACGAGCTCCGTCCGGGCTGCCGGGATTCCGTGGTCGCCAAGGGTGACGCCTGCGTGGTGTTCGCTGGTCAGCAGGTCGGCCCAACGGCGGCCGGCGGGCGTGGTGATGCGATCACTGAATTTGACGATGACGGGTTCGTAGTGATCTGGATATTGCAGTGTGATCGCAAACTTCGGTTGCTCGCCCGCGACGGACGATCCGACATCCTCCGCCTGCAGCGAAGCTGCGGCGAGTTGTGGATAGCGAACGTTTCGGGCATCCACTGCAATCGTGGCTGCAGGCGACACGATCGCCTGCAGCGCCCGTTGCAACGAAGTTTCGCCGAGCACGAGGTCGCCGGGTCGGTCTTCGCCATGGCGCAGGAGACCGAGCACGACATCGTCGGTTTGCCATCGCAATGGATCCTCGGGCGCATCGATATCCTTAGCGACCGAACGGGCGAACGTCCGACCAAGAAATCCCTGCGGCCTCTGGTCATCCAGAAACCACGGCAGCCCCGGGTAAAGACCGCTGGCAAAATCGCCGTGCATAAATGAAGGAAGCGCGTGCGCTGCTTCAAGATGGAACTCGTCGCGCTGCAACGCGCGAAGCTCTCCGATCGTTTGGGGTCTACCGTTGGCATCGATCCGGTAAAGCGGCCAACGACTCCCTGCGCGCGCAATCTCATTGGCCAACGCGTAGCGCGTGGCGCGGGCACGGCCAATGCGTACGACTCGCGCGCCGATCGACGTCAGCAATCGCGATAAAGTCGACTGGGTAATCCCGAGTTCCGGGGCCAACTCCCGCGCCGAGAGCGAGCCACGCTGGCGCAGCAAACCTTCAAGACGTTGGGCACGAGCATCATCCATACATCTATTGCATAGATTTATGCATGAATTGTCAACATTAAGTTCATGTTTTTACTTGATATTGAATTTTATCATGGGTAGATATTCAAGTAGATTCTGGAAATCTGCGTCAGGCAGCCACTTGGTCCGATACTGGATTGCGCCACGCCGATAACAGATCCTGCTGGCGCCTCATCGCATCCACGTGGTGGCGTTCCTTGACGTGGCCGTACCCGCGGATGTGCTCCGGCACCGAGGCGATGTCGACGGCGAGCGCATGGTTGTCACCATTCAAGCCGGCGAGCAATTCATCCAGCGTCTTGCGGTAGTCGACGATCAGCTGACGCTCCATTTTGCGCTCGGCGGTGTAGCCGAACACGTCGAGCGCACTGCCGCGCAGGCCGCGCAGCTTCGCCAATACCTTGAACGCGCTGAATACCCAGGTGCCGTACTCGGCCTTGCGCAAGTTGCCGTCGGCATCCTTCTTCGCGAACAGCGGCGGCGCGAGGTTGAAATGCAACTTGAAGTCGCCTTCGAAAGTTTCGCGGACGCGCTTCTCGAAATCGCCACTCGTGTACAGGCGCGCAACTTCGTATTCGTCTTTGTAGGCCATCAGCTTGAACGCGTAGCGCGCGACGGCTTCGGTCAGAGACGTGAAACCCGGCGTCTTCTGTTGCTCGGCTGCGCGCACCTTGTCGACGAGCCCCTTGAACTGCTGTGCGTACGCCGCGTTCTGGTAGTCGGTGAGGAACGTGACGCGTCGGCCGATCTGCTCGTCGAGCGTTGCGCTGAGCGTCGCGTCATCGAGTGCTGCGGCCGTCTTTCCCTCATCTGCTCTGCGGGCATCTTCGCCCGGAGGGAGAAGAGAAGGCTTGCGCACCGGCAGCGCCAGCGGAATCGCGCCGGAGGGCAGATGCGGATTCGGAAGTCCCGCCGCTTTGCGCACCGCGACGACGTCGTACGCCGCCATGCGGCCCCAGTTGAACGCGCTCGTGTTCATCTCGATCGCAGCGCCGTTGAGCTCGATCGCGCGCATCAGCGCATCGTGCGAAACCGGCACCCAGCCCTTCTGCCACGCATACCCGAGCATGAAGAGATTCGCCGCGATGGTGTCGCCGAGCAGCGCAGTCGCAAGTTCCGTCGCGTCGACGAGCTCCGGCTTGTCGCCGCCGAGCGCGGTGGTCACCGCATCGACGATCTGCTGCGCCGGGAACTGCATGTCCGGCTTCATCGTGAAGGTGCCGGGCATCGCTTCGTAGCTGTTCAACACAACATGCGAACGTTGCGCGCGGATCTTCGACAGCGCCCAGTAGTCGTTGACGACAACCATGTCGCAACCGAGCACGAGATCGGCTTCACCCGCCGCGATGCGCACGGCGTTGATGCTCTCCGGCGTCTTCGCGATGCGCAGGTGGCAGGTTACCGCGCCGCCCTTTTGCGCCAGACCGGTCTGGTCGAGCACCGTGCTGCCCTTGCCTTCCAGATGAGCGGCCATGCCGATCAGCGCACCGATCGTGACCACGCCGGTCCCACCGATGCCGGTGACGAGGATATTCCACGGCTGCGCCAGATCGCTGGCAAACGCCGGCATTGGCAGCGTCGAGAAATCGACGTCCGCCTTGCCCTTCTTCTTCTTCAGCGAACCGCCGACAACCGAAACAAAACTGGGGCAGAACCCCTTCACGCAGGAGTAATCCTTGTTGCAGCCGGACTGGTCGATTTCGCGTTTGCGCCCGTATTCGGTTTCCTTCGGCAACACCGACACGCAGAACGATTTCTCGCCGCAATCGCCGCAGCCTTCGC
>JBDSXV010000180.1:0-4321 GCA_039926025.1 Dokdonella sp.
ATCAGGGTGACCTCGTGACCGGTCTTGCGCAGCCAATAAGCAAGTGTCGGCCCTGCGACGCCGGCACCATTGATGGCAATCCTCATGGGTCCTCCGTGTGAGAAGGGAAACCGCCGGGAAGATTGCGCATCCCGGTTCTGATGTTTGTCGTGATTCCTCGCTTCCTTCGGCTTTAGGACGAGGGGCCCGAACTTTGGCCCTCCCGACGATGGCGAGCAAGTCGCGACAGTGTCTGCTTTGCGGCGGATCCATTGAATCAGCAGTGTCAGGAACTGGCCGTCAGTAGACGACCCGAAGCGGTCATGACTCGCCGAGTTGCGGAGGCAATGGGACGCACGACATGGTCGGCAGACCGCCGAGGTTGACAACCAATCTTTTACGCACGTAATATATTAAGTATTACGTCTGTAAGAGATAACAATGTCGATCAGCGAAGCCGAAAGCGTAGTCATGGATGTGCTCTGGAAATCGCACCCGGCGACGGCGGAGGACGTGGTTGTTGCCTTGGCGGGACGCGCCGACTGGCAGGATGTGACGATCCGCACGATGCTCAATCGCTTGTTGAAGAAGGGCGCCATTACAGCGCAGCGCGACGGCCGCCGATATCTCTACCGGCCGTTGGTGAAACGAACGGACTACATGCATGCGGAAAGCAAAACCCTGCTCGATCGCCTATTCGAGGGACGGCTCGTACCGATGGTCGCGCACTTCTCGGCGCATCAGAAGCTCAGCAAGAAGGAAATCGCCGAGCTCAAACGCTTGGTGGAGAAACTCGACCATGAGTGACCTCCTCACCCACGTCGCCTTATCAGCGTTATCGAGCAGCGCGGCCATCGGACTGGTGCTGGCGACGCGCACGATCGTGGCGCGGTATTTCGGTGCGCCGGTCGCCTACGCGCTATGGACGCTGGTGCCCTTAGCTGCACTTGCGGTGCTGTTGCCTGCGCGTACGATCGTCGTGTTTATGCGCACGATGCCGTCACAGACCGCGCTGGTCGCGGCATCGCAGCAGACGACGGCCGCGGCGCCGTCGCCGTCCGCCGCCGAATTCGATCCGTCATTCGGTCTCATATATGTCTGGCTGGCGGGAGCTATCGCGACGTGGCTGATCTTCGTGTGGCGGCAGCGCCGCTTCGTGCGCGGTCTCGGCCGACTCGAAGCACTTCACGGCGGCGTCCATCGCGCGCAGGCGACACGCGGCTGCCCGGTTCTCGTCGGCGTCTGGCGGCCGCGGATCGTCGTTCCGGCCGACTTCGAAACCCGCTATACACCGACACAGCGCGATCTCATCCTCGCGCACGAGCGCCAGCATCTTGCGCGAGGCGACGCAGCGGCCAACGCGCTCGCCACATTTTTGCGCAGCGTATTCTGGTTCAATCCACTGCTGCACTTCACGGCACCGTACTTTCTCGAAGACCAGGAACTCGCCTGCGACGCCGCGGTGATCGCGCGCTTTCCACACGCGCGCCGGGCGTATGCCGACGCGCTGATCAAGACGCAACTCGGCGGCGGGCGCGCCGCGTTGGCATGCCATTGGCGTACGAACAACACACTGCTCGAACGCGTCGGCAGCTTGGCGATGCCGTCGGTCGCGCCATCTCGGCGGCGAATCGGGCATGCCGCGGTGACGGCAACTGTGCTTGCGGCGATGCTCACGGCGTGGGCCGCCCGACCCGCGCATACGGAAGTACGCGAGCAAATGGCCGAGATCGAATCACCGCCTTCTTTCGCGACCGGCGCCGTGGGCGGGACGAAGTCCAGCGCTCAACCGATTTCCGAATCCGCACCTCGACGCGCGCAAATCGGCCCGAGATCCGCGTCGCCGGCAGTCGTCGACCGTGCGAGTCCTGAGCCTCGGAAATCGCCCGTAATGCTTGCGCAGACGCGATCGACGCCGGCGAGCGTTGCGGGAAATCGAAAATTGGAGGAAGCGACAGTCCCTTCAGTTGCAGTCCAATCCAACGCCGGCACGGACAGCCCTCCGCGCACGATCCCGTCATTTCGCCGCGACTATTCGCCCGCCTATCCCGCCGCCGCAGCGCGTACGCACCTCGAAGGCTCTGTTGTCCTAGACGTGCACGTCGACGCAAATGGAACGCCGCTCGACGCCCGAGTGGCGCACCTCGAACCGCCGACGGCGAACGAACTTGCGAGCGCAAGCCTTGCCGCGGTGACACACTGGCGTTTCGAGCCGGCGCAGCGCAACGGCCGCGCGGTCGATGGTCACCTTGACGTGCCGTTCGCTTTCGCACTCGACGGGCCGAGCGAGTACGCTGCACCGGAATCCTATCGTCAGGCCAGCTATCGCAGCTTCGGCGCGGCCGCTGTCGCGCCCGATGCGGTGGCGCCGGACGCGGTCGTTTACGTGCGGGTGCGAATCGAAGAGGACGGTCGTGTCTCCGCGAGCGCGATTGAGCGCGTCGACCCGGCGTCCGCGCGCGCACTCGAAGATGCGGCACTCGCTGCGCTGAAAACCTGGGCCTTCACCCCGGCACGGGAACGGGAGAAACCTGTCGCCAGCACGGCAATCGTGCCAGTCGTCTTCGGAGCCGATCCCCGCGCGACACCGCCGATCGCGCGCCTGCGCAATCTTCTCGATCCGGTGCGCGTCACTCCGACGCGCGGTTAGCGACGATGTTCGATTTGATGTCCCGTGCTGTCTCGGCAGCACGGCGGACCCGTACACTCAAAATTTGGAGGCTCGCGTGAATCTCACCTGCTGTCCCGCCCGCACTTTAACGTGGCTGACGCTTTTGTTCGTCGCATCCAGCGCCCAGGCAGCCCCACTGGAAGCGGATGTGAAACGCCAGGCACAGGCGCTGTTAGCAAACGCCGTCGATGTGAACGGACCCGGCATGGCGATCTTGGTCAGCCACGGCGACCAAATCCTCTTTCGCGGCGCACGCGGACGCGCCAACGTGGAGCTCGACGCTTCGCTGTCACCGGGCGATGTGTTTCGCATCGGCTCGAATACCAAGCCGTTCACCGCGGCAGCGATCTACAAGCTGGCCGAACACGGCCGTATCGCGCTCGACGATCGCTTGAGTCGCTATCTGCCGACGTTTCCGAACGCAAAACATATTTCTGTGGCGCAGCTGTTGTGTCACACCTCGGGCGTGAAGAACTACACGGAAATCGATGGCTACTTCGACGCGGCGATTCGCGCCGATGTCAGTACCGGGCAACTTGTCGACGTGATCAAGGATTTGCCCCTCGACTTCGAGCCGGGAACCGACTGGAAATATTCCAATTCCGGGTACGTACTGCTCGGTGCAGTGATTGAGAAGGTGGCTGGAAAGCCGTGGCATGCCGCGACCAAGGAAATGTTCACGACGCCACTCGGGCTTGACCACACCACGTACGATGACGGCAGCACGCTGATCGGCCGCCGCGCCAGCGGCTACAGCGTCGATGCGGAAGGACGTATCGTGAACGCACCCTACATGAGCATGTCGCAGGCGGCTGCCGCCGGCGCACTGGTGTCGAACACGGATGATCTGTTCCACTGGATGCGCGCGCTGCATTCCGGCAAGGTGTTGAGCGCAGACAGCTATCGACGCATGACTACGCCCGCCGCGCTTTCGGCGGCGCGAACGGCGGGTTCGGCCTGCGGACTGGAGATGCTAAGCGTGCGTGGCGAACCCGCTTTCGAGCACGTGGGTCGCGATCCCGGCTTCATGTCGGAAACACTTATGCTTCCGAAACCCGCAATCGGTGTTGTCGTACTGACAAACACGGACACTCCGCGTACGGACATCACCGTCATAGCAGCGAAGCTTGCTGCGATTGCGCTCGGTCAGCCCTATCCGGAGCGGAAACCCGTCGTGCTCACGCCGACGCAGATGCAGGCACTTGCCGGAGACTATCGACGCGGGCAGAACGGGCGGAGAACGATAGCTGTTCGCGACGGCAGGCTCTACACGCATCGAGACGGCGGAAGGGATCATGAGCTTCAAGCTGCGTCGCCGGATGAGCTGTATTTCGACGAGGTCCTGGACTACTTCATGGTAACGCGCGATGGATCGGGAGCCGTCATCGCGCTCGAGGAGTTTGTCAACGGAGAACACCAATCCTTGCATTCCGAAAAAATGATTGCGGCTCAGAAGCGTACAGACGACTCCGCCCCGTCTCATTGACGAGACGCTGCACCCACCGCAGCAATGAAACAGGTACTGGCTGTTCGTGTTGAGACGACCGCTTCTGGCCGATAGCGGAACTTGAAGCTTCGGTGTGCTCTGCGATATCGCGAGCTACCGGCGCGGCGCACCTTCACTGCCGCGGTGGCTGCCGCTGCAAGAAGATCGCAAGATGAGCCTCGTCG
>JBDSXV010000181.1:0-17394 GCA_039926025.1 Dokdonella sp.
CCCCAAATTATGCCGTATCCGGCCATGCTAGGCTTGCGCCGGCGCAGCTACCCGCGCCCATCCCCTGCCCTCTCCCTCGCATCGCCCCCGCCCAACCGACGTGGCTGAAAACCAAGATCTTGTCACCCTGATTCGCGCCAGCACACCCTTGCTGGTGATCGAATCGAGCGAGGAAACCCGTGTCGTCGAGGGCTTTCGCCATGCGATCGCGCAGGCGTTGCGCCCGCTCTATCGCTGGAGCATCACCGATGGTCTCAAGCGCCTGGATCTGGATCACGACGAGGAAACCGAGGACGCTCCAGACGCGAGCCTGATGCTCCAGGCGATCAAGAAGCATCGCCAGCCCGGCGTGTACCTATTGCTGGATTTCCAGCCGTATCTGCGTTACCCGATGACGCTGCGACTGTTGCGCGAAATCGTGCAGCGTACGGACTGCGCCGAGCATACGGTCGTGCTGGTCGGCGGCGCGTTCGAATTGCCGGCAGAGCTCACCGCTGTCTCGACGCGCTTTTCCTTCGAGCTACCCGACGCCAACGCGCTGGCCGCACTACTGCGAGAGGAAGCATTCCGCTACTCGCGCGACCATGACGGCCGCCGAGTGGTCGTCGACGCGGACGCCGCGCGCGCAGTCGTGCGCAATCTCAAGGGCCTCTCGCTGGAGGATGCGCGGCGCATCGTGCGCAAGCTGATCTACGACGATGGCGCGCTGACCGCCGCCGACCTGCCGAACCTGGCTCAGGCGAAGTACGCCCTGCTGGATCGCAACGGTCTGCTCCATTTCGAGTACGAGACCGCGCAGTTTGCCAACGTCGCCGGCCTCGCGCGCCTGAAACTGTGGATCGCGCAGCGCCGGCCGGCCTTCCTCGGCGAGAAGCTGGCGGCGAAGATCGACCCGCCCAAGGGCGTGCTGCTGCTCGGTGTGCAGGGTTGCGGCAAGAGCCTGGCCGCGAAAGCGATCGCCGGCGGTTTCGGCGTGCCCTTGCTGCGCCTGGATATCGGCACGCTCTACAACAAGTACCACGGCGAAACCGAGCGCAACCTGCGCGACGCGTTGAAGAACGCCGAACTGCTCGCGCCCTGCGTGCTGTGGATCGACGAGATCGAAAAAGCCCTGGCAACCACAGGTACCGACGATGGCGTCTCACGACGCGTGCTCGGTTATCTGCTCACCTGGATGTCCGAACGCAAGGCGCCGGTGTTCCTGGTTGCGACCGCCAATGACGTGCAGGCGCTGCCGGCCGAACTGCTGCGCAAGGGTCGTTTCGACGAAGTGTTCTTTGTCGACCTGCCCGACGCCGCGGTGCGTGGCGAGATCTTCCGCCTGCATCTGACCCAGCGCGAGCTCGATCTTGCCGACTACGACGTCGATGCACTCGCGAATGCAACCAGCGGCTTTTCCGGCGCCGAGATCGAACAGTTGATTGTCGCTTCGCTGTACGCCGCGCTCGCCGATCGCGGCAAGCCGACGCAGGCGCACCTGCTCGCGGAAGTACGCAATACGCGACCGTTGTCGGTGCTGATGGCCGAACGCGTGGCAGAGCTGCGCGCATGGGCGCGCGAACGCACTGTCCCTGCTGACTGAGGCGGCAGGTCCAGGGTGCGATCGGTCTAGGCGGTCGCGGCCACGCCTTGCGCGACGTTCTCAATCGCGTGGCCGGCGAGGTGAATCAGCATCCGTTCGGCAATATAGTCGTCGGTGAAGCTGCGCAGCGACAGATTGCTGATGAAACCGCAGTGTCCGCCGTGCTCGGCGATATCGAGTTCGACGTGTGGCGACAGTTGCAGCGCCCTGAAGTCCTGCACCGGAATCACCGGATCATCCGCGGCAGTCAGGATCGTTGCCGGCACACGCAGGTTGCGCAGGCGATCGCCGGCGATCGAATAGCCGTCCAGGTATTCGTCAAGCGAGCCGAATCCCGTATGTCGCAAGACCAGCGCGTGCGTAAGTTCGCGCAAGTTGCCACCGAGTTCGCTGGCCGAAAACCATTCGCGCTCCGGAAACAGGTCGCGCTTGCGTCGCAGCGAACCGCGCCATTTGTGCAGGAAATAGCTTTCGTAGAACCAGGGTCCGCGTTCGAGCCCGAACAAGCCGGCCGCCGGGCTGATTACGGGGCACACCGCGAGCGCGTAGGTCAGCGCAATACCCGCCGCGGGCGCATGCAGCGCGACGCGCAACGCGAAATTGCCGCCGAGGGAAAATCCCGCAATCGCGAGCGCACGCGGTGCGAACTGGCGCTCGATCGCCGCGACCGCACCAACGACTTCCTCGATGCGGCACGAATGGAACAGCTCCGGATTGAGGTGATGCGTGTCGCCGTGGTCGCGGAAATTCAGGCGCACCACATCGAAGCCTTCATTGAGCAGCCGCGCACCCGTGTTCAGCAGGTAGGTCGAACGCGAACTCCCTTCCCAGCCATGCAGCAGAACGACCAGGCCGAGCGCCGTATCGAAACGGCGCTGTGCGGTGTGGAACGCCTGCAGACGCACTCCGTCGCCGCAGTCGAGGATGTGTTCGACCGCATCGCGCACGATCGCATCGCTGCGGTCGCGACCGAACCATCGACGCAATCCGCTCGACGCGAGTACCGATTGCACATGCGGATTGCGCAAACCACGTGGCGGTCGGAAATCGGCGGCACGAATCATCGGAGCATCCTGAGCGCGTGCGCGCGGCGCGATCCGACTCGCATCGACGACAGAGCTCTCAGACATCGCCATAGCCCAAGGCGCGCACGATGCGTGCGCGACTCTCTTCGGCCATGCGCCGACGCGCATCCGGCGTTGCTGGCACGGGGTCGAGGTAGTGGACCTCGGCATCCATCGACGGACCACCGAGCACGCGCAGGAAATTGCCGAAGAAACTTTCCTTGCGTCCGAACGGCACCGACGGGTCTTGCACGCCGTTTCGACCGTAGCGCAACGCAACCGGCTGCACCGGCACGTTCGCATCCAGCGCTGTCTGGAAGATGCGCGCATGGAATACACCAATCCTGTCACCGTGACCGCTGCCGCCTTCGGGAAACACACCGACCGGTTCACCCGAGCGCAGCACGTCCACCACGCGGGCCATCACCACCGCAAGCGAATCAGTGCTGCCGCGCCGATGGAAAATCGTGCCCGCGCGCGCCGACAGCCAGCCGACGAAGGGCCAGCCCGCGATCTCGCTCTTGGCAACGAAACTGACCGGACGCGCGCCATGCATGAGCACGATATCGAGCCATGAAATGTGATTGGCAACGTAGAGCACCGCACCTGGCGTCGTCTCGCCGAAGATGCGGATGCGGAATCCAAATACACGCACCAGCCGGCCCGACCACCAGCGAATCATGACTTTATCGAACGTGGTATCGCCGATCCGCATACCCGCGGCAATCGGATTCAAGGCCAGCAACGCGAGCGGCGCGGTGATCAGGGCCAGCAACACGAGCAGCGGCACACGGATCGCATAGCGCAGGGGGCGTAGGCGGTCGCTGGCTGCTGGCGCACTATCGGTGTGTACGGCACGGTTCATCTGGGTCGCCATGGTAACGGAGTTTTGGTGCGGCGCCGCAGGGATATCACCAACGCGGGAGCGGCTCGCATGGGGCGGATACCGATGCATGCGGAGCCTGTTCGCGCCGAGTCACCTATTCGTATTCGTATTCGGCCAGATCGTTCAGATGCTGCTCCCACCAGCGCGCCTCACCGACATAGCCGAACGCGCGCGGGAACGCGGGATCCTGCCAGCGCGCAGCGACCCAGCCGGCCCAGTGCACCTGGCGCATTATGCGCAGTGGCTCGATGAGACCGATTTCGCGCGGGTCGAAATCACGGAACTCGGCATAGCCTTCGAGCAGGGCGTCGAGTGCGCGGGGCGTCGGCGCGAGCATCCACAGGTCCTGCACGGCCGGGCCCGTGCGCGCGTCGTCAAGATCGACAAAGTGCGGGCCGGTATCGGTCCACAACACGTTGCCGCCATGGCAGTCGCCATGCAGCCGGATACGCGTGATCGGTTCGCGTTCGGCAAACTGCGCATCGATCGCCGCCGCGATCGCGTCGGTGCGTACGCGATAGATGGCGTGCAGACGTTCGGGCAGCAGGCCGGAGGCGAGAACGGCGCGTGCGGCATCGCGGATATAGGTGTTGGTGTCGATCGATCCGCGCTCGCGGAAACGCGAACGCGCGCCGATGCCGTGCATGCGCGCGAGCAGGCGCCCCATCCACGCGAGGTTGTCGATGGATTCGAGCTCGGGAGCACGCCCGCCGCGGCGCGGATATAGCGCATAGCGATAGCCGGCATGCTCCAGCAGGGTGCGGCCGTCAATGATGAGTGGCGCGACCATTGGCAGTTCGGCCGCGGCGAGCTCCAATGCGAACGCGTGCTCCTCGGCGATCGCCGCGTCGCTCCAGCGGCCGGGCCGGTAGAACTTCGCGACCAGCGGCAAGCTGTCTTCGATGCCGACCTGGTAAACGCGATTCTCGTAACTGGCGAGCGCAAGCAGGCGGCCGTCGCTGACGTAGCCCGCGGCATCGATCGCATCGAGCACAACGTCCGGCGACAGGTTCGCATACGGCGCTGCGACCACGCTCGTGCGTTCAGATCGCATGCGGCGACGGGCGCGGCACGACGGCGAGCGTCAGTCGCGAGATGCATATCAGCCGTGCGCGCTCATCCTCGATGCGAATTTCCCAGACCTGGGTGGTCCGCCCAAGATGCAGCACCCGCGCTGTGCCGGTGACCACGCCGCCAGTGGCGGCGCGCACGTGGTTTGCGTTGATGTCCAGTCCGACAGCCATCTCGCTCGCATCGAGGCACAGGTTGCCGGCGAGGCTGCCGAGAGATTCGGCCAGCGCGACCGACGCACCGCCGTGCAGCAGACCGAACGGCTGTTTCGTGCGCGCATCGACCGGCATGGTGCCGCGTACGAAATCGTCGCCCACTTCGGTGACGAGCATGCCCAGATGCTCGACCAGCGAGTTGCGGTTCCAGGCGTTGATACGCTCGAGGTCAGTCGTTTGCTTCCAGATGCTCATGCAGCGCTCCAGCGGATGGAACGAAAGACTATAGCAAGCGCGCCCGAGCGAGCCGACTCGTCGTGGATATGGAGGCGCGCAGCCGCCATGCAATGCCGGTGTCAGTCGCTGAAGCCGATGCAGGTGCCAAGCGCGCCTGGTTCATCATCCGACCGGCGCATCATGGCGCTGGTAGTCCCGTCATTGAATCAGGTGTATTACGATTCATTCGGCCATGGATCGGATCCAACGCATCCGGCGTGAACTCCGCGTCGACCTGCGTGGTCGATGAATGCGCCAGCCAACCCGATTGCGAGGCCTTATGCGTCGAACCGCGCTCCTGATCCTCGTCCTGCTACTGGCAAGCCCGTACGCCTTGGCGATGCGCTGCGGCAACCGCCTCGCCATCGAGGGCGATCAGGATTTCCAGGTTCGCGACCGCTGCGGCGATCCGTTCTGGACCGACCGCTACAGCAATGTGGAGATCATCGGCGCCCACGGTCCTGTCGAAACGCAACGGGAAGTGCAGTTCGACATCTGGTACTACAACTTCGGCCCACGCCAACTGATGCGACGGCTGGTATTCCGCGACGGCAGACTGCTGCGCGAGGACACGCTCGGCTATGGCGTCGATGCGATCGGCGAAGATTGCAATCGCATCCTCGGCGATCTCAGCGCCGGTGAACTCGTCGCGCGCTGCGGCGAACCGGGGTCACGACGGAGCCAAACGGACACGCTTGTGCGACGGCCGGCGCGTGGCATTGAGCTGTGGCACGACCAGCGTCGCGAGGACTGGATCTACGACGGCGAGGACAATGCATTCGTGCGTATCGTGCACCTGGTCGACGGACGCGTGACAGGTATCGAACGCGTGCGACGCTGACGCCATCCGCATTGGGCAGATGGCTTCGCTCTTGCTCCGGACGGGACCTGGCGGCGCTACTTCAGCATCGGCAAGCGTGGAACGCCATGCTCGCTGCGTTCCTCGAATGCGATCGGACGCGTGTCGAGCGGTCCGCGCAATTGCCGCGGACCGACGGGGGTCGTCGCCTCACCGCGCGCAAGACGCAGGGCGTTCGCGTAGCAGGTGTTGGCGCCAGCGAGATCACCCTCGCCCTTGCGGCAGTCGCCCAGCGCTTCCCACGCCAGCGGAGACTCGGTCAGGGCAAGCGAGCGTTCCAACGCTTCTTCGGCCTTGCTCCATTGGGACTGCTGGCCGCATAGACGCCCAATCGTCGTCAACAGGGCTGGACTGTTCGGCGCGATCGCCAGCCAACCCTCGGCCTTCTGCGCACGCACCGGCGCTTCCGCGTTGCCAAGGTCGCCGTACAGGGCAGCGAGCGACTCACTCCATTCACGGCGCTGGGCCGCTTCGATTTCGTCCATCGCAGCGAGCACCTGACCGAGCGCGGCCGAACGACGCGCGAACGCGCCGACGAGTTCCGGACGACGGCGTTGCGCGCGGCTCGTCGCGCTCCACAAAGCGCTGAGCCGGGTCACATCGGGCGCTGCGACCAGCGCCGCAGCCAGCACGCGAGATTCCAGCTCAGCCTGCGACTCCGGCGTCAGCGACTGACTGCGCGCGAGAGCCGGAAGCGCGTCCAACGCCGTCTGCGTGTCGCCGGCTGCAAGCGCGCTGTCAATCAGCAAATGCGAGCCGCGCGGTGACAGTTCACCGGCAGCGACCTTGGACTTCAGCAGGGCGAGCGCGTCGGCGTTGCAGCCGTTTTCCATCAGGATGCGTGCGCGCAATGCCTGGGCTGCACGCAGGCCGTTCGGCCCGACGTCATCGAGCACCTGAGTCGCGCGTTCACCAGCGCCGCGTTCATGTGCGGCGCGTGCCATGACCAGCAACGCCGGCGTGCGAAACGCTTCGTGGCTCGCGGCCTTGGCCAGGTCGCGCTCGGCCTGCGCATAATCGCCTTCGACGAAAGCCGTGATGCCGCCGGCGAGACGTTCGCGACCGCGCCGCTTGACCGCACGGCCCCAGGAACGGAACGGCCAGCGCAGCAGGTGCCAGCTTGCCGTCAATGCGGCCCACACCAGCAACAGACAGGCAATCGCAACGACGACACTGGTTTCGATGGTGGTGCCGCGTATGCGCACTTGCAGGTAACCGGGATCGGCGGCGAGCCAGTGCCAGGCCAGCGCCGCGGTGACCGCGACGATGAGCAGGAGAAGAATCGTTCGCCAGAGTCTCATGCGTCAGCCTCATCCTGTTTCGGCGACGACGCACCGCGCTTGTCGTCCGTCGTCGGTGTCTGCACGGGCGTCGCGGGGCGCGGTTGCGCCAGCGCACGCGTCGCACGCAGATTGCGAAGGTCCTTCAATGCGCTGCCAAGTTCTGGCAGTGCCGGCGCAAGCGGCTGAGCCGCGATGCGATCGAGTTCGGCAAGGGCGTCCCTCGTGGGCGCAGCCTGCGCGTCGAAACCTGCAACGATGCCAGCGCTTGCGCGCGCCAACGCGGCTTTGTAGCCCCCCGCGTCGCGCGCGAGCAGGGCAATTTCAGCAGCACGCAGGTCGACAGCCGCAAGCGACCGATTCAGACCGACGTCGCGTGATGCACCGGTATCCGCGTCGTTCGCATGAGTGATGCGCACGAACTGCGCGAAGAAACTCTGCCAGCGTGAGGGCGACGCGCTTTCTGCGAACGGCGCGCGCTCGGTCGGCAGGCCCGGCAACGCGGCGCGCACGCGCTCGATCGCACTGATCGCGGCATGCGTCTCAACCGGCTTGCTCGCTTCGAGCGCGCGCAGTTCCGCGCCGATCGTCTGGCGCACCGAGGAAAACACCGGGTCCTCAGCCACCGCCAGTGCCGAATCGGCAAGCTTGTACGCGGCAATCGCGGCCTGTGCGTCCTGGAACAACGCAAGGCGTTCCTGCGCCTGCTGCAGCAGGAATTCCGCCTCGTTCAAGGCAAGCGCATCGCGACCGGTCAAACGCTGCTCGGCGAGATTGGCGACCGCATCTTCGAGATGACGCGAGCGTTCGCCGAGACCGAGCATTTCTTCCCGCATCGACTTGTTGACGCCGTCGGCATCGGCAAGGCGGGTGCGCAACGAATCGAAATCGCGTTTGCGCTGCTGCTCGCCGCGAGCGAGTTCATCGATGCGCGCGGCAAACTCGCTGCGCAGGCCCGACTGCGCATCGGCTTGGCCATGTTCAACCACATACGCGCGCCACAGCGCAACGCCGCCGACGATCAAGGCCAGCAGTGCCAGCACCGTGGCGGCGCCGGAACCGCCGCGCGCCGTATCGGCGCGGCGGTTCGGCGCGGGCGATTTCGATTCAACGTCGGGCGCGGGCAGCAGATTCGTGGGGTCTTCGCTCATGCACGCATGCTAGCCGAACTGCGTCGCTGCGGCAGCATCGCCGCAACACGACTTTGTCACAGTCGATGCCGCGCCATAGCCTTGCAGGCCGCGTCGAGCAGGTCATCCGCTGAGGCGGAGGCGGCTACGCGCACATGGTCAAAACTCTGCCCCTCGGCGATTGCCGCGAGCCGTGCGCTGCTGACGATGAGCGTCTGTTGGCGCAGGCGCGCAAGCAGCGGCGGCGGCAGCAAGGCCACGAGGTTGACCAGCGCCTCGCCGCTGGAGATCAAGGTGAACAGGGGATCGTTTGCGCGCGCCAATGCATCGAAATGGCGCCGATTCAGGCGCGGACGACCGCGTTCGTAAACGTGGATCGCGTCGACCTGTGCTCCGCGTTCCCGCAAGGTCGGGGCGATCAGGTCGCGGCCGCCGGCCGCGCCGATCAAGGCTATACGACGATCACGCACACGGATCAATTCAGGCAGTTCGAGCAGACCCTCGCTGTCGCTGCGGCTTCCCGGCACGATTGCGGGGATGCCGCGGCGGGCCAGCGCGCGCTGCGTTCCTGCGCCGACTCCGAATACGCGCGCGCCACTCGGAAGGCGCAAAAGGGGGGCTAAGCGAAATGCAAAGCGGACTGCGGCAGGGCTGATGAATATCCAGTCTTGCGCGCGCGCGTCGGCGAGCACTTTGCCAGCAGCCTGCTGCAAATCCGATGGTTGACGCAACGACAGGCCCGGCACGCTGAATGCGTCGCCGCCAAGGGTCTCGACCTTTCTGCGCAACGACGACGACGCAGCAGCAGGCCGCGTGATGATGACGCTGGCACCGTCGAGGGAGGGAGCGGAATGAGGGGCGAGCAAGACTTTCAAGGTTTCGACGGGCCGCTGGCCTTACAATACAAGGTTGCATCATACGCAGCGGGCGCACGACCTACGCCGTGCGACTCGGCGTGTGCGCTGCGCAGCACCCATATTCTGATATTCGAAGGGAAGGTTTCCATGTATTTGCGCAATTGGCTGCTGCTCGCAGCGCTTGTCTGGTTCGCGACGGCTGCTGCACCCGCCATGGCGGCAGCGGACTCTTCGCTTCGCGTCGTCGCCTTGCACGATCTGGCCGCGCAGATCTATGCGGCGGCCGACGACGTGAGCCAGGCGCGCGAGGAGCATCGCTCCATGGCCGACGTCGCGGCGAACCTGCGCGGATTGCGCGGCACCTTTGACGCTGCAACGCACGCCAATTCGCCCGGCCGGGCGAACGCCGACGCGGTGTTTGCGAACAAGCTGAGCAAACTCGCGCCGTTGCTCGCGAGCATCGAGCGCTCAAGTAAAGCGTACCCATCCGGCGCCCTGCCGAATTTGATACCCCCACACCTTCCGGCGAATGTGCGGGGACGATTCGGCATGGTCGATGAACGCCACGGCGGCGCATGCGATCACGCGCTTGGCCTGGGCTCAGGTATTGAGTTGGAAGGCCGCCTGCGCGAACAGGCCGAGGTCTGGTTTCGTTTCGAAGCGCAGGGACCGGCGCTGTATCGCGTGAGCACGGCTGCAACGCCGCTCGATACGGAAATTGCCGTCTATGCGCGCTGTCCGAAAACCGCTGACGAGGTTCCACTGAGTTTGAACGACGATGCGTTCGGACTCGCTGCCGCGGCACCAATCGACTTGCTCAGTACGCCCGGCCCGCGCTGGTTACGCGTGCGCAATGTCGGGCCGGAGGGCCCAGTGGCCGTTGTCGTGCAGACTGCTGGCACCATCAGTGGGCATGTCACGAATCTGCATGGCGGCAATGCGTTGCAGAATGCAGTCGTGTACTTCTCCAACGCAAATGGCAGCTACTCCGGAACTGCCCACTCAGATGCAACGGGGACTTACAGTATTTCTCTGGATGCGGGCACCTATCACGCCATCGCAGGGGCCGACAATCACCTCAGCCAGGTCTGGCCACAGGGTTTTTGCCCAAGCATCTTCGACATCGACAGCTGTGATCTCTCACATGCCACCTTGATCGTCGTTGCCGCAAGCGCATCGGTGCCGGGAATCGATTTCGCGCTGGATACTGGCGCACGTATAAGTGGGCACGTTCGCGACCATTCGACGGGCCTTGCTGTGACCGATGCGTACGTCTCTCTTTTCGACAACAACGGCCAGTCAGTCGACTCCATGTACGTCGATGATGCCGGGCGCTATGACTTCCGAAGCCTGTTCAGCGGCACCTACCATGCATTGGCCGTCTCAGGCACACACGAGGCGCAACTCTACGCAAACATCGAATGCCACTCACAAAACTGCAATGTCCTCGCAGGCGCGCCCATTGCGGTAGCCCACGACGCCATCGCGCAGAACATCGATTTCGCACTGACGCCCTACCTCTACCTGAACGCGACGGTCCATCTGATCGGCAGCACCAACAACGCCTCGGCGTTCATCGACGTCTACAACGATTCAGGTGCAATCGTCTTGTCCCAACCCGTGAATACTTCGACAAACGCGAGTGCGATCGGCCCACTCGATCCCGGGAATTATCGCGTGGCGGCGAGTTCCTACGGATATTTCTCGCAGCTCTATAACCATGTTGACTGCGCCACAACTTGCGCTGCCGATCTTGCAAGCGCTGCCGCAGTTGTCCTTTCCAGGGAAGGCCTCACACCGACGCTCACGTTTGATCTGCAGCCTACGCCAAGCGTGTCAGGAAAGATCACCGACAGCGTCACCGGATTGGGGCTCGCCAATACAACGGTGCTGATAGCTTCGACAATCAATGGCGGCATAGTGGCAAATGTTGCAACGGCGGCAGACGGGACATATACCGTGAATCCGCTTTTCCCCGGAAGCTATTACGTCATCGCGCGCAGCGACGACCACCACGACGAAGCGTACCCGGATGCGCCGTGCCTCGACTTGGGTTACGACTCGAGCAGTTGTGCACTGGCCCAGGCCCAAGCGCTATCGATCGCGTTCGGTGCCGGCGACGTTACCAACATCAACATGGCGCTCGACCGGAATTCATCAATCTCAGGCACTGTGCGCTACCGCGCGTCGGGACCGACGCCAGTACTGGTCGGGAGCGCAAACTTCGTCCTGTATGACGCTCAAGGACAAATCGTCACCCATGCATATTCCGACGAGACCGGCTCCTATCTCATCGAGGATCTGGTTGCCGGCACATACTATGTGTCCACAACGGACTACCGCTATTTCGGACAGGTCTACGCAGGCGTCGACTGCCCGATTCCCAACGTGGCCTGCAACCCGATCGCGGGCACGCCGATCATTGTGGGCAGCGCACAGGATGTCTCAGGCATCAACTTCGACCCGGTTGCCAGCTCGATCGTGTTTGGGCGAGTGACCGACTCGAACACGGGCCTGGGGATCCCGGGAGTCGCCCTCGATCTGTGGAACGGCGTTGGAGATATCTACTGCTCAAGTGCAGCCACTGACGCGAGCGGCTACTACTTTCTGCCCGACGCAGATTTCGCTTGCACCGACAGCACCCGCAAAGTTTCGACCGATGCAAGTTACACGTATGTCAACCAGGTCTTCAGCGGCGTCGACTGCGCGGCCGGCCCCGCATACCTCGGCCTCTGCTCACTCGCGAACGCGACACTGATCACGGTGCCAACCACGCAGCCGCAGCCGATCGTCGCGAACTTTGTTCTGCACCCCAATGACGTCGTGTTTGCGGACGGGTTCGACTGAGTGAGCATGAACGACCTCGCTACGCCAGGCATTGCGCACGTCGACAGCAAGTCCGCAATCATGGACGAAAACCGAACGCCACCCTCGGGTGGAATCACTGCCCTGCAGGCGCATCTGCTGGCCGACATCCCGCTCGCACGAGCGATGTCGCTCTCAGTCGACGCCTACGACGGTGACACGCTGACCATGGGCGCGCCGCTGGCGCCAAACATCAACGACAAAGGCTGCGCCTTTGGCGGCAGCCTTGCCAGTCTCATGACCCTGGCCGGCTGGGGGCTGGTCAAGCTCGCCGTCGATGCCAAGGCCCTTGATTGCGATATTTATGTGCAGGACAGCGCGATCCGCTACCTGGCGCCGGTGTGGCAGGACTTCAGTGCCGTGGCGCAGCTTGCCCACGGCGACACGTTCGCTGACTTCTTCAGCGTGCTTGCTGCGCGCGGCAAGGGGCGCCTGCGCGTGCGCTGCGTCGTGCCGCTGGCTGACGGCACAGCGGGCGCGACGCTTGAGGCGCGCTTCGTGGCGCTCGCGAAACGCTGACGCGCGCGCTACATTGCGCTCCTGTCGTGCAAGGGAGGTTCGCCATGGGTCGCAATCTGATTGCAGCATCGATCGTGCTGTCGAGCCTGCTGCTTGGGGCCTGCGCGACCGAGGACATACGTTCCAAGCAAACCGTTCTCGACGAGACCCTGCTGCGCTATGCCGCGACCATCCGCTGGGGCGACGTGGCCGCTGCACAGGCATTCATCGACCCAAAGGTGCTGGCGGAACATCCGCCGACTGCGCTCGAACTCGCGCGCTTCAAACAGGTGCAGGTCACCGGCTACAACGAGCAGCCGCCGACACCGGTGGGCAAAGACGATGTGCGCCAGACTGTCGAGATCGGTTTGGTCAACATCGCCTCGCAAGCGGCCCGCAGTGTCGTCGACCACCAGGTCTGGCACTACGACTCGGCAACCAAGCGTTGGTGGTTGATGACCGGATTGCCGGATATTTCACGCCGCGAGTGATGCACCTCCCAGCAGGGCGCATGCGGTAATCCACGCCCACAACGGTGGCGCTGCTGGCGCCGCTCTTGGATAATCCGCGGTCGCGGCGCTGCGCGCCCTCAATCGCGAATCCCATGTCCGATATCCTGCACCGCCTACCCGAATTCCTCGGCAACCATTTTTACCTGATGCTCGGCCTGATCGGCGTGATCGTTGCGCTGGTGGTCACCGAAGCGCAGCGCTTCACGCGTGGCTACACCGCATTGACCCCGGCCGGTCTGACTCAGCTCATCAATCGCGAGAACGCGTTGCTTATCGATGTGTCGACGCAGGCGGATTTCGAGAAGGGACATATTCCCGGCGCGAAGGCGGTTGCCATGACGCAATTTGATCCCGAGGGGAAGGATCTAGCCAAAGCGAAGGAACTGCCGGTCGCCATCGTCTGCAAGACCGGCCAGACCTCGGCGCAAGCGGCGCAGCGACTGAAAAAGGCCGGCTTCACGAAAGTGTTCTGGCTCGAGGGCGGCATGGGTTCATGGAGCGAAGCGCAGATGCCGCAGGCGAAAGGCCGCGCTTAGGGCCGTCCGCGGCGCGGCGGCGCATCGTGCTGCCGAAAGGCGCTCGTGCTACGTTCCATCCCCCGACCGCCTCGCCCGCCCGGATCATCCGCGCCGACGGGGCGGCCCCTGAGGGAGATTCGTCATGTGCCTTGCGCCGTCTTCACCGCGCTTTACTTGCCTGTTCGCCGCCCTGCTCGTGTTCGCGACACCGCTCGCGTTCGGCACGGCCGAAGTCCCCCGTGATCCCGAGATCGGCTCGCCGGATGTCGCGTTCGCCGATCCACTGATTCCGTCACCACTGACCGCACCTTGCACGGTCACGTTATTCGAGAACCAGCAGTTCGCCGATTTCAGCGCGAAGCCGTTCGACTACGCACCGCCCGCGGCGTGCGCGGGGCCTTGGCAGAAGGTCGTGCTCAGTGTCGACTACTCAGTGACGATGGGGCGCCAGTTCGATCGCACCGCCACCCTCTGGCTTGGCGGCGCGATCGTTTATTTCGGCACTACCCAGGAACCATCGGCGACGGTTGCTCCGTCCTGGCACATCGAGCGGGACCTGACCGACTACAGCCCGCTGTTCATGCAAGCGACAAGCGGGCGCGCGATCCTCGGCAACTTCGTAGGCAATTCGGGCGGCGTCGACTACACCGGTATCATTTTCGGCACCGCGACACTGACGTTCTATCCGTTGGCCCTGACCGTGGCCGACCACCCGCCACGGCCAGATCGCCTGCTGCCTTTGGCTGGTAGCGCAGAAGGCAGCACAGCTGATCTCGCTTCGTCGGACGCGCGGCTGTCGGTCACCTTCGACGCATTGCCGACCAATATCGAGCGCGCGTTTCTCGATGTGTATGCGCAGAGCCAGGGCGGTGACGAATTCTGGTTCTTCAATCTTCCCGACGACATCGCAGCCACGTTTTACGATGGTGGCGGCACCGCATTCCGCGAAACCGAAATCAGCATCGACGAACACCCGGCAGGCGTTGCGCCGGTCTCTCCATGGATCTATACGGGCGGCGCCGATCCGCTGTTGTGGCGGCCCATCCCCGGTGTGCAGACGCTGGCCTTCGAGCCGTATCGCGTCGACCTGACGCCGTTCGCCGGACTGCTCAGCGACGGTCAGCCGCATACGATCTCGCTCGGCGTGTTCAATGCGCAGGATCATTTCTCCACAGCGGCGAATCTGCTGCTGTACCTCGATCACGGCGCCGAACAGGTGAGCGGTAGCGTCACCACCAACACACTGGGCTCGCCTGCGCCACAGATAGTCGAAGACGTGACAACCACCGGCGACACGACGAGCGGCACAGTCAACGTGACATCGAATCACCCATTCACGATTGCCGGGACATTGACGACATCGCACGGTGTGGTCACGACGAAAATCGAACAGAACGTGCGGTTTTCCAGTACGCAGCAATTGTTCGCGACGCAAACACCCGACACGCTCTACCCGTACAAGCAGGACATCATCCAGAACACGATTGTCGACTCGACCACGACGCGCACATCCGGAGCGGCAACCAGCATCGTGCATGAACAGCGCAGCTACCCGCTCACCTTCAACTACGACGATGGCCCGGGCGCGGACGGCAACGAAGTGCTCGCCAGCCACGTCGATCAGGCGTTCAAGCAACAGGTCGACATCGGCTATCAGGGCTACGCCACGCGCACGGCCAGTCGCGACAACCATGTCGTCACCAGCGCATCGCGCTTTTTCGACGCGGCCGGCAACAATACCGATCTGCAGGCGGACGCGACCCAGAGCTACACGTACAGCGATCCGTTTGGCGCCTGCTACAGCCGGCAGATCAGTGCCAGTCGGCGTGGCCTCACGCTGCCGGGCGCGCTCACCGCGATCAGCAATGGTTCCGGCTGCCCGCAAGGCACGAATACGCTGTCGTGGTTTGACAGCTACTACAACTACGGCTCGTCGGTAACCGCCGCCACCGCGCAGTTGCTGCCCTAGACGCCTGCAGGCGTCGCATGGACAGCGTGAACGCCTGCAGGCGTCGCACGCACTCCGCACCCGCCATGAGCCGGCGGGTGCGAAGCCCGCGCGTCCATGGGATAATCGCGGTCCTTTTCCATTCACTTTGAGCAATCCCATGGCAGACAACACCAACGGCGCGGCCAACGGCCAAGCGCTTCCCCCCGGCCAGGCCCAGCTGAACCTTCAGCGCATCTACGTGAAGGACGTGTCCTTCGAGGCGCCGGGCGCGCCTCAGATGTTCCAGCAGCAGGGGCAGCCGAACGTGGAGCTGAACCTGAGCCAGCGCGTGGCCCAGCTCGGCACCGACATGTTCGAGGTGGTGCTCAGTGTGACCGCGACCTGCAAGGTCGAAGACAAGACGGCCTACCTCGCCGAAGTCCAGCAGGCCGGCATCTTCGGGCTCACAGGTTTCGAGCCGCAGGCGCGCGACGCGGTGCTCGCGACGTACTGCCCGAATGTGCTGTTCCCTTATGTTCGCCAGCTGATCTCCGACTTGGTCCAGAATGGCGGCTTCCCGCCGTTCTTCCTGCAGCCGATCAACTTCGATCAGCTGTATGCAGACCAGATGCGTCGCCGCGCAGAAGCGCCGGCCGAAAGCGCGACGTCCGTACTGCAATAATCCGACGTCGGCGCAGGTTCGACGATGAACAGCCCACGACCGGTCGCGGTACTCGGCGCCGGCTCGTGGGGCACGGCTCTTGCCGTGCAGCTTGCTCGCAATGGCGTGCCGACCACGCTCTGGGGCCGCACGCCGCAGGCCATCGTTGACATGGCGACGGCGCAGCGCAATACGCGCTACCTGCCCGATCTCCAATTCCCACCCAGCCTGCAACTGTCGGCGATGATCGAGCCGACGGTGCGCGATGCCGGCACCATTCTCATCGCCGTGCCGAGCCACGCGTTTGGCGAACTGCTCGATACGATCGCCGCATGGGTCGCAGACGGCGTCGGCATCGCCTGGGCCACCAAAGGATTCGATCCCGCGTCCGGGCGTTTCCTGCACGAACTCGTCGCGCAATCCCTGCCAGGCCACGCCGGCGCGGTGGTGACCGGACCTTCGTTCGCACGCGAAGTCGCCATGGGCTTGCCGACTGCGCTGACGGTGCATTCGGCCGACGCGGAATTCGCGCTCGCGGTCGCGCAGCAACTGCATTCGCCACGATTCCGCGCCTATACAGGCAGCGATGTGCTCGGCGCCGAACTCGGGGGCGCCATGAAAAACGTGCTCGCCGTCGCGACCGGCGTCGCCGACGGCATGCAATGCGGACTCAACGCTCGCGCGGGCCTGATCACGCGCGGACTCGCCGAAATGCTGCGCCTAGGCGCGGCGCTTGGTACCCGACCGGAAACCTTGATGGGGCTGGCCGGACTCGGCGATCTCGTGTTGACTTGCACCGGCGATCTTTCGCGCAATCGTCGCCTCGGCCTTGCACTCGGCAAGGGCGTCGGACTGCAGCAGGCGATCGCCGAAATCGGCCAGGTCGTCGAAAGCGTGCAGACCGTCGACACCGTCATGAAGCTCGCGAACGAACACGGCGTCGAGCTGCCAATCACCGCACTGGTACAGCGCGTGCTGCACGAGGAACTGACGCCCGCCGAAGGCATGCGCGCGCTGATTTCGCGTGAACAGAAGCCCGAGTATCCCTGAGCGGCGAGACGCCCCCGCAGGAGAGGCTGAAGCCGCTCCTGCGGGGGCGGGACAGGGTCGACGCGGCTGGATTCATGCGTTTGATGGGCCAGCGAACCGCAAATCATCTGCCAAGCGCGAGCACCGGACGAAGCATTTGGTTTGTGGGATCAACTGTCTGTGGGAGCGGCTTCAGCCGCGATGCTTTTGATCAAAAAGCT
>JBDSXV010000182.1:0-11250 GCA_039926025.1 Dokdonella sp.
CCGATTCCGTCGGCGCGCTGTTCTTCGTCGACATGGCGCATGTGGCTGGCCTGGTTGCCGCAGGTGTCTACCCGAGCCCGCTGCCGCATGCGCACGTGGTCACGTCGACGACGCACAAGACGCTGCGTGGACCGCGCGGCGGCATCATCGTGGCAAAGGGTGCTGGCGCGGAGATTGAGAAGAAATTGCAGTCGATCGTCTTCCCCGGCATCCAGGGCGGCCCGCTGATGCACGTGATCGCGGCCAAGGCGGTCGCGTTCAAGGAAGCGCTGGAGCCGGAGTTCAAGGTATATCAGGCACAAGTCGTCAAGAACGCCAAGGCGATGGCCAAAACCTTCATCGGGCGCGGCTACAAGATCGTTTCCGGCGGCACCGAAAACCATCTGATGCTGGTCGACATGATCGGCAAGGATGTCACCGGCAAAGACGCGGAAGAAGCGCTGGGCCTTGCGCATATCACGGTCAACAAGAACGCGGTACCGAACGATCCGCGCAAACCATTCATCACATCTGGATTACGCATCGGCACGCCGGCGGTGACCACGCGTGGCTATGGCGAGCAGGATTGCATCGATCTCGCCAACTGGATCTGCGATGTGCTCGACACGCCAGGCGATGCAGCAACCATCGCAAAAGTGCGCGACAACGTAACAGCGCAGTGCAAGAAGTATCCGGTGTACGGCTGAGGCTGCCATGAAGGAAGCCTTGCGCATCGGTTTGGTCGGTGATCGCGACGATGATGTCGTCGCGCATCACGCGATCCCGCTCGCGCTCGGGCTTGCCGCCGCGGCCTGCGAGGTCGATGTGGACGTCGCCTGGATCGGTACCGATGCCGTTGGCAATGCGAGCGACCTGTCACGGCTCGATGGTATCTGGTGCGTGCCGGGCAGTCCGTATCGGAACGTGGACGGTGCGCTGGCGGCGATTCGCCACGCGCGCGAGCATGCCATTCCATTCATGGGCACCTGTGGCGGATTCCAGCACGCCGTCATCGAATACGCTCGCAATGTGCTCGGCTGGAGCGACGCGGAGCACGCCGAGACATCGCCGGATGCCGCGCGTGCCGTCATCGTCCCTTTGAGCTGCGCATTGGTCGAAGTACGCGACGCGGTAAACCTGATGGCGGGATCGCGCATCGCCGTTGCCTACGCCACCGATCGCATCGAAGAGGCCTATCACTGCCGCTACGGCCTTGCCGCTGACTTCCGCGCTGCAATCAGCGCGGGACCGTTGCGCATCACGGCGATGGATGACCAGGACGACGCGCGAGCGATCGAACTCAACGATCACCCGTTCTTTGTCGCCACGCTGTTCCAGCATGAGCGCGTCGCCCTGGTCGGCGCGTGCCCGCCGCTCGCACGTGCGTTCGTCGCAGCGATTGCCGCGCGTATCCACGTGCATATCGCGGCCTGACCGATGCATTGCCCCTTTTGCCAGCACGAAGACACGCGCGTGATCGACTCGCGCGTATCCGAGGACGGTGCGACGATCCGTCGCCGCCGCGAATGCGAGAAGTGCAGCGAACGTTTCAATACGTTCGAAACAGCCGAAATAAAACTGCCCAGCGTGGTCAAGGGCGATGGCCGACGCGAGATGTTCGACGAAGTAAAACTCCGCACCGGTTTCAGGCGTGCGCTGCAGAAGCGCCCGGTTGGTAGCGAGAAGGTCGACGCGGCGGTGCGCGCCGTGGTCGAGGACCTGCGCCGCAGCGGTGAACGCGAGGTGCCTTCGTTGCGCATTGGCGAGCTCGTGATGCGAGAGCTGAAGCAACTCGATCATGTTGCGTATGTACGTTTCGCCTCGGTCTATCGCAGTTTTGAGGATGTGCAGGCGTTCCGGGAGGAAATCGAACGACTGGAGCGCGACATCCCGACGATGGAAGGGCTGCAGCTACCCTTGCTCGGCGACGTCGTGCAACGCAAGAACAAGGGGTGACCGATCGTGTCCCCGGCGTGCGATCACGCGCACATGGCGCAGGCTTTGCGTCTTGCCGAACGCGGACTCCGCACGACACAACCCAATCCGCGTGTCGGTTGTGTCCTCGCGCATGGCGACAAGATCGTTGGCGAGGGATGGCACCGATACGCGGGCGGTCCGCATGCCGAGATCGTTGCGCTCGCCGAAGCGGCTGAGCGCGCGCGCGATGCGACCGCCTACGTGACGCTTGAGCCCTGTGGACTGCACGGTCGAACGCCGCCGTGCGCTGATGCACTGATCACCGCGGGCATCGCGCGCGTCGTGATCGCGAGCGAAGACCCGTTCCAGCGTGCCGGAAGCGCGCTCGACCGCATGCGCGCGGCAGGTATCGCCGTCGAAACCGGCCTCATGCGCGAGGCGGCGCGCGAACTCAATCGAGGATTCTTCAGCCGCATCGAACGCGCCCGGCCCTGGATACGAGTCAAGCTGGCAATGAGCCTCGATGGGCGCACCGCGCTCGCGAATGGCGAATCGAAGTGGATCACGGGTGAGGCGGCGCGCGCGGATGTGCAGCGCTGGCGTGCGCGTAGTTCGGCGATCCTGACCGGAACGGGAACGGTGCTCGCGGATGATCCGAGCCTGACCGTGCGGGCTTTTGAGACCTTCTCCCCAGCGGGTAGAGGGGAGGGTGAGGGGGACGCGCACGCAGTGCGCGGGTCGGACACTTCCCTTCACCGCGGCCCTTTCTCGGGCGGGCAGAGGGAGCAAGCCGTGCTGTCGCCGTTGCGCGTCGTGCTTGATCGCCAACTGCTGACCCCGCGCGGCGCGAACTTGCTCGACGGCCATGCTCCGACGCTACTGTTGCATGCAATTGACGCGCTCGTCGTCGACGATCGCTTCGCGAATGTCGAGCGCGCCGCGGTTGAAAGCAGCGAGCGCGGCCTCGATTTGAATGCAGTGTTGCGCCTGCTCGCCGCACGCGGCATGAACGAAGTGCAGGTCGAGGCGGGCCCCACATTGTGCGGCGCATTGTTTGCCGCGGGTCTCGTCGATGAATTGCTGCTCTATGTGGCGCCGGTTCTGCTTGGCGATTCCGCGCGGCCTTTGCTCTCCTTGCCGGCGATATCGGAGATGAGTGCGCGCTGGAAGCTGCGACAGGTGGATCAGCGTCAGGTAGGCGAGGACATTCGCCTGCTGCTGCGAGCGAACTAGACCCAAGAACGGAGAAAACCATGTTCACCGGAATTGTCCAGGCGGTCGGTCGCATCGCGGCGATCGAACAGCGTGGTGCCGACGCGCGCATCGTGATCGACGCATCGCGTCTCGACCTCGGCGACGTCGCGCTCGGCGACAGCATCGCGGTAGGCGGCGTCTGCCTGACGGCGGTGGCGCTCGATGGCGCGACATTCGCGGCGGATGTCTCGGTCGAAACGCTCGCGTGCACGACGCTCGGAACGTACGTCGTCGGCGATCGCGTCAACCTCGAGAAATCGCTGCGGCTTGCCGATCGCCTCGGCGGTCACCTGGTTTCGGGACATGTCGATGGCATCGGACATGTCGCGAACATCAAGGACGATGGCGCTTCACAGCGCTGGACCTTCGACGCGCCAGCGGAGCTGATGCGTTACATCGCGGTCAAGGGATCGATCTGCGTCGATGGCACCAGCCTCACGGTCAACACGGTCGAGCGCGGCACCTTCGGCGTCACCCTGATACCGCACACGCTGCATGTCACCACGTTCGGCGCGCGCAAGGCGGGCGATGCGATCAATCTTGAAGTCGATCTCGTCGCGCGCTATGTCGAGAGGTTGTTTGGTGATCGCACGACAGGAGAGCAGCGATGAGTTTCGCGACCATCCCGGAAATCCTCGCCGATATCCGCGCCGGCCGCATGGTCGTCATCGTCGACGACGAGGACCGCGAGAACGAAGGCGACCTGATCATGGCCGCCGAAAAGGCGCGGCCCGAAGACATCAACTTCATGGCGCGCGAGGGCAGGGGACTGATCTGCCTGTCGATGACGCGTGCGCGTTGTCGGCAGCTCGGCCTCAAGCCGATGGTCGACACCAACACCTCGCCGCATCACACGAATTTCACCGCATCGATCGAGGCTGCCGAAGGGGTCACCACAGGCATTTCGGCGCACGATCGCGCGCATACGATCCAGACCGCCGTACGCCCCCACGCGGGTCCGCAGCACATCGTGCAGCCGGGACACATTTTCCCGCTTGCCGCACAACCGGGCGGCGTGCTCGCGCGTGCCGGCCACACGGAGGCGGCCTGCGATCTCGCTGCGCTCGCGGGGTTGGAGCCGGCCGGCGTACTGGTCGAAGTGCTCAGCGAAGACGGCACCATGGCGCGCCGGCCTGAACTGGAAGTATTCGCGGCGAAACATGACCTGAAGATCGGAACGATCGCAGACCTGATCCGCTATCGCCTGGAAACCGAGAAGACCGTCGAGCGCGTGCATGCGACCGACATCGACACCGAATTCGGGCCGTTCCATCTCGTCGCCTATCGCGATGCGCTCGCGCGCGAACTGCACTACGCGCTCGTGCGTGGAGCGATCGCCGGCGATGCGCCGGTGCTCGCGCGTGTGCATGTGCGCAATACCTTGTCCGATGTGCTGCATCTGAAACGCGACGACCTCGGCCTGACCGTGACAGCGGCGCTGCGACGGATTGCCGCGGAAGATCGCGGCGTCGTCGTCGTGCTTGCGAGCGACGACAGCCCGGATGCCTTGCTCGAGCGCCTGCGCGGCACCGCGATGGCGGAACCGGATGGCCCTTCGCAATGGCGCAGGCTAGGCCTTGGGGCACAGATCCTCGCCGATCTCGGTGTGCGCCGGCTGCTCGTGCTGGGCACGCCGCGCAAGCTGGTGGGGCTGGCGGCGTTCGGGCTGGAAGTGGCCGGTTACGAGGACATCGCGGATAGCAGCGCGTCGTAGGAGCGAGGTCACGCGCGATGGATGTTGCTGCGCCGGGCGACACCATCCCCACCTGAATCCTCCCCTTGAAGGGGAGGACTTCAAGGCAGCTTGCTCAAGCCCTCCCCTTCAAGGGGGCGAAGAGGCGAGCATGAGGAATCCGGGTCCGCGCGCCGATGAACTCCCGATCGTGCAGGAAGCATCGCGGCTGAAGCGGCTCCCACAGACCGTTGCTCGCGTATGAGTCCCTTGCCGGTCTCCGTTCGCCCCGAGCGGGCGCAGGGCGGTTAAACTGCGCGTCACGAATCAAGGCGGTCGCGTCGACATGACCACGTACTCCGGCGAATTGCGGCCGGTTGCCGATGCGCGTTACGCGATCGTCGCCAGCCGCTGGAATCCGCGCATCGTCGATGCGCTGGTCGATGGCGCGCTGCGCTCGCTACGCGAGCACGGCGTTGACGACGCCGCGGTCGATCTGGTCCGCGTACCCGGTGCGTGGGAAATTCCCCAGGCAGCTGCGAAGCTCGCCGCCGGTGGCGGTTGCGCTGCGATCCTTGCGCTCGGCTGCGTCGTGCGCGGCGATACGCGCCACTACGAACATGTCGCCGATGGCTGTGCGGAGGGCCTGATGCGCGTCGCGCTCGAACACCGCGTACCCGTGCTCAACGGCGTCCTGGCTGTTGAAATGCACGCAGATGCCGAAGCACGCGCCGGCGGTGCGCAGGGTAACAAGGGTGAGGAAGTCGCACTCGCCGCACTGGAAATGGCCGATTTGTGGAGACAACTGTGACGAACGCACCTCGCCCGACCGGCATCGATCTTGCGGCGCGCTCGCGTGCACGCCGTCGTGCGCTGCAAGCCATCTATGCATGGCAGATGAGTGGCAACCGCATCGAAGGCGTGATTGATCAGTTCCGCCATGAGCAGGACATGCAGATCGCCGATCTCGAATACTTCGAGGATCTCGTTCGCGGCGTCGCGCGCCTGCACGCCGAGCTCGACGCGGCATTCCTGCCGTTCCTCGATCGCGAAGTCGAGCGCGTGGATCCGATCGAACGTGCGGCTTTGCGCATTGCCGCCTACGAATTGCGTGAACGCCCCGACGTGCCATACCGCGTGGTCATCAACGAAGCGGTCGAGACGACCAAGCGCTTCGGCGCAGACCACGGTCACACCTATGTCAACGGCGTGCTCGACAAGCTCGCGGCAACGTGGCGCTCCGCCGAGTACGGCACGCGGCGTTGAAGTGGACTGGGTGAATGAGTGATGCGCTGGAGCATCGCGGCTGAAGCCGCTCCCACAGAGCAAGTGGGCGACCGGATCGAGCAGGCGAAGCAATCATTCTGCAGGAGCAACTGCCTTTTGTGGGAGCGGCTTCAGCCGCGATGCCGTCGCGCGAACGGACGGCCGTCTCAATCGCGATCCGTGGGGTGACATGGAATTCGATCTGATCGATCTGATCCGCGAACGCTGCGCTGTCGTGCGCACGGACGTCCGCCTCGGCATCGGCGACGATGCCGCGATTCTCGGCGTTCCGCTTGGCCACGATCTTGTTGCCTGCACCGATACCATGGTCGCCGGCGTGCATTTCCCGCCGCAGACGCGCGCACGTGATCTCGGCTGGAAGTCGCTTGCGGTCAATCTCAGCGACCTTGCCGCGATGGGTGCGACACCGGCTTGGGCGTTGCTTGCGCTGACCCTGCCGGAATCCGATCGCACTTTTGTCGCGGATTTCGCTGACGGCTTTGCCGAACTCGCCGCACAGCATCACGTTGCGCTCGTGGGCGGCGATACCACGCGCGGCCCGTTGAGCGTGACCGTCGTCGCGCACGGCTTCCTGCCACCCGATCGCGCCCTGCGTCGCGATCGCGCGCAGGTCGGCGATCTTGTTTTTGTCACCGGGTCACTCGGCGATGCAGCCGCGGGTCTGCGTTGCCTGGATTCTCGCGATCCGCAGGCGCAGGCCTTGTTCAACGCGGCGCCGGATACGCGCGAATACCTGATTGAACGACTGAGCCGGCCGACACCGCGAATCGCGGTCGGCGTCGCCTTGCGCGAATTCGCATCCGCGTGCATCGATGTCTCGGACGGCCTGGTCGCCGACCTCGGTCACGTTGCCGCAGGCAGTGGTGTCGGCATCGAGATCGACGCACTGCAATTGCCGGCGTCATCGTCGCTGCTTGCGTTGTTCGACGCGGACGAACGCCTCGCGCTACAGGCGACCGGCGGCGACGACTACGAACTCGCATTCTGCGTGCCCGCTGCGCGCGTCGCCGACATGCAGCGCGACCTTGCGCGACTGGGTGGCGGCGCGACACGGATAGGCCGCGTCGTCGCAGGACAGGGCGTGCGCCTGCTCGACGCGGACGGCGGCGAAATCGCGCTGCGCCGTCGCGGCTGGGACCACTTCGCGTGAGGCTCGACCCGCAGCAACGACGCGCGATCCTTGGTCATCCCGCAGGCTGGATCGCGAGCGGATTCGGGTCCGGCTTGAGTCCCTTGGCGCCCGGCACAGCCGGCTCCGCTGCCGCTTTGCTGCCGTGGTTCGCCTTGCGCGAACTTTCGTGGCCGCTGTTCGCGCTGATCGTCGCACTCGCGTTCGCACTGGGTGTGTGGGCGTCGAATGTCGTGATTGCAAAGCTGCACATCGAAGATCCAGGCGTCATCGTCTGGGACGAATTCGTCGGCCAGTGGATTGCGCTCGCGCCGCTGCTCTGGATCGCGCGCGGCTGGACGTGGATCATTGTCGCGTTCGTGTTGTTCCGCCTGTTCGACGTGTGGAAACCGTGGCCGGTGTCGTGGGCGGATCGTCACGTCAAGGGCGGGTTGGGCGTGATGCTCGACGACGTGATCGCCGGCATCTATGCGGCGATCGTCATCGGTGTCTGCGCTGCGCACTTGAGCGCCTGAGAAGGCTTTTACCGGACCACTATCGGTGGTCCAGGAGCAATATCGTCCCGGCGCGAGCGTTCAGGTGCAAGGATCGCCACCGGTCGAGACGTCGCCGTCGTGTTCGCATGACGCGCTTTCCCGATGCGTAAACGCACCGCTATAGTTGGCGAGTTTCCCAGGGGCGGCGTTGCCATTGATGACGGCGTAAGTCATGAAGCCGGCGGCAGGCAGCCCGTGCAGGAAGTAGCGTTTGCCTGCTGCGCTCATGCCACCGGGCAGACTGTGTGGTTCATCGCTTGAATTGAGGTTGATCCTCAACCAGCCGGCGTCGCCGTATGGCGCGTTGTTGAACAGCACCACGTTCGTGGCGAGCTGTGAACCGACGACGCCAGAAGGATCGCCGGCATTCCCACGGCGCAGGAAACTGAGCACGTTGACCTCATACGGAAACTGCAGCGCCACAAACGACGGACACAGAAAACCGCAGCCCTCCGGCGGAATACCGGTGGTCAGGTGAAATTCCTCCTGGTCGTAGAGGTCGCCGACCACCAGGACGTTGGAGTGCGCATTGAATCTTTCGACGAATGGCGCCAGCGGCGCCTGCGGTACGACGAAGGGATCGGCATAGAACTTCTTGGTTGGAAACGTGACGATCCAGTCGGTATTGGCGCCGAGCCCGTCCGCGACCAGATATTCGTTGTAGAGCGAATCGGCCATGAGCACCGCGCTGACCGCATCGACTCCGCGCGTGTAGCCCAGTTCCAGTGTCGCATCGGCGCCGGCTGGCACGCTTGCGACCGCAGCGGCGCCGGCAATGTTCGAATCGCCTGTATTCGCCTGCGCCAGGGTATCGGCGCTCTGCGAGCCGGCCGATGTGCTCGTGAAAGGCACGCTGGTGAAGCCGCTGATGGCCTGCGCGTTGTACGCGAAGAACGTGCCTTCGCCGACGTTGATGATCGTGGCCGAGCCGGCAAGGCCGCTGGTCGGCGTGACCAGGTCGTTGCCGAAGTTGCCAGGCAGTGCATCGCAGCCGGAAGGTCTCCCACCGCCGGGTGTGCCGTTTTGCACATGCGAGACGCGCAGGTCGGTTGGGCTGCCGGGGATGATGTCGCCATCCGCAACAATTTCGAAATGACCTTCGCGGGTGCGCGCAATCGATGTCGGGCCGCCATCGGAGATGGAGGCATAGGCGAACGGCCGGAACGCAATTCCCTGGACGCGCATGTCGTTGCCTGATTCGTCGACATGTGGATAGATGCAGCTTGCGTCGTGCGTGACGATCTTTGCTCCGCCGTCTGCGGCGGCCTGGCCTAAGGTTGCCGTCCATACATCGTGCGCGGAGAGAAATACGAAGAACTCGAGCACGGAACGGCCGTTGTAGCCTTCGAGGAAGCGTACTTTGGCGACCTTCCCATGCTCCGACGTATTGATCACGGACAGCAGCGTGTCCTGGTTTTTGTTGACGGTGTAGTACGGAAACAGCAGTACCTGACCAAGGCCACGGGGATTGAGGCTGAGCGCCGACGCCGGCGTGCTCGCGAGCATCGCGGACAAGGCGAGAGCTATGGCAACGGACGTGTTCTTGTACATGGCAATCTCATCTCGCACGGGAACAGCTTCGGTGAATCTCGCCGAACGCCGCACGGTAATCGCTGGCGACATGCGCCAGGCCCAACGACGCTGCAACCCACCGCGGAAATCATGGCCCGGTCCATCGCCAGCCTGTGATGCGATCATGGGCAAACGTTCATGTCCGTGACACTGCGAATACAGGACAGGCTCGCACGGTGCACGTAGGTGCCACCGTAATTGGCGAGTTTCCCCGGCGCTGCGTTCGCGTTGATGATGTTGTAGACCATGAAGCCGGTGACCGGCAGGCCATGCAGTACGTATCCGTTTGCAGCGGGGCGAAGCGAATGGCTGGCGCTATCGCCGGAAGCCAGGTCCAGCACTACCCAGCCGGCATCGCCGTACGGAGCGAGACTGGACGTCAGCGTTGACCCGAACACGCCGGAAATCAGGTTGCCAGGCAAAGCCACGCCGTTGACGAAGCTGATCACGTTCACTACGTAGGGCAGCGGCAGCGGCGGCGGCGGGATCGGTGGGTCGACTTCGCCGCCGGAAGAAAAGACATAGCCCTCCTCCTGATCGAAGGTCGACGCTCCCACTTCGATGTTGGAAACGCCCGGCGCATGAAACAACTCGTGGAACGGGGGATTGGCGGTGATCGGGTTGTAGAACGGGTCGGTGTAGAACGCCTTGGTCGGAAAGGTGACCACCCAATCGGTATTCGCACCAAGTCCGGCGGCAACCAGATATTCGTTGTAGATCTCATCGGCCATGAACACGGCGCTGACCGCGTCGATGCCGTTCGCGTAATCGAGCGCGAGCATGTTTCCGTTGTTCGACGCGACATGCGCGACCGCACCGACGGCAGACGCTGAGTCCGCAGTATTGGCTTGCTGCAACGTTGGAACGAATCCGGATGAGCCGCTGAAGAGATGCACATCGGTGAATCCCGCGATCGCGTCGGCGCTATAGGAAAAGAACGTTCCTTCGCCGACATTGACGATCGACGCCGAACCGAACAGACCGCCAAGCGGAACATCGACATATGCATTTGCACCGTTGCCGATCAAAGCTGCGTCGCAGGCGGGAACTCCGGTGTTCGGGTTACCGTGTTGCACATGCGTCGTTGTGTCGTCGAGATCGCTGCCGGGGATGATCGCGCCCAGTTCGATGATCTCGATGGACCCTTCACGCGTGCGCGCAACCGTGGTCGGACCGCCGTCGGCCGGGAACGCGCTGCCACCGGCATACGCGGAGGCGCGGAACGGCTGGCCGCCCGGCGGGATCGGCGGGTACGTGCAGCTGTGGTCGCTGGTGAACACAGCAGCGCCACCGTCATTGGCAAGCTGGCTGATGCGCGCGGTCCATACGTCGTGCGGTGACAGGAGCACATTGAATTCCAACACGTCGCGCCCGTTCATGCCTTCGTTGAAACGCAGTTTGAAGGCAGAACCGACAGTGGACGTATTGATCACCGAAAGCAGGGTGTCCTGCCCCTTGTTGACCGTGTAGTACGGAAAGATCAACACCTGACCCAGGCCTTTGGGATTCAAGGTGACGGCCTGCGCGACTCCCGCTGAGCAGGCAATGGCGATGAGCGTAGCGACAACCAGCGTGCGTGTTTTCATGATGAGGTCCTTGTTCCAGCGGCGCATGTGCGATGGCGCGATATTTCGCTCAGGGACACGCCGCCGCAGGCGAGCCCGAGGTGCAGGCAACGGTTGAGCGATGCACGTAGGAACCGCCGTAGTTGGCGAGTTTTCCCGGCGCCGCATTCGCGTTGATGATGTTGTAGACCATGAAGCCGGTGACGGGCAGGCCGTGCAGCACGTAGCCGTTCGCGGCTGCACGCATCGCATGGCCAAGCGTGTCGCCGCTCGCCAGATCGATCGCGGCCCAACCTGCGGGGCCGTAGGGTGCAAAATTCCAGCTCAGCGACGACCCAA
>JBDSXV010000183.1:0-6204 GCA_039926025.1 Dokdonella sp.
CGCATCCGCTTCACCACCTCGCATCCGCTGGAGTTTTCCGACTCGCTGATCGAGGCGTACGCGAACGTGCCACAGCTGGCGAACTACCTGCACCTGCCGGTGCAATCGGGTTCCGATCGCATCCTTGCGGCGATGAAGCGGGGTTACACCTCGCTCGAGTTCAAACAGAAGATCCGCAAGCTGCGCGCCGTAAGACCTGACATCTGCGTCTCGTCCGATTTCATCGTCGGTTTTCCAGGCGAGAGCGACGCCGATTTCGACAAGACGATGAAACTGGTCGAGGACGTAGGCTTCGACCAGAGTTTTTCCTTCATCTATTCCAAACGTCCCGGTACGCCGGCCGCAACCCTCGCCGACGATACCCCTGACACGGTCAAGCAGGAACGTCTCGCGCGCCTGCAGGCAGCGCTCAACGTGAACGCGAAGAGGATCGGTGTCGCGATGGTCGGCTCGGTGCAGCGCGTGCTCGTTGAAGGCCCCAGCGCACGCGACGCAAGTGAGCTGACCGGCAAGACCGAGAACATGCGGAACGTGAATTTCGCCGGCCCCGCGCGCCTGATCGGCCAGTTCGTCGACGTGACGATCACCGACGCGATGGTGAACTCGCTGCGCGGCCGCGTCGAGATGAGCGACCAACGCGACGCTGCCTGATCCATGGCGGAAGCGTTGACGATCAGGCAAGTCGATGGCGCCGGATTCGATCGCGCATGGCCGATCTTCCAGCGCGTCATTGCCGCGGGCGACACCTACAGCTATCCACCCGACCTTACCCGGGATCAGGCTCGTGCGATGTGGCTCACGCCACCCAGCCGCTGCTTCGTCGCCGAACGCGACGGCGAGGCACTCGGCCTGTACATGCTGCGACCCAATCAACCCGGTCTTGGCGATCACGTCGCCAACGCCGGCTACATGGTCGCACCGCACGCACGCGGCCAAGGCATTGCTTCGGCGCTGTGCGAGCACTCGATGGAGCAGGCGCGCCGCGCCGGCTTCACCGCCATGCAATTCAATTTCGTCGTCGCCAGCAACCAGGGTGCAGTGCGTTTGTGGCAGCGTCACGGCTTCCAGATCGTTGGTCGGGTTCCCGGCGCGTTTCGTCATGTCGCAGATGGCGCGACCGACATCTATGTGATGCATCGCCAGCTTTGACCGCATGCTTGACCTATCCGCTGAAGGCTTGGATCGATGAACCAGCGCGCAAACGTCGGGATTCATCGCCGTAGCGAATGCTACTGGCGCGCAAGCCCCCTGGTTGGCCAAGCACGCTCTGGCCGGAAGTTTCGTGGCGCGCATGTCAGTAAGGTGCGCCGAATGTCGTAACCCACAGCAACGCATCCATCCGATGCCGACCTGTTGAGGTGAGTTGTGGAATTGCCGACCCGTTTTCGCACGTTCGCTCAAAGGGCGAGACTCCGTATCCGTGTGCTGGCCGGCCGAACATCGTTGGCGATTTCCGTCATCCTTGCCGCTGACCCCTTGGTGTCGGCGCAGACCATCGACGCCTTCAACCCGCAGCCGCAGACAGCACCAACCACCCTGGCGATCCAGGCGGATGGCAAGGTTCTCATCGGCGGCTACTTTCTGGATGTCCCGAGCAGCACGCTGGTTGGCGTCCGGCGATTGAATACGGACGGGTCCAAAGATGCGGGGTTTATCGAGCCGGAAGTCAGCGCGGAAGTAAAAGCCCTCGCAGTGCAGGCTGATGGAAAGATCCTCATCGGCGGCTCCTTCATCGAGGTCGCGGGCCACACGCAACACCACCTCGCACGCTTGAACGCCAACGGCTCGATCGATGCCAGTTTCCTCGATCCGAATCTCGACGCGGATGTCTGGGCGATCGCTTTGCAGCCCGACGGCAAGGCGCTCGCAGCGGGCGATTTTCAGAACGTCGGCACGACCGCACGCGCCTACGCGGCACGCTTCACGACAACGGGCGCCCTCGACGGCAGTTTCGTCGACACGCAGATCTGCTGCGGACCGGCGCGCGCAATAGCGTTGCAGGCGAACGGCAGCGTCCTCGTCGGCGGTTACTTCCTGGGGATCACGGGGAATTCGGCGATCGGCTCGATCGCACGCTTCAGCGCCAGCGGAGCGCTGGATGCCGCGTTCCCGATCGACCCTTCCGCCACAACCGTCAGCGCGATCGTTGTCGCGCCTGACGGCTCGATCTATGTCGGCAGCTCCTACCGGACCAGCGATGACCAATCGCTACGTCCTGTCGCAAAGCTGTCCGCGAGCGGCACGCTCGATATCGCGTATGCCGACATGTACACCGACGGTGGCACGAACACGCTCGCGTTGCAGCCGAACGGAAAGCTGATGTTCGGCGGCCAGTTCCAGCTGATCGATGGGCAGCCGCGGCATGCTCTGGCGCGCTTGAACGCGAACGGCACGCTCGATGCTGGGTTCGTCGACTTGAATTTCAATTTCGATGCCGGCGATCCCAACGGCTACATTTTCGGACTCGCCGCGCAAGCCGATGGCAACACCATCGCAATCGGCAACTTTACTCTCGCTGCGGGCCAGTCCCGCCAGTTCGCTGCGCGCATCGTTACCGGTGATGCCGTCGTCAGCAAACTCAGCGGGCAAGCCTCCGGCAGCAGCGTGATCGCCACCTGGATGCGCAGCGGCGACGGCGCAGAGCTGGCGCTGCCGCCGACCCTTCTGCATTCGAGCGATGGTCTTGCTTACACCGTGGCGGGACCGATGACGCGTATCGCCAATGGCTGGCAGGCAACCGCAAACGACAACATCAACGGCGCGCCGTTCTATTTGAAAGCGATGGGCTTGACGAGTACCGGTGCGGCGAACGGTTCGTCCGGCTGGATCGCAAGTCCGGTGTACGTCAGCGACCGGATTTTTGCGAACGGATTCGACTGAAGCCCGGTATTGAATGCGTCGTGCCGGAATTCGAGTGGATGCTGTCGTCGCATGCCATGAAAACACACGTCGATCCAGCGTCAGTCGAACCGCTCCGAGCGAGGGCGTCGATTGCCCGGCGCAACCTGTGGGTGCGCCCGATGCGCAACAACGCAACGCACGAAAACCCAGTACCATCGATGACAGACGGCCCACGCCGGGCGACGTATCGTCCGGCATCAGTCCTGTCCCGACATCGGAAATGCGTGAACATCTCTGTGGAAGGTACCGTATCGGCTGATGGCGGAGCACTGTTCGCGCTCGTGTATCAGGAGTTGCGCCGGATCGCCCGTGGCCAGCGGCGCGCAGCGGGCAGCCCGGTCACGCTCGACACCACGGCCCTGGTGCATGAGGTGTATCTCAAGCTGCATGGCGCGCCGGAAGCACAGCCTTACGACCGCGTGCATTTCCTTTCACTCGCCGCGCGCGCCATGCGCCAGATTCTCGTCGATCACTCGCGCTATCGCTCACGCATCAAGCGCGGTGGAGCACTCTCAGTCACCGGCTTGAACGACGAGATCGGCGTCGCGGCGGAAATGGTGGACATCGTCGCGCTCGACGAAGCGTTGACGCACCTCGCGCAAATCGACCCGCGTGCAGGCCAGTTGGTGGAATGGCGTGTATTCGGCGGCCTTGAGATCGCCGACATCGCGCAACTGCAAGGAGTGACCGAACGCACGGTATTCCGCGACTGGCGGCGCACGCGCGCGTTTCTGGTCGATCGGCTCGGCTACGAATCGTCGCAGGACTAGTCGTGGATGCCCGACGCTGGCAGCGTATCGGCGCGATCTTCGATGAGATGGTCGATACGCCGATCGATGCGCGCGCCAGCTTGTTCGATCGCCTTTGCGGCGACGATGCCCGCTTGCGTGGCGAAGTCGAAGCATTGCTGGTCGCCGATGAAGGCGCGGAACGATTTGATCAGGGCCTGGTTTCCGCGCGCAACAGCGCCGTCGCGGATTGGGCGGAGAACGACGACGTCCAGAGCGTTCGCGCCGGCGAGCGCATCGGCCCGTGGCGCCTCATCGAAGAGCTCGGTCGCGGCGGCATGGGCGTGGTATGGCTGGCCGAACGGGCTGATGGTGAGTTCGAACAGCGTGCGGCGCTGAAACTGATCAAGCGCGGCATGGACAGTGAAGCGGTGCTGGCGCGCTTCCGGCGCGAGCGCCAGATCCTTGCACGCCTGGAACATCCGCATATCGGACGCCTGCTCGACGGCGGCATAGCCGCTGACGGGCTGCCGTATTTCGCGATGGAACATGTCGAAGGCCTGCCGTTGTTGCGTTACGCCGCGCAGCTCCAACTCGGACTGGAAGATCGGATCCGGCTGATTCTGGATATTTGCTCCGCAGTCCAGTTTGCTCATCGTCAATTGGTGGTCCACCTCGACCTGAAGCCTTCGAATGTGCTGATCACGTCGAGTGGAGCCGTGAAGTTGCTCGACTTCGGCATCGCCAAACTGCTCGGCGGAGAAATGAGTCAGGCAACACAAACCGGCGATGCCCGGGATCGACCGCTGACACCCGCCTACGCTTCGCCCGAACAACTCAGCGGCGCGCCTGTCAGCACGGCGACCGATGTCTACGCACTGGGCGCGATCCTGTACGAATTGCTGACCGACCGACGACCGCACGATCTCGGTGATGCACCGACGCGGGAGGAAATCCGCAAACGACTCGAGAGCTCGGCGCCGCCAGCACCGAGCAAACGCGTCGCGGTCGATGGACCGGTGTCGACGCGCCGCTTGCGCGGCGATCTCGACACGATTGCGCTCACGGCGCTCAGGCGCGAACCGGACCGACGCTACGCAACCGTGGACGCGCTCGCAGTGGATCTGCGCAGCTATCTGGATGGGCGCCCGATTGCCGCGCAACGCGACAGCGTCGTCTACCGCAGTGGCAAGTTCCTGCGACGCCATCGTCTTGGCGTCGCTTTTGCGAGCTTCGCATTGCTTGGGTTGTTTGCCGCGACCGCATTCGCGTTGTTGGAAGCGGCGCGTGCACGTGCGCAGGCGCGGCAGGCCGAGGCCGTTACAGGTTTTCTCATCGACACGTTCCGCGTCGCCGATCCCAAGGGCGCGCCCGGCGGCGTCAAGCTGACCGCGCTGGACGTGCTCGATGCCGGTGCCCAGCGACTGGACGCCCAACTCACCGACCAGCCCGAATTGGCAGCACGCTTCGCGTCGGTGCTGGGGGCGATCTATCTGGAGCTGGGCCAATACGATCGCGCGATTGCGCTGCTCCAGCGGTCACTCGATTCCCAAGGCGCCACGACCGATGATTCGGCAAGGGCGGACATCACAGCGCAGCTTGCCCGTGCTCAATACGAGAAGGGTGACTATGTGGCTGCCGGAAAAAGTTCGGAATCTGCGCTGGCTGCCCATCGCGCGCGCAAAGGCGCGAATAGCGCTGTAGCGGCCAGCGATCTCGCCCTACAGGGCGAGATTGCACGTCGCCAAGGCGATTTCAAGAAAGCGGAGCCGCTATTGCAGCGGGCACTGACTATTTCCCGGGCGACCCTGAAATCGCCGGACGCAAGAATCGCGGCTGGCCTGAACGAGCTGGCCGTGCTCTACAGCGACATGCATCGGCTCGACGAAGGTGCCGCGCTGACCGAAGAATCGCTCGCGATGTTTCGAGCGATATACGGCGAAAACCATCTCGACGTTGCCGAGAACCTGATCAATCTCGGTGCGTTCCGCATGCAGACAGGCCGTGCCGCCGATGCGCTGCCGCTGCTGGAGCAGGCGACCGCGATCTATCGTCGCTTGTTGCCTGCAGACCATCCGCTGCTTGCCACCGCATTGGTCAATCATGCGCGCGCGCTTGATCGCCTCAATCGCTATCTCGACGCCGAACCGTTGTATCTGGAAGCCTTGGCGATGCAGCGCCGCGTGCTTGGCGAACAGCATCCCGACGTGGCCGCGACCTTGAACAATCTTGCGGTCCTGCACATGCACATGGACGATTTCGCCGGCGGCGCCGAGTACAGCCGCCAGGCGTTTGGCGTCTGGATGGCGCAGGGCAAGCCAGAGCATCCTTTCGCGCTCGGCTCGAAAGCGAACCTCGCGGTTGCATTGCGTGAATCGGGCGACCTGGTCGAGTCAGAACGGTTGGTTCGTGAGGTGCTGAACGCCCGACGCCAACAGCTGGGTGAAAAACACGTGCTTGTGTCGTTCACCATGGATCAACTCGGCATCGTCCTGCGCCTTTCCGGCCATCCGGCCGAAGCGGTAGAGCAGCATCGCCAGGCACAAGCCTTGCGCGAAGGTGCGCCGGGAATGCC
>JBDSXV010000184.1:0-10569 GCA_039926025.1 Dokdonella sp.
GCGGCTTCAGCCGCGATGCTCGTGCTCCCTTTGCACATCACGAAAAGCATCGCGGCTGAAGCCGCTCCCACAGATCATTGCTCTCACGGGCAGTTGCTCCCCGCGGGCAGTTGCTCCCACAGATCAGTCCCTGCACGCACCCTGTCCAAATCCTGCGAAAAAATCCGTTACTTCCCTCAGGCCGCCTCGTGCCATTGTTGGGGAACGCGTCATGTCCACATCGATCCGTTGCATTCTGATCCCGCTTGCAGGCTTCCTCCTCATCGGCGCGCATTCGGCCATGGCAGACTGCCTGCGCTATGTCGGGGACACAGCTAGCGACCCGCAATGCACCGACAACGACATCCAGTCCGCGATCAACCACGTGGATTGCCCAAACAGCCTTATCGTCATCACGGGCGAGCACACCTACACCGCCCAGCATCTGGACATCAATGGCAAGAGCGTGACCCTGAAGGGAACCGACAATCCCTGCGGTCTGTACTTCGAACCGCCACCGCCGACGTCGCCGCGCATCAAGATCAGCGGCGCGGGCCACGCCGGCGACAGTGTGCTGTACATCCACGGCGACAGCGCCGTGACCCTGCAGTACCTGAGCGTGGAAGCCGGCAACAATCTCGGCGGCTACGGTGGCGGCATCCATTTCGAAGGCACTGGATCCTTGCTGCTGGACACAACGACCGTGAAGAACAACGTGGCCGATTACGGCGGCGGCATCAACTTCACCGGCTCCGGCGGTCCAGCCGTGCTCACCCTGGACATCTACAGCCAGATCATCGGCAATTCCGCAGCCAACTCCGGCGGTGGCATCCGCATCGATGGACAAAGTTACCTGGCGGCAGTGCAAGACAGCACCCTGATCGCGCTCAACCACGCACCCGACGGCTACGGCGGCGGCCTCAATGTCGTGGGCCCTGCACATGCGGATCTCGGTTCGCCGGGGCTGGGCGTCGGCCTCGTCTACTCGAACGATGCGAAATACGGCGGCGGCGTCGCGATCACCAGCAGCGGAAACGACGACGCCAAAGTCAATTTGTTCACGACGGATCCGCTGCGCCCGGTGCGCATCACGGACAATTCCGCGTCCAGCAGCGGCGGCGCGTTCTACCTCAAAGGCAATGTCGGCACGATCGGATCGTTTACCTTCAGCAAGGCCATCCTGTGCGCGCTCGACTTCCGCATCGACAACAATTCGGCAGCGGAAGGCAGTGCGATCCATCTCGACTACGATTCAAACCCGACCTTTGCCGACGGCGGCCTGGTGGTCCTCAATAGCTGCGGTGGACAGCCTTCTTCGGCTCGGCGCTGCGCCGCGGGCGTGCCTTGCAACACGATCAATGGCAACGTCGCGACGGATGCGCAGGGCAACGCAACCTTGGGCGCGGCCATCCGCGTCGACGATGCGTCCACCTTTACCGGTGACCGATTCGCCATGCAGGGCAACGTCGGCGGATACGCCATTCGGATCGCGGGCGCGGCCAACGACGCCGTCGCGTCAAACTGCTTGTCGACCAACAATCAGCTCAGCCGTCAATTGGTGAACGTCGGCGGCAGCAATCTCGAGATCCGCAACTGCACACTGGCCAACAACACGATTCTATCCACCGATACGATTCACGCCGAAGGCGGTCTGGAGATCGGCGACAGCATCATCGATCAACCCGGCAACCTCGCACTTGCGTACAGCGGCGCTCCTGCCGGCTTGCACGTCAATTATGTGTTGTCGAGCGACATCAGCACGCTGCCCGCCAGCAGCAGCGTCATCGCCGGCGCACCGACCTATGTAGACGGCGCCAACGGCGACTATCACCTGCAGATTTCATCGCTAGGAATCGACTTCGCGCCGACCATCGCCGCCAACGATCACGATCTGGACAATCATGCGCGCGACGTGGATCTGCCGACCGTGATCAACGCGTTCGGCAGGCGCGACCTCGGCGCCTACGAACGGCAGCGCACATTCGCCTGCAGCGTCGGCGATACGGTTTTCTGCTACGGCTTCGAGGATTCCTGATTTTTTCAATGCGGAATTGCGCAGCGTACTCGGCAGCCAGGCATCCGATGGTCGAGGCAGCGGTGCGACGAGGCTTCGAGGATGCGTGCACCCGACCACCCGAGCGGTGGAGTCGGCATGGCCGCACACGTTGCAGTGCCGTTGGCGCCGGCCGCGCATGCGGCTCCCGGCCGATTCCAAACTTCCGCTGCGCGCGCACCGGGCTTTCGATCCACCTGCGGGTCTTCTTCACGGGGAGGGATCGTCTCGAGCGCCCGAGGCCGATCCGAGCCATGCATCCCATTCCGGATCGCGCTCTGCGCCACCGAAAGCCTCACGCATGAAATCGATGAAATAGCGAACCTTGGGAGTCAGAAACTTCCCGACAGGAAACACTGCGGTGGCGACTTGCGGCGGCGTCACGCAATCGATCAATAGTGGCCGCAAGCGGCCGGCGCCGATCGCCGATCCCGCCAGATAGGTCGGCAACATCGCGATGCCCAACCCGCCGACGGCAGCGTTCAGCAGGGCGAGACTGTTGTTGGTGCGCAATGGACCGCTCACGCGCACGCGCAGCGGTTCGTCCCCGACAACGAACAGCCAGACATTCTCCGGCGTGAGTTGCGGATGGACGAGACACTGATGGTGCTGCAGCTCGTCAGGGTGCCTGGGAACGCCGCGCCGCGCGAGATACGATGGACTTGCACATACGACCCAGCGAATGGTCGCGATCGGCCGCGCGACGAGTTGGTCGTCGAGGCGGTCTGCGACGCGCACTGCGAGGTCGAATCCTTCAGCGACGAGATCCTCGATCTGATCGCTCAGGATCATTTCCACGCTGAGCTGCGGGTTCTGCTGCAGCAGGCGTGGAATCAGCGGCGCGATGTAGAGATTCCCGAAATTGACCGGCGCGGTGAAACGCAATTGGCCAACCGGCCCACGTTGCAGATGGTCGACCACGTTGCGCGCTTTTTCGGCGGCATCGAGCATCGCGCGGCAACCGCCATAGTAGGCAAGTCCGGCTTCAGTGGGAGTCTGCCGGCGCGTGGTCCGCTGCAGCAGGCGCGTGGCGAGCCGATCCTCGAGCGAGCGCAGCGTCTTGCTCACGAATGATTTCGACGTCCCAAGCGCGGCAGCGGCCGAACTCAAGCTGCCGCGCTCCACCACGCAGGCAAACACGGCCATCCAGGCGACTTCGTCGGGATCGAACGGTTTTCGCCTGGCTGTCATGGGGTGAACCTGGCCAGCGGGATATCGAGTGACATCGCACGCCTCGATGTACTGCGATTTCCCCATTGTATCCACCAGGAATCGCTGTTGTGCCACTGGGTGACGATCGACGCCTACCGCAGCCCTAAGATGCGCCCCGCGCTCGGGAACCGAGCCGCGGTTCCTGACTCACTGCGAGAATACCGATGCTCAAGTACATCTGCCAGTCAGCCTTTCTGGCTGCAATCGGCTTGCTGGCGCCACTACCGGGCCGCGCGCTCGTCCATCCATCGATCACGGTCACCGACTCGGCGGACACCGACGCATCCTCCGGCGGATGCACGTTGCGCGCAGCGATCGTCGCGGCCAACACGCAGGCGTCGTATCACGCCTGCACGTTGTCTTCGCCTGCTGCCGGTGGCGCCACGTACATCGACTTTGCGATCGGCGGCAACACCGCGATCCATGTCGACAGCGCCTTGCCGACGATCACCGTGCCGGTCGTCATCGATGGACTGAGTCAACCCGGCGCGGACTGTTCGCATTGGCCGCCCACGCTTGCCGTGACGCTCGACAACCCGAACAACGGCGACTACAACGGCCTGGTTCTCGGTGCCGGATCGAGCGGCAGCATCATCCGCGGGCTGGTGGTCAACAGCTTCGCCAATTCGGGCTCCAGCAATTTCACGGCAGCGATCGTGGTCGAAAGCGCGTACAACCATGTCGAATGCAACTTCATCGGCACCGACGCGAGCGGCATGGTGGCGAAGCCCAATCTGCGCGGCGTCGATCTCGTCTCCATGCAGCCCGGCAGCGGCGACAACAGCGCACACGACAACGTGATCGGCTCGGACGGGGCGGCGCTGACGTATGTCGCGCGCAACCTGATCACGGCAAACGCGTATGGCCAGATCGATACGCGAGGCTACGCGCCCTACGGCAACCGCATCTCCGGGAACTACGTCGGCACGGACGTGACAGGAACCCGCAGTCTGACCACGAATCCCGCGTCCGGCGGAATCGACATAGGCGGCGGCAATGCGCCGGCCTACGGCAACTTCGTCGGCTGGGACGGTCAAGGCGACCCGACGCTGATGCGCAACATCATCAGCGGACTGGCCAGTCCCTACTACGGCGGTGTCACGTTCGAAGTTGGCGCGCACGACAACCGCGTCGCCGGCAACTACATCGGTACCGATCCGAGCGGCACCCAGGCCGTGCCGAATGTCATCGGTGTCCTGGTCGGCTCGAACGCAAACGTGTACCACAACCTCATCGGCAACGACGGCAGCCAGGACGCTTCCAGCGCGCGCAACGTGATTTCCGGCAATGCCTTCATCGGCGTTGAATTCGATGGTTCGAACAGTACGTACGACAACGCGCTGATCGGCAACTCCATCGGTGTGGATGCAACAGGACGGAACCTGCTCGGCAACGGCAGCTACGGGGTTTCGATCAATTTCGCCAGCGCCAATACGCTGGTGGCACGCAACTGGATCGCGGGTAACGCGACCGCCATTCGTTTCTTCGCGATCGGCGGTTTCGGCGGCAACAGTACCGCGAGCTTCATCAACAACGCCAATGGCGCCAACCCCGCGTTGCCGGCGATCGATTCGAGCGGCAACTGCATACTTGCATCGAGTGGCGTCATCGAGGATCCGCAAGGTTCGAGCGTCCCCACGACCACCTTCGCCGGCAACTGGTGGGGCGCGTCGAGTGGACCCAACACGGCCGGCGCCAGCAGCGCCGACATCGCGGTGATCGCCACGCCGTTCCTGCTTGCACCGGCGACCCCGTGCAGCGAAGTGATTTTCGCGGACGGTTTCGAATCGATGTAATCGATCGTTGCCAATGACGGTCTATTCCCCTGACTCTCGCCTGGAACATTCACCCGCGCTACTTGTGCAACACGCGTCGAGCGCCTTGCCGGCCTGCTGCGTGGGCTTTGGCTGATTCCTGCTCGCGCGCGGCCGATTCAATCGAGCCCACCGCCTCCGCAAAAGACGCATCAACAAACGCAATTGCCTTTTATGGATATTTCCCATTGTGAACCCTTCACCATCGACACGAAAAACCCGCCGGACCTGGCCGAAGAGCTGCGCGTTGCGCACGAGGAAGCCGCTCGCCTTGGCGAAATGATTGCGCTGATCGGCAACAGCATGGACGAGTCGAAGGTGCGTCAGCTGCAGGTGGAGTTGCGGGTGCTCAGGCACCTCGCGGCACAACTGGCCGAAGAGCTCGCGAAATCAGCCTGATCGCCATCACCACATCGAAAACATTTGCGCTTTCGGCGCCAACGCAGCAGGAGAACGTGATCATCATGCACGACAGAATTCGAGCCGCGCGCAGGCAAAGTCCCGGGCGCGCACCTGTGCTCCCTGTTTGCCGACGTATCGGATGCCTGCTGGCGCTTCTCGGAGGCGCGAGCCTGGCCGGCACTGCGCAGGCGGCAACCTGCTACGTCGCACCGGCGGCGGCCGCCGGCAACTACGGCGCTTCGTGGGCAACAGCGACCACGCTGCAGACGGCTCTGACGAATGCCGACTGCAGTGAAGTCTGGGTTGCCGCAGGCACCTACACGCCGACCGCGGACGCCGACCGCTCCATCAGTTTCGACATCTTGTCCGGTGTCGGGGTCTATGGCGGATTCGCGGGAACCGAATCGATGCGCAGTCAGCGTGATCCCGCTGCGCACAGGACGATCCTGTCCGGCGACATCGACCACAACGATTCCGCCAGCGGCGGCATCGACGCGAGCTCCGCGGACATCCAGGGTGCCAACGCCTTCCACGTCGTCAGCATGCACGGTACCGGCGGAGCGCGCATTGGCGCGAGCACGGTGCTGGACGGCTTCGTCATCACCGGCGGCGAGGCGAATGGCAGCTATCCCTTCAACAGCGGCGGCGGTCTCTATTGCGATGCGAGCTTGAACCCTGCAAACCAATGCGATCCCACACTGAATGATCTCGTGTTCAGCGGTAATTTTGCGTCTGCCTTCGGCGGCGCCCTGGTGAACTGGGCCATCTACGGTGGCAGCGCGAGTCCGACACTGAGCAACGTCACGTTCACCGGCAACGCGGTGTCGGCATCCGGTGGCACGGCGCACGGCGGCGCCGTCTACGACGAAGGTTACGGCGGCATCAGCAGCCCGACCTTCACCAACGTGACGTTCAGTGGCAATAGTGCCAACGGCAACGGCGGCGCGCTGTACAACGACGGCTACGACGGCACCAGCAGTCCCGTGCTGACCAACGTCACGTTCAACGGCAACCATGCGAGCAATGGCGGCGCCATCTTCGACAACGGCACGCTCAACGGCATCAGCACTCCTGTGTTGACGAACGTCATTCTCTGGGGCGACGAGGTCGTTGGCGGCGGAACCGGTGCCGAGCTGGATGACGAAAGCGCGCACGCTGTCATTCAATCCAGCGTGGTGCAGGGCGGCTGTCCCCAGGGCAGCATATGCGTCGGAGCCGTTGTCATCGCTGACCCGCAGCTCGGCCCGCTGCGGGAAAATGGCGGATTCGTTCCGACCATCGGACTCGGCCGCACTGGTTCTGCGGTGGATAGCGCCAGCGATGCCAGTTGTCCTGCGAGCGATGCGCGCGGCGTCGCCAGACCGCAGGGGCCGCATTGCGACATGGGCTCCGTCGAGTTGGCGGGTCTGATTTTCGCCTATGGCTTCGAATGAATCTTGCGGGCCAGGTGTCGTCAATCGTTCGTCGTCCGCCCCTTGTCGGCGCAACAACATCGACGTTGTCAAACACGAAATGGTTTGCAGCAACGCAGGCACACGTGCAGGCCCGTTTCCGAGGCCTACACGCGTTATCCAGGCGACAGATACTGTTGGCCGGAGGCGTGCGTCGCTGCTGTTTGCCACGGTCGTTGCGCCAAGGTCTGCGGCGCGGGTTTGTCGCTGCCTGCCCTCACGCGATCAACGGCGCGCGCCGCGCTCGTAATTCACCCCGATCTTTCAGTCGTGGCCATTCAAATATTCAATCGACCCCGGCTCGCGAAGCGCTGAATCACTTCACGCAGAGATCGCAGACCAGCTCACGATTTCGTTCGCATGCATGGCGCGTTCGCCATCGGGCGTGAAGGTCTTCGTCGGAAAATCGAATACCGCCGGCACGCGTGCTTCCTCGCGTTCGAGCTGAATCCACACGCGTTGCTGGTCGTCGGGGAACTCGCTCATCGCACTGGATCGGCCGGGCAACCGGTTCCATCCGTGAACGGACAGCATACGAATACGGTGCGGTCGCTGGTCATCGTTACGGCGATGGTCTGGTTGGTGTCGTGCCCGGGGACGTCAGTGTCGCGCCAGTAGCCCCAGATGAAAATGGCCGACGCGGGTTGTCCGAACAAGGGCACCACAGCGCCCGGCGTGAAGGGGGTCGGCGGCGGATTCGGCGTGGTCGCGCCGCCGTTGACTGACACTGTGCACCACGCCAGAAAATTGTTGATCGTGAGCACGTAGTCCTCGAAGCCATAGACGAAGATGGTGTCACCCGCGGCCGTGGGCGAATTCTCCACTGCGGATGTCAGGGGTGCAGACATCGCGAATGCGAGTCCGATCGTGAGCATGGTGTTGCGTCGCATGGCACCTCTCCGTGATCGTCCAACGCGGATCACGCTAGCAGCTATACGGGTCAGCTTCAACGACCGCTCTCGTCAGCGCGGATCGAGGAAAGTGAAGGGGAAACCGCTGCGGGCCTGGCGGATCGGGATCACCGAGACGTGTCGGAGAGGCATGGCGGACGCTCCAGGTCCCGATTGCTGCTCACACAACGTCGAATGGCCGGTTCTGGCGCACAATCGCGTATACCTTCACATCCCCCACGACGAGCCCGCCATGCACATCCATCGCACGTTGACCGGCCTCGCCCTCCTGGTCGCCGCATCCGTGACCACGGCCATGGCGCAGTCACTCGTCATTTATGACGACGCGCTGCAGAATGGCTTCGGCGACTGGTCGTACGGAGGCGGCAGTAATTTTTCCAACACGACGCCGGTAAACGGCGGCACGCACTCGATCGCGCTCACCGGCAACAATTTCAATGCCGTTTCGTTCACCCACGAATCGGGCCTGCTCACCACGGCCAGCTATCCAGTCCTCCATTTCTGGATCCACGGTGGCACCAGCGGCAATCAGGCACTGATCCTGATCGTGGAGAAGAACTGCAGCGCGCCGGGCAATCCTTGTGTCACGGTTGCGCAAGCAAACCTCAACGGCTTCATCACCGGCGGCGCTGCCGGCGCGGGCGCGTGGCGCGAGGTGACCGTGCCGATCACGCAGGCGCCGTTGTCCTATTCGGGCAGCTACGACCGCTTCGACATCCAGAGCAATGCAGCTGGCGCGCAGCCAACCGTTTACTTCGACGACATCGCCGTGCAATCGGGTACGACCGTCATCGACCCAATCTTCGGCAACGGCTTCGAAGGTTCATCGCCCGCCGTGAATGGCCTGGTCGAAGAACACGACGTCACCGCCGCCGCGATGGTCAGCGACCGCTTCACATGGCGGGACTCGGCGAACAAACCGCGCGTCGCCGTGCTCGCACACAACGACGGGCAAACGGGACCGACGGTGCCCGGCGGCTATCCCAACCGCGGTGGCGCGCTGCGCGAATTCCGCTACCAGATGCCGGACAACTCGACCCGCGTTGCCGGCGTCACCAACTACGGCAATGGTGGCGAAGGCGGCTTTGGCTATGTCGTCTCGCACTCGGCATGGCCGAGCAACGGCGGCGGCTGCAATGGCGACGACTCGCCGCTCGGTTACGGCACGCCCGGGGCTTTCCAGCGCGTGTTCGAAGGTCGCCATCACGCGATCTTCCGCTTCACGCAGAACTACCCGCGCCATTGCAGCGCCGCGCCCGGCGGTGCGACGAGCGCGGTGCCCGTCACGATCGACTGGACCTTCTCGACCGGGCGCGACAACCCACTGTGGTCGATCACCTATGACATGAGCGCGTTGTCGGCCAATTACCTCTTCGACGATTCACGCGCTCCCTACGGCGAGTTGAACATCGACGGCAATGGCGCAACCGATATCAGCGGCGTTGGCTGGGGCGACCGCTGGCAGTTCACGAGCACAACGGCGCCAGTGACGCTCGACAGTGCCTGGACGTGGAACGTGCCGAACACGGTGCCGTACGTGAAGCTCTGGATCACGTCGACGAACGCGACCATGGGAACCGTGCAGAGCCAGACGATGACACAGCAGGACGCCGGCTCGCGCAACGCGTTCTACCACGACATCACCGCGTTCTGGAACCACACCAGCGCGCAAGGCGACGCGGGCGACGGCTACGCGATGCCGTGGCAGGACAGCTGGCCGTACCAGGCCAATTCCTATTCGATTGACGTCGGCGGCGCATCGAACAACAACGCGCGCCTGACCTGGGGTACTTCGTACGGCTTCATCGGCCAGACCAGTTACAGCGTGCACGACGGCGTTGTCGCGAATGCACCCGGTTATCCGAAGAAAAGCTATGCCGTCTACGTGGTGCTGGGACCGCAAACCACCTCTCCCGTAGAGGCACAACGCGGCGAAGTCGAGACCATCCAGACCCTTGCAATGACCGCAAGCATCGGCAGCGTCGCCACCAGTGGTCCTGCAGGCCCCGCGCGCGTCGACCCGATTACCTACGCGCCATCCGGCTATGACCCTGTCTACGGCGCACTCACATTCGCCGCCGCCGGCAACGCGCTCGACGCCAACATCGCGGTCGGCGCAGGCCACACGTTCAAGCATCCGATGTTTGTCATACGCGGCACGAGCGCATATCCGGCGGTCGTCAAACTCAATGGCGCAACGCTGACGGCGGATGTCGACTATTTCCCGTCGTTGCGTGCAGGCGCGAACGAGTTGTGGCTGACCCTCAACCGTGACCTCTCCGGCGCGACGAACCATTTGCAGCTGCAACCTTAGAGAGCATCGCGGCTGAAGCCGCTCCCACAGAAGTCCGCCCTCCCCGAGGCGCGCGTGCGCGGTTGCTCTTTTCTTGGTGGAGAGCATCGCGGCTGAAGCCGCTCCCACAGACAGCCGCTCCCACAGAAGCGAGTCCCAAGCGTGAGTGCGGCGTTGCTTTTTTCCTGGTGGAGAGCATCGCGGCTGAAGCCGCTCCTACGCAGGCGCGCACGCAAGATCCTGGTGACAGGCGAACGATGCTTCAAGCCCTCCCCCTTCAAGGGGAGGGTTGGGTGGGGATGGTGTTGCTCGGTGTCATTCCACGCCAGAGCATCGCGGCTGAAGCTGCTCCCACAGACAGTTGCTCCCACTGGATTGAATTCCTGCGCAGCCACCCACGAACGGTTAAACTGCGGCCGCCCTGAGGTGACCGTCGGCGAGTTCGGCGGTTGAA
>JBDSXV010000185.1:0-5978 GCA_039926025.1 Dokdonella sp.
AGGCGCGCGATGATCATGCCCGCTTCGATGGTCTTGCCGAGCCCGACCTCATCGGCGAGCAGGGCACGCGGTGGGCGCCGCTGCGCGACGATGCCGGCGACGCGCAGCTGATGCGGGATCAGGTCGACGCGAGCACTCGCGAGTCCCCACGCAGGCGAGCGCATCGCCTGTGCGCGGCGTGCGAGCGCATCGAGTCGGAAGTCGAAGCGATCGGGCGGGTCGACACGCGCGGACAGCAGACGCTCGTCTGCCCGCGAAATCGGCTGGGCATCGTCGAGTTCGGCTTCGGGCAAGGTGCGATCGCCCGCGTGGTAGATGAGCAGCCCATTCGATTCGCTGATGCGCTCGACAACGAAGCTCTGCTTCTGGCCAGCGACCTTCTGGCCGACGCGAAAGTCCGCGCGCGCGAGCGGCGCCGCATGCATCGCGTAATGGCGCAGAACGCCAGCGGTCGCGAACAGCACCTGCACATTGCGGCCTTCGAGGCGCACGACAGTGCCGAGCCCGAGTTCGGGTTCGGCATTGGAGATCCAGCGTTGACCGGGAACGAAAGCCATGGGCGGGTAGGCGGAAACGGGTATGGATTATCCGGCCCTGCGCCCCGCATGCATAGCCTTGGTGCTGGCCCATGCCGACAAACCCCCTGGTTTCATGGTTTTTTCGCTGCGAAAGGCATGACTAATCCGCCGCCGCCTGCGGCGTTGTGACGCGGTTGGCGCAGCAATTGAGGTGTAGTTCGCAGCCCTGCTGTGCGACAGCACCACGTCTCGGGCCAGCAGCGGGACTACGATTCCCGCGCTCGAGACCGCGGCATCGAATCCATCGCAAACCGTTCTGGAGGAGCCACGTCATGCATCCCCTGATCCGCCTGGCGTCCATCATAGTGGGCATCAAGGGCCTCGCAGCAGCACGTGCTGCGAGCGGCGACCTGGATACAACGTTTGGTCCGCTCCTGACAGGCTATTCGATCCGCGCCTTCGACCTTGGCGGGAACAACGCGGACACCGGTCAGGTGCTTCTGACCCAAAGCAATGGCTACATCGTGCTGGTTGGTCGCGCCACTGACGGGGTGTCGAGCGGACGCATCGCCTTGACTCGCCTGGGCCCGGGCGGCCTCGTTGATTCGAGCTTCGGCAGCGCTGGCAGTGCGAGTTTTTCGCTGGTGTCCGGGACCTATAGCGCGGCGATCCCCTACGTCAATTCCGCAGCGCTCGATTCGCTGGGTCGCATCATCGTCGTTGGCGACACCGCCAATGACGATTGCAGCTATGTGGCACGCTTCACCAACAATGGGTCGATCGACGCGAGCTTCGGGGCCGGCGGCGTCCAGGTCGCATGCCCATCCAGCGGACACTACATCCGCTTCATGGATGTTGCCGTTGATTCGACAGACCGCCCGGTCATCGGCGGCACCTACGCGGAACTGAGCGGAGACTTCGTATCGAGTTCAATGTATCTCGCTGCGCGTCTGACATCGGCGGGCGTACCTGATCCGACGTTCAACAACGGCGCGATGTACGCGCAGTCGATCGGCCTCACGACGAGCAGCAAGGATCGTGCAGGCGCGATTGCGCTTGATCGCAGCGGTCGCATCTACCTTGGTGGTGGCGCGGAAACCGCGAGCAATCGCGATGACCTGGTGATATTGCGACTGACACCCTCGGGCATCGCCGATACGACCTGCGGTGCAAGCGGTCATGCCGACGTAGGCGCCGTGGCCAATTCCGGTTTCGTGGCGACCGGTCTCGTGTTTCGCGATGCGCACCATCTCAGCCTCGTCGGAACCTGGTTCGACGAGGCAGATCCATCGCAATCGGGCATCGCCTACTCCGAAATGGACGCCGATACCTGCGCGCCCGGCAGCACGGGCCTCACGATTCCAGCGACGACGGCGATGGCCGGACGAGTGGTAGCTGCGTCCGACGGTGCGGTATATGTGTCCTACAGCCAGGCGCAGTCGAATTCGCCGGGCTCGCTTTGGTATGCGGGCATCCTGGCACTGTTCGACCCGCTGCCCTGGAGCGACGCCTTCACAGGCATCAATAGCGGACAGAGCACCTATGGGACAGGCATCGGGTTGGCGAGCGGCAAGCCGCTGCAATTGATGCTGGATCAGGTCAACGGGCAGGACTACGACTTCGCGGCCGCGCGCTTTCAAAACGATCGGATTTTTTACGCGAACTTCGATCGTGATGGCGCGAAAGCGACGCCGTGAGCATGAGCCACGACGCGGCCTCAGCGAATGGAGCGGCTAATGGGGAAATTCGTACGCGCCCACATCGATACCTGCCCCAGATGGTCGCGGGCGGTCCGCGTCGAAATCATTGGTGACCAAGGCAGCCGCTGTCGCAGAGCCGGTGTCGACGACGGGGCTGGATGCGCTGGCAACATGGAAATCACTGTTGTTCGGATCCACCAGCTGGGGATTGGCGCTCAACGCGTTTGTATCAAAGGCAAAGCTATCGTTGCCGCCGAACCACAGGTTGCGCGCAATCATGCCGATCGGGTCGGCAAACCCCACCGAGCCGCCGGCGTAGGCCGTATCGGTGCGCGCCCAGAAAATATTGTTGCGCACATCGAGTGCATCGCTGGGGAAGTTCCAGTCGTTCATGAGCACGCCGTAGATTTCCGAGTCGAGCGTGTTGTTGTTGAAGAACGTGTTGTTGTAGACGCGGCAGCCGTGCAGCGTATTGGTGTTGAAGCGAAGCCCGGCTACCTGTGCGTCGGTCACCACGTTGTCGAAGATCGCTATGTCGTCGGTCGAGCCATCGGCAATGTTGATGCCGAACTGGGTGACCTTGCGCACGAGGTTGTGGTGGATGCGCACGTGATTGATCGCATCCGAGCCGTTGCCACCGTTGGCGAACAGCTGAATGCCCTTGCCACTGTGAATGTCGTGAATGTTGTTGTAACCGATATCGTAGGAACCGTCGCCATCGATGTAGATGCCGTGCGCCTCGTTCGTGCTGCCCTGTATATCGTGGATGTGGTTGCCGAGCCAGACGCTGTTCTGGCCGTTGCCGGTGATGCCGGCCATGCGCGATGGACTTGCACCGCTGGTGACGCCGGTGAACGCGGTCAGTTCGTTGTTGATGATGCGCCAGTTGTCGCCGTAGATCTCCTGGCTGATCGGGCCATCGTAGCCGCCACCTTCGACCTTGAGGTTGGCGAGTACGATCCATTTGCCGGCCAGCGGATAATTTTGTCCGTTCAATCCAGACAGCGCGCCGCCCGTGTGTGTCGCCGAGTCAGCGTTGATGAAGGCGGTCTCGGTTGGATACGCGGTCAACGTAATCGGGCCTGTGCCAGCGGTCCCTGTTGGTGGCGTGCCCGAACTGCGATCGGGCACGCCGCTGACGCGGATTTCGAAGCGCAGGAAATAATTCTCGTAACCGAGGCCGGTGTAGGTGCCGCCGCGCAACACCAGGAAATCGCCGGCGCGCACCTTGCCCCAGGCGCCGGTTGTGAACTGGTCGAGTACCTGCACGTGCTGGAAGGGTTTGGCGATGTTGTCGACCTGGCCGGTCGCATCGTTGCCGTTGGCCGGATCGACGAAGATGAAATGGCCCGGATTGATCGTGAAGATATGGTCGGCATTCGAGGTGGCGCCGTCGACCACGACCTTGATTGGCAGATGCGCTCCTGCCGTCGTATCGCCACCGAGCGCGCCCAGTTGTACGGTGATCTGCTGGATGTCCGAGCGCCCTTTCGACGCTCCTGCGTAACGGTAGTTGTCCACTTCGCCGGCGCCGACGAATACCTTGATGTTCGTGCCCAATGTACCATTGCCGAAATTCCTGCCGAAGATAGACAGGTATGCGCCCTTGTTGTTCTCGCCACCGCTGGTCGGCCCGGAGACGATGTCGGTGTAGAGGACGACCGGCGCGCTGCGGTCGAAACCGTCAATGAAAATTCGATCGGTAGTCGCTGCCGTGGCGGCGCATGGTGCCAGCAGTGCAAGCAGGAAATATGCGCCAAGGGTATTTTTCATTGGAAATTCTTCGCGCTTCATGTTGGTCATTGCGGCAGGCTCATCAGAGCATGCCATCGATTCGGCATGTGTGACGATGCCGAGGGTTCCTGCAAATCGGCCACTCGAAAATTGCGGACCGCCGCTGGTCAGCCGCCAATCGGGCAGGGTCAGAGTGGCTTCCAAACCGTCGCTGGCATTCGTGGCGGCGAAAAAAGAAACGGCGCCACCAGGGCGCCGTTCCGCTGTTGCCTTGTGAATCGGTTACCAGATCTTCACTTGCTTGCTGTCGTCTCGCAGCATCGCGTCGCCGGCCTTGCACTTGAACGTTTCGGCGAACGCCGGCAAGTTTGACGGGGCACCGATCGCGCGGAATTGCGCCGGCGAATGCGGGTCGGAGTTGAGCAGGACTTCCTGGCGCTTGGGCAGCACGCTGCCGCGCCAGACGCGGGCGAAATTCAGGAAAAAGCGCTGGTCCGGCGTGTAGCCGTCGATCTTCTTCTCCATCTCGCCCGGGTTCTTCGATAGCGCCATCTGCAGCGCGTCGTAGGCGACGTTGATGCCGCCGAGGTCGGCAATGTTTTCGCCCAGGGTCAATTGCCCGTTGACGTGCTTGCCCGGCAACGGCTCGTACGCGTTGAACTGCGCGACCAGCTTGGCCGTGCGTGCCTCGAACTTCGTGCGGTCGTCCTTCGTCCACCAGTCGGTATTGTTGCCCTGCGCATCGAACTGACTGCCTTCGTCGTCGAAGCCGTGGGTAGCTTCATGACCGATCACGGCACCGATACCGCCGTAGTTGATCGCGTCGTCGGCCTTGGCGTCGAAGAACGGCGGCTGCAGGATCGCGGCCGGGAAGTTGATCGTGTTGTCGGTCGGGTTGTAGTAAGCGTTGACGGTCTGCGGCGTCATGCCCCATTCGAGGCGGTCGGTCGGCTTGCCGATCTTGGCGATGTCGTAGTCGTAGTCGAACTTGGTCGCTGCGACGATGTTGCCGAAATAGTCGTCGGGCTTGATCGTGACGCCGGACCAGTCGCGCCACTTGTCCGGATAGCCGATCTTGGGCAGGAAGGTCGACCATTTCTCGATCGCCTTCTGCTTGGTCGCATCGCTCATCCAGTCGAGCTTCTCGATGCGCACCTTGAGCGCGGCGCTGACGTTGTTGACCAGTTCCACCGCGCGCGCCTTGGACTCCGGCGGGAACGTCTGCGCAACGTAGAGCTCGCCGAGCGCCATGCCCATCGTGTCGTTGACCGAGCTCAACACGCGCTTCCAGCGCGGCTCCTGCTCTTTCTGCCCGTTCAGTGTCTTGTTGTTGAACGCGAAATGCTCGCTCGCGAATGGCTTCGAAAGATACGGCGACGCGGCATCGATCGCATGGAAGCGGAAGTAGGCCTGCCACTGTGCGACCGGCACGTCGACGAGCATCTTGTCGATCTCGCCGAAAAACTTCGGCTGCGACAGCGAGAAACCGTTCTTGATGTCGGCCTTCTGCGCGACGAAGAACTTTGTCCATGAGAAATTCGGCGACGCCTTGTCCGCATCGGCGAGCGTGACGAAGTGGTACTGGTTTTCCGGCTTGCGTTGCTCCACGGGCGGCAACGAAGCCTTGGCCAGGCGAGTCTCGAACGCCATCACCTGCGCGGCACTTTTCTTCGCGTCGTCGGCCTTCGTGCCGGCGAGTTCGAGCACCTTGGTGATGTGGGTTTCATAGGCGCTACGCAGTTCGGCAAATTCGGCCTTGTCGTAGTACTCCGATGTCGGCAGGCCCAGGCCGCCCTGGTACGCGAACGCGATCTGTACCTTGGAGTTCTTGTAGTCGGCGTTGGCGCCCATCGCGAAGAGGCCGTTCTGCCCGCGCGAGAAGCTGTCGTTGATGTAGCCGACGACGTCCGCCGTGGACTTCAGCGCATCGATCTTCGCGAGTTCGGGCTTGAGTGGCGTCAGGCCGGCTTTCTCGACGGCGCCTTCGGCCATGCCGGAGCGGTAGAACCAGCCGATCTTCTGCTCG
>JBDSXV010000186.1:0-7879 GCA_039926025.1 Dokdonella sp.
AGATGACGCCGTTGTCCGGGCGATTGCGGGGTAACGAGGCATGCGAACTCCAGGTGAAACATCCTTCGGATATGCGTGCCCCGACTCGATCAAATTCTTTGCGGAGCGTCAGCTCCGAGCGGGAGTCTTAAATGAATAAAGGCGAATTTGTCTCAGCGATTGCGGATGCCTCCGGTTTGACCAAGGCCGATGCGGAGCGTGCTGTCGAAGGAATGTTCAAGGTCGTCAAGAAGACGCTGAAGGCTGGCGACTCCATCTCCCTGGTCGGTTTCGGTACCTTCGTCGTGCGCAAGCGCGCCGCGCGTACGGGTCGCAATCCGCGCACCGGTGAGACGATCAAGATCAAAGCTTCCAAAGTACCGGCGTTCAAGGCTGGCAAAGCGCTCAAGGACGCGTTGGTCTAAACTTGCAGGCCCCATTGGGGCAGCCAGCCTCGCGGCTGACTGCCCACAGGGGACTCGGGTGCTTAGCTCAGCGGTAGAGCGTCTCCCTTACACGGAGAGGGTCGGGGGTTCGAAACCCTCAGCACCCACCAAATGGATTGCGGATGGCTAAAGCGCGCCTTCCTGTGCGCGATCTGCCCCCGACGAGAGTGTGTTCAGCGAGGGCGCCCGCGAGGCGCCTTCGTTTTTTTGTGGACGTGTCCTGATCCATGTTTTTCGCGCTGCGTGTTCCCGCGCAGGCGCGTAAAATCTTCGCGCCGACAACCTGTGCCACGTGGACACAGGCCCTACCAGAACAGGTTCTGAAATCATGTTGCAACTGCTACGCGGAAAAAAGTCCGAGCTGTTCACCAAGATCGCCCTCGTACTGATCACGATCGGATTCTCGTTCTTCGGCATCGAGTCGTATTTCGTTTCGACAACGAACACGGCTGTCGCCAAGGTTGGCAGTACTGAAATCAGCCAGGACCAGTTCCGCGAACGCGTCAATCAGCAGCGGCAGCGCTTCCAGCAGATGACCAATGGTGCGGCGGACATGTCGATGTTCGACAAGCCGGAAATCAAGAAGAACATACTCAACCAGCTCGTCGATGAGCAGGTGCTGCTGTCGGCGAACGAACAGCTGGGCATCACGGTTACGGCGGAACGTATCCGCAAGGAAATCCTCGCCGTGCCGGCGTTCCAGAACGACGGCAAGTTCGACCCCGATCAATACAAGGCCGTCCTCAGCTCCAACAGCATGTCGCCTGCAGGTTTCGAGCAAAAAGTGCGGCAGGACCTTGCGAAAAACATCCTGCCAACCCAGGTCGGAGCAACGGCGCTGGTGACCGATTCGGAGGTGGATACTTATCTGCGCCTGCACGATCAGCGCCGCGATTTCCACTACGTGAAGCTCGACAAACCTGCCGCAGACAGCAGCGAAATTCCCGCCGCCGATATCGAGACCTACTACAAGGCGCATGGCGCCGACTTCATGGTCCCCGAGCGAATCGCACTCGACTACGTCGAGCTCGACGCCAGCAAACTCGACGTGAATCTCACGCCGGATGACAGTGTGCTCAAGGAACGCTACGAGAAGGAAAAGGCACGCTACGTTTCCAACGAGCAGCGTCTTGCTTCGCACATCCTGATCAAGGTGGAGGGCAAAGGCGGTCCCGAGGAGCAGAAACAGGCGCTGGCGAAAGCCGAGAGCATCGCGAAGGATGCCAAGGCGGGCAACGATTTCGGCGCGCTCGCGAAGGAGAATTCGACTGATCTGGGTTCCAAAAATCAGGCCGGTGATCTGGGCTGGCTCGACAAGGGCAGCACCGATGAGGCATTCGAGAGCGCCCTGTTTGCACTGAAGAAGGGCGAGATTTCCGCGCCGGTGTTGACCAGCGAGGGCTATCACATCATCAGTCTGCGCGACATCCGCCCCGGGAAAACGCGAAGCTTCGATGAGGTCAAGCCGGAATTGGCAAAGCAGTATGCCGAGGGCGAACGTGAACGCGTCTACGCCGAGAAGGCCGGAAAGCTGACCGACCTGACCTATCAGGACCCGTCGTCGCTGGATGCTGCGGCCAAGGATCTGGGCCTCACCGTACAGAAGACGGCCTTGTTCTCACGTCAAGGTGGCGAGGGCATCGCGGGCAATCCTGCCGTCGCCAAGGCCGCGTTCTCGGACAGCGTGCTGGTACAAAACAACAATTCCGATCCGATTGACCTGGGGCCCAGCCACATGGTCGTCGTGCGCATGGCCGAGCACAAGGCGACGACGCCGATTCCGCTGGATGAGGTGCGCGACAGCGTGCGCGCGCGGATTGCCGCCGAACGCATTGCCAAGCAAGCCAAGACGAAAGCCGATGCGCTGTTTGCCGAACTCGTGAAAGGCGGCTCGCTCGCCGCGCTCGCGAGCGCGCAGAAGCTCAAAGTCGAAGAACAAAAGGGTATCGGCCGCGAAGCGGCAACGCTCGACAGCGCTCTGGTCCGGGCTGTGTTCTCGATTCCGCGACCGCTGGCGGGCAAGACCGGCCAGCAACTCGTCGATCTTGGCGGCGACAGCTATGCGTTGGTTCAGCTCGACAACATCGTCGACGGCGATCCGGCCAAGCTCGATGCGAAGACGCGCGAGGCAGCCCGCGATACGTTGGCGCAAGGCGCTGCGAACTCGATCACGACCGAGTTCATCGCTGCCTTGCGCAAGGGCACCAAGATCAAGTTGTCGGAAGACAAGCTGCAGGACCTGTAAAACAAGATCGGCGCGCCCGAAGGCGCGCCGATTGATGCAGCAAGCGGATCGGGCCCGCGCGCAATGCGCCGACCCTGTGCAACTCAGATTCCGGTCATGCCGAGCGTGTTGTAGCCGGCATCGACATAGGTCACCTCGCCGGTGATGCCAGACGCGAGATCCGAGCAAAGGAACGCGCCGACATTGCCGACTTCGTCGATCGTGACGCTACGACGCAACGGTGCATTCTGCTCGACGTGGTCGAGCATCTTGCGGAAATTCGCGATGCCCGAGGCAGCCAGAGTCTTGATCGGCCCGGCCGAAATCGCGTTGACGCGCGTGCCCTCCGGTCCAAGGTTGTAGGCGAGGTAACGCACGTTCGCCTCGAGGCTCGCCTTCGCCAGTCCCATCACGTTGTAGTTTGCGAGCGCGCGTTCTGCGCCAAGATAGGTCAAGGTCAGCACCGAACCGTTGCGCCCCTTCATCAATGGACGTGCGGCTTTGGCGAGCGCCGCGAGGCTGTAGCTTGAAATATCGTGGGCCATCGCGAAGTTCTCGCGCGTGAGGCCATCGAGGAAATCACCCTGCAGCGCTTCGCGAGGTGCGAAGCCGATCGAATGCACGAGAATATCGAAGCCGTCCCAATGCTGTCCCAGGCTGTCGAACAGCGCGGCGATGTCGCTGTCGCGCGTCACATCGCACGGCAGCACGATGTTCGAACCGAAGGCGGTGGCAGCTTCGTTGACACGGTCCTTGAGCTTTTCGTCGACGTACGTGAAAGCGAGGTGCGCGCCTTCGCGATGCATCGCGTTTGCAATGCCCCAGGCGATCGAGCGATGGCTCAGGATGCCAGTGATCAAGGCGCGTTTGCCGTGCAGGAAACCCATATGCTCTCCAAATTTCGGTTGAACAGGAAACAGCGAAGTGTAACCGAGCGCCGAAGGCTCAGTCCTCGCCGAGGCGCAGGCGCTCGCCCAGGTGCAGGGTGCCGGTCGCGCGCGGATTGAGCTGCTTCAGGCGCCTGAGCGGAATCGAATAGTGTTGGGCGATCCGTGACAGCGTGTCGCCGGCGACGATGGTGTGCTGGCGCCCATGCGATGGTGCGTTCGTGTCTGCCGCTTCCATCGGCTCGGGTTCGTGGCCCGGTAGAAGCAGTTGCGTGCTGGACATCACTGTCGCGTTCTCGCCGATTGCGTTTGCCGCGGCGAGTATCGCAACGGGAACGCCCAGTTGCGTCGCCCAGGTGCCAATGCCACTGGTACGCGCGGCGCGCTGTTCGCGCCAGTCGCTCCACAATGCGAACGGCACCGCATCGGCGGCGCTGCGGAATTTCTGCACATGCGTTGCTGGCAACAACAGCCTGTGTATTGCGGTCGCAGGCATGCGGTTGCGCCGATAGCCTGCGTTCCAGCGCCGGATCTCGCCGACATCGAGGTCTGCGAACCGCGCGGCAAGACGCAGGTCCATGCCAGCGTCGAGCGGGACGACTTCGAGGCGGTCGTCGTCGTCCGGTTCGGGCAGGGATATGTTGAAGCGCGCGGGATCGTCGACGACGCAGGCGAGCGCGAGCAGGCGGTCGAGATGCTCGTGGGTGATTCGGTTGAAAGCGAGGTGGCTGAGCTCTTCCGCCGAAAGCAAACGTGCATCGCGTTCGCCAAGCAGCTTTTTGACGCGGAATTCACCGCTGTTGAAAGCCATGTCAGCGAGGCGCCAGTCTGCGAACTCCTTGAAATAGCGCGCCAGCAGGTCGAGTGCTGCCGTGGTCGAGGCAAGTGCGTCGAGGCGTCCGTCGTAGTCGGCTGTAACCCTCAGGCCCGCTTCGCGTGCGGTATCGGGTACGAGTTGCCATATCCCGGCCGAACGATCGCCGTGTGATGGCAATGGCTGATAGTTGCTTTCAAGATACGGCAGCAGCGCGAACTCGCCGGGCAAATCACGCTGCTCCAGCTGATCCGCGACCAGCAGCAGGAACGGAAGTGCCTGTTTCCAGCTGGCCACGAATGCGCGCGCGCCATGGGTGTAGTAGCGGGCCCAGCGCTGCACCTCAGGTCGATAGTCACAGCCCTGCATGGCGAAACGCTTGCGCAGGCGCTGCCAGGGCGAATGGTCCGGAGGTATCGCCGCAGCAACTTCGGCCTCGTCCTGCGGAGTAACAGCGGGGGCGGACGGCGTGGGCGCGGTGGGCGGCGATGAAGCGACCGGCCGCATCGATGGCGAGGCGCAGGCGGCGAGCAGCAGCACGCTTGCGACCATCAATAACCAGCGCAGGCGCGTGCGATGTTCGGCTGTCATGGCGATGGCATCCGGAATTCGTCCTTGCGTCGTCGCAGCTCGGCGAATCGCTGGATGCGTGTGAGCGATCCGGTTGGATCCAGCGCGGAGATCAACGCGGCGGAGTCGATGCGCAAGAACGGATTGCAGGCGAGTTCCCCGGACAGCAATACGGGCAGCGTCGGCATGCCTTGCGAGCGCAACGTGACGACCTGCACTTCGCGCAAGCGCAACGCTTCGTTGTCGGGATCGAACATGCGTGCGAACGCGCAATTGACTCGCGTGTATTCGTGTCCGCAGCAGACGAGTGTGTCGCCGGGAAGGTTGGCAAGGCGGTCGAGCGATGTGAGCAACTGCGCAGGGCTGCCTTCGAACGGATGCCCGCAGCCCACGCTGAACAAGGTGTCGCCACAGAACAACAGCGCGTGGCCGTGATAGGCGATGTGGCTCGAGGTATGGCCGGGCGTCGCGATTACCTCGAAACGCAAATCGGGCTCATCGAGATTGACCGTGTCGCCATGGCCGACGCGGATGTTCGCGCTCGCGATGCGCTCGTCGTGTGGCGCGTAGACGGTCGCTCCGCTCCACGATGCAAGGCCGGTCGCTCCGGCGACATGGTCCGGATGATGATGAGTGAGCAGGATCGCGGTCAGGCGCAAACCATCGCGTTCGCACGCTGCTCGCACCGGCGCTTCTTCGCCCGGGTCGATCACGACGGCGCACCCGGCCGAGTCTGCGAGCAACCAGATGTAGTTGTCGGAAAGCGCGGGCAGGGCAGTCAGGCGCAACTCGTTCATGGCGGCGCCAGAATGGGGGGAGAGGAATATATCGAGCGTCCCGCTCGGTTTCGTTAAGCCAGCATTAGCCGGGGACTTGGCACGACCCTGAACGGGGTACACTGGAACGCTTTCCTTCGACCACGCCGCGCCCCGTGATTACCGGCCCCGACAACCTGTTTTCCCTGCCGGATCTGGGCGCGTTGCTGCGCGAGGAGGTGGCGCGCGTGCCTTTGCATGCAGCACGCCTGCCTGCAGGGCGGGCATTGCTGGTGCAGCCATGCGCGGCGAGTCTGACGCTGCGTCCTGACACGCGCCATCTCGCCACGGTGCGTGTACACGTAGACCAGGACATCCTGCGGGGTGACGTTACCTGCGCAGCCGATGCATTGCCTTGGGAAGACGACGCATTCCAGCTTGTGCTCGCCCAGCATGCCGGCGATGTGCTGTTGCAAGGCAGCGCGTTGATCGACGAACTTGCGCGCGTGCTTGCGCCGGGCGGCACCTTGTTGTGGTTCGGCCTCAACCCGTGGAGCCCATGGCTTGCGTGGATCCACTGGCAGGCCCGCCACGGCATGCCGGCGCCGCGCGCGGGACACGCGGATGCAGCGCGCAAACGCATGCAGGCTTGCCAGCTCGCGGCTTGGGGTCCGGATTATCTCGGCACCTGCTGGCCACAAAAATCCGGGCAGCCTGGGCGCATCCATCAGGGCCGTCTGCTCGCACCGTTGCGCAATGCCTATCTGATTGCAGCTTCGAAGCAGCGTTCTGTGCTGACCCCGCTGCGACCGCGCCTGGTGCGCGAGCGCGCGGTGATCCGGCCGCAGCTGGCCACGCCCACCCGTCGTGCTGGTGCATGAGTGGGGCGGGCATGAGTGCAGCCAACGGAGACGCCGAGCGCGTCGAAGTGTTCACCGATGGCGCGTGCCTGGGCAATCCCGGCCCCGGTGGCTGGGGCGCCTTGCTGCGCTTTGGCGTGCGCGAGAAAGAACTCAGTGGCGGCGAAGCGCAGACCACCAACAACCGCATGGAACTGATGGCGGCGATCGCCGGACTCGAAGCCTTGAAGCGCCCCTGCGTGGTCGCGCTGACCACCGATTCGCAATACGTGAAGAAAGGCGTCGAGGAATGGATGGCACGCTGGCGCGCAAACGGCTGGCGCACCAGCGACAAGAAGCCGGTCAAGAATCAGGATTTGTGGGAGCGCATGTCCGCTGCATTGGCCGGGCATCGCGTCACCTGGCATTGGGTGAAAGGCCATGCCGGCCATGTCGAGAACGAACGCGTCGACGTGCTCGCACGCGATGCGGCGCTGACCTTCAAGGATTCCGTGTGAGACAAGTCATCCTCGATACCGAAACCACCGGCCTCGAAGTACAGCGCGGACATCGCGTGATCGAAATCGGCTGTGTCGAGCTCGTGCAACGGCGCCCGACCGGGCGCACCTTCCATCACTACCTCAACCCCGATCGCGCGATCGACGAAGGCGCGCGTGCGGTCACCGGGATCAGCGACGAATTCCTGCTCGACAAGCCGCGCTTCGCCGAGATTGCTGCGGAGTTCCTCGACTTCATCGATGGCGCCGAGGTCATCGCGCACAACGCGGCTTTCGATGTCGGCTTCCTCAATGCGGAACTTGCACGCACCGGCATCGAGCGGGCCACGCTGGCCGAGCGCGTGCAGGTTCTCGACACGCTCGCGCTCGCGCGCGAAAAATTTCCAGGCCAGCGCAACAGCCTCGACGCGTTGTGCAAGCGCCTCGGTGTCGACAACAGCCATCGCGGCGCGCATGGCGCCTTGCTCGATGCCAACCTGCTCGCCGATGTCTATCTTGCGTTGACCGCTGGGCAGGGCGCGCTGGGTTTCGAAAGCGAAGCGGCGCAGACCGAAACGCGCGTGTTTAATGCGTCGGTGCAGATCCTTGTGCGCCCGAGGGTGTTGCACGCCGGCGACGCGGACCATGTACTGCACGAAGCGCGACTCGCGGCGATCGACAAGGCGAGCCGCGGTGCCTGCGTTTGGAAACGCATCGACGCGGAGTAAGCGGGGTCGCAAGATTCAACCGCGGGCCGGCTTGAGGAGCGGCCTTTGTCGGAGCGGCCTTTGTCGGAGCGGCCTTTGTGGGGCGGCCTTTGTGGGAGCGGCTTCAGCCGCGATGCTCTTCCTTCATGAGCAGAAGCATC
>JBDSXV010000187.1:0-6131 GCA_039926025.1 Dokdonella sp.
GCCAACGCGTGGCTGGTCAATCAGGATCGGCATCGGGACGAAATCCTGCGCGTGCTTGGTGATGCGTACGGGCCGGATGCGAAGCTGTGGCATCAGCGCTGGCGCATGTTCTGGATGTCCTGCGCGGGGTTGTTCGGCTACGACCACGGCAACGAGTGGATGGTTGGGCACTACCGGTTTGCAAAGCCGTAGCCTCTGACCCGGACGTGCTGGCGGAAGTCCGGCGCGTTCTGGTGGAGAACCAGAACGCGCGCGGCATCACGGACCGAGGTCGAAACCGTTGCCGAAGATCCTGTCATTGGACACGGAGGTGTTGAGCAGGACGCTCAAAGTGTCGGAACCTGCATTGGTCACCACCAGATCGGGCCGTCCATCGCCATTGAAATCACCCTGCGCGATGGACGAGGGATGGTCGAGGCCACCGGTAACCGTCAGCGCAGCGTCGAAGCCCAGGTTGCCAACCGTGCGTGCACGCAACACCGCGACGCTGTTGTCGTTGTAGTTGGCCAGCGCCAGATCGGGAAAACTGTCGCCATCCAGATCAGCCACCACAGCGGAATCCGGATAGGCGCCTGCGGCGCCCTCACTGTAAATCACTGCAGCCTGGAACGTGCCGTCACCATTGCCGTACTGCAGCGAAACATCGCCGTCATCGACGCGGGACACCGCCAGATCGTTCTTCCCATCTTTGTTGAAGTCGGCGATGACGATGGCATCCGCACTCGCGGTAGCGAACGGTCCCTGCACCGCAAATCCGCCGCCGCCATCACCCAGGTAGACCGAATACGCATTGCTGGTGGAGCCGGTGAAGACCAGATCGGTATCGCCGCCAGCGGTCAGCACGCCGGATGCAATACCACTCGGCACGTCGCCCGGCGAAAGCGACGCCATGGCGCCCGCGTAGAACGTACCGTCGCCGTTGTTGCGCAACAGGGACAGCGATCCGCAGGAAGCAAAGGGCGGCGCGCAGACGTTGCCGTTGTTGGCAGTCACCAGATCGACGAATCCATCCGGATCAAAGCTGCCTGCAATCAGGCGATACGGCGACGATCCGACGGCATAGGCCACTGCGGCGCCGAAGGTTGCGTTGCCGTTCCCGAGCAGAACGGAAACCGTGTTGCCACTGTGATTTGCAACAGCGAGATCAAGTTTTCCATCGTGATTCAGATCGGCGGCGACTATCGCAACCGGCTCCGCGCCGACCACGTAGCTGATCGTGAAGCTGAATGCGCCGAGGCCGTCGCCGCTGTAGATATAGACGCGGTTATTGCCAAGCATCGCGACTGCCAGATCGAGCTTGCCATCGGCGTTGAAATCACCGACCGCAACCGCGTACGGCGTGGGGCCCGTTGCCATCGGTGTCTGCGCCTCAAACGCTATCTGTGCGGGTGCCGGCGCAGCGGCCACGACGAGTGCGCCTGCCAACGCGATGCGCACGAGCCGAAAACCTCCGCGTTGAATTCTTGCGTCCCTATGCTCGCATTTCGACGATTGCATGATCATGTGCTCCTGGGACGACGTCCGAACCTGGCAATCAGGTCGCAACCGTCGATACGGGTGGTTACGACGTTTGGCAGCCCCCACTGACATCCCTGATCGAAGCCTCCGTGGTCTGGCGTCATTCGCAGGCGCGCGCTAACCTCGCGCGCCTATGACCGAATCCATCCACCACGACTTTGCCCTCGACCCCGCCGACGGCGAGCGTCTCGCCAATCTCGCCGGGCCTTTTGACGAACACCTGCGCCAGATCGAACTGCGCCTGGGCATCGAGATCGCCAATCGCGGGAATATTTTCCGTGTCACCGGTGCTGCGTATGCCGTGAAAGTCGGCGAGCGACTTTTGCGCGATTTATACGACGCGAGCGAAAACGAGACGCTGAGCGCGGCGCAAGTCAACCTGCACTTGTCCGAATCGGGCATCGATGCACTGAACGCGCGCTCCGCCGAAGGCGCCCAGGACGTCGCGGTGAAAGTGAAACGTGGCTTGATTCGCGGCCGCGGCGCGAACCAGACGCGCTATCTGCATGCGATCGCGACGCACGACATCAACTTCGGCATCGGCCCAGCCGGTACCGGCAAGACGTATCTTGCCGTTGCCATGGCCGTCGACGCGCTCAACGACAATCGCGTGCAGCGTTTGATCCTTGTGCGGCCCGCTGTTGAAGCCGGCGAAAAGCTCGGCTTCCTTCCCGGCGATCTCACGCAGAAGGTCGACCCTTATCTGCGCCCGCTCTACGACGCGCTGTACGAAATGATCGGCATCGACAAGGTCATGAAGCTGATTGAGCGCAACGTGATCGAGATTGCGCCGCTCGCCTACATGCGCGGACGTACCCTGAACGATGCGTTCGTGATCCTCGACGAAGCGCAGAACACCACGGTCGAGCAGATGAAGATGTTCCTGACCCGGATTGGTTTTGGCTCGGTCGCAGCGGTCACCGGCGACATGACGCAAACCGACCTGCCCAAGCACGTGAAGTCCGGCCTGCGCGATGCAGTGGATGTGCTGCACGACGTCGAAGGTGTCAGTTTCACCTTCTTCACTGCCAAGGATGTCGTGCGTCATCCGCTGGTGCAGCGCATCGTGCGCGCGTACGAACAGCGTGAACTCGACCAGCAGGCACCCGGGGCGAAGGGCAATGAAATCTGAGCCATCGACCGCGCGCGGGAAGGCGGCTTCGCGCGATGCCATCGGCGCAAGCCGGATCTGCCTGTGGCTGAAAAACGAAGCCGGTCGCAAAGGCGTGCCGGTCCTGCGTTCGTTCGAAAGCTGGATTGCGGCGATCCCCGAGTTGCTCGAACGCGACCGCTGGACCGAGGTCAACATCCTCATCGTCGGCCGCGCTGCAGGGCGTCGCTACAACCGCGAATTCCGTGCGCGCGACTACGCGACCAACGTGCTGAGCTTTCCGTATGAAGCGGCTCCCGGCGAACACGCCGGCCTGCTCGGCGACATCGTCATCTGCGCGCCCGTGGTCTTGCGTGAGGCGCGCGAGCAGCACAAGACTTCGCGCGATCATTTTGCGCACTTGACCATTCACGGCGTGCTGCATCTGCTGGGTTACGACCACGAGACCGTGCGCGACGCCAAGCGGATGGAAAAGATCGAGACGGATGTTCTTGCGGGATTCGGCATCGCTGACCCGTATACGCATCACTAGGCAGCCGCACCCGCGAACGTCTCAAACAGGCAAGCCCGTGCAAATGACGGACGTATCAAGCCGTCGGGCACGCCGCGGCACGGGATTGCGCTACCATATGCGTCGACCGCGCAAGTCGCGTCTTCATTCTCCCCCAGCCCGCGCGTCTACACCGGGAACCGGGAACCGCAATCCAAGGATGTGACATGAAAGATTCCCGTACCCTGCGCATGGGAGCGCGTGTACTCCTGTTGCTTGTTCCCGGCATGGCGACGCTTTTGCACGTTGCCAAGGCGGACCCGTTGTCATTCACCCAGATCAGCGCAGGCAAGTCGCATACCTGCGCCGTTGATGCGCTCGGTGGGGTCGAATGCTGGGGTTGGGGACGTTATGGACAAGTGGGAAACGGGTCCGACACAGCTCGTTCCGTCCCGACGAGCGTCAGCGGAATTTCATCGTTTGCCACACGTGTGCGCGCCGGCTCGTACCATTCTTGCGCCATCGTCGGCGGAGGAGTGCAATGCTGGGGACTGAATGGCAGCGGGCAATTGGGCGATGGATCAACCGATATCGCCTATGTGCCGGTCCCCGTGGTTGGACTTGATCAGAACGTTTCAGATGTTGCGAGCGGCGGGATGAGTAGCTGCGCCATCGTCGCCGGGAGTGCCATGTGCTGGGGTGACAACACTTTTGGCGAGCTTGGAAATGGCTCAATCTCCACCATGCCGAGTTTGGTGCCCCAGCAAGTAACAGGGCTCACTTCCGGGGTGACCTCAGTGACACTGGCTGACACCTTCGCCTGCGCGGTCGTCAACGGGGGCGCCAAGTGTTGGGGTCGCAATGACGAAGGTGAGCTCGGAAACGGCAACACCACGTCGAGCAGCACGCCGGTTGACGTCGTTGGACTATCGAGTGGAGTCTCGGCGGTATCGGCCCACGGAAAAGTGGCCTGCGCGATTGCGAACGGAGGCGTCAAGTGCTGGGGTACGGGTTACTACGGTGAACTTGGCGATGGCAACAGCATCTCCAGCAGCACACCGGTAGACGTCACGGGTTTGTCCAGAGGCGTCTCGGAAATTTCAGCGGGCGACGCATTCGTTTGCGCCTTGCGCCGAACAACAGCAGTTCTATGCTGGGGCGGGAACGGTTACGGTTCGCTGGGCTACGGCGGATACCAAGGCAGCCTGATTCCGGTGAGCGCAGCAATTGTCGGTCCGGGCCTTCATTCCCTGACGACTGGCGGTGGACAGGCGTGCGTGATCGTCCAGGGTCAAGCGCATTGTTGGGGCTACAACGTGAACGGCCAGCTTGGCTTGGGTACGAGTTCGGAGAGCACGGACGTTCCTGTAAATGTCATCGGCATGCAGGACGGAGCGACCTTGGTGGCAGCCTCGTGGACGGATGCGTGTGCCATCCGAAATGGCACAGCGAGTTGCTGGGGTTCGAACGAGACCGGCCAAATCGGCGACGGCACCTATACCCTTCGCAGCACGCCGGTCGCTGTCGCCAGCCTTGGAACAAACGTGACCGCCATCGCTCCCAATCCATCGCATTCATGCGCGATTGCCCAGGGCGCCGCCTATTGTTGGGGCGGATCCATTCTCGGCAACGGAAGCTTCTATGAAAGCACCACCCCGGTAGGCGTGACAGGTCTGGATTCGAATGTGACCAGCATTGCCACCGGCAGAGCGCACGCCTGTGCAATCAAGAATGGCGCCGTTATGTGCTGGGGCTACGATACCGTTGGCCAGCTAGGCGATGGTTACGCGCACACCTATGAGCTTGCCCCCGTCCAGGTGCTGGGATTGTCCAGCGGTGCTTCGACGGTTACCGCCGGATTAGCGCACAGCTGCGCGATCGTTGCGGGCGCGGCCAAATGCTGGGGGGATAACTTTGACGGCGAAATTGGCAACGGCACAACTTCTGCTGCCATAACGTCGCCTGTGGGTGTGCTCGGCATGGATTCGGGCGTCAGCCAGATTGTCGCCAGCGACCGATATACCTGCGCCATCCAGAATGGAGGGGTGTGGTGCTGGGGCAAAAATGATTTTGGACGCCTTGGTACTGGAGACTACGCCGACTCGGCAACACCTGCATCGGTTGTTGGGCTGTCGAGCGGAGCCTCCTCGATCAGCCTGGGGATCTACCACGCATGCGCCATACTGGTCGACGGCCGTGTTGAATGCTGGGGTTTGAATACTTCCGGTGAACTCGGCAGCATCGTTGCATCATTCGGTTCGAGCAGCGCCACGCCCATTGATGCGACAACGCTGCCGGCAAACGTGTCCCAACTCGCGCTTGGACAGTCTTCAACCTGCGGCATTGCCGACGGCAGCGTGTTTTGCGTGGGCTGGAATGACTATGGTCAGCTCGGCAATGGCAGCGTGCCGTACATTTTCACGCCGATGCCGGTCGTGCAGAACGACGGAATATTCACCAACGGCTTCGACAGCGCCGGCGTGCAAACGCCTTGGAGCAACGCTGATTAAGCCAAGAATTTTCGGCGCGCACGCCAATAAGTCCTTGATCCGTTTGTGGCGCAACGTCAGGCGACCGACTGATTCAGCGCTCCCTTAGCCAGATTTTTGCGGAGCGCGCGCCGCGACCGTCATCGGCGTTCCAGCATCGGCTTGCGACGTGGGGCGGATGATCCGCCCCTTGAAGGCTTCCCAGGCCGCTCTGAGCGGCCCGCATCCGCCCTGCAACTCATCCGTAAACCGGCTTTGCTACACTGCGGCCCCGCCCGGCTGGGCTTGCATGTCGTAGAAATGAGCGAGGATCCCCCTAGTACCCCCCCGCCACGATCGTGGTTCGAGCGCATCACACAAGCGCTATCCGGGGAGCCGCAGAACCGCGAGGAGCTTATCGAGGAGCTGCGTCACGCTCAGGCCAATGGCCTGATGTCGAATGACACGCTGTCCATGGTCGAGGGCGCGATCGAGGTCGCCGATCTCACCGTCGCCGACGTCATGGTGCCGCGTGCGCAGATGG
>JBDSXV010000188.1:0-16939 GCA_039926025.1 Dokdonella sp.
CAAACCGGCGGTGAAGGATTTCGGGCCCGAGCCCGAGTTCGATATCCTCAAGCCCGAGGCAGCGAAGAGCGGCGAGATCGGCATCAAGGGACGCCACCTCGATGGTCGTTTCGAATGGGATCTGTCGCTGTTCCGCATGGACTTCCGCAACCTTGTCGTGAGTCAGAGCATCGACGGTTTGCCCGGCCTTACCAATGCAGGCAACGAGCGTTTCAAGGGCGCCGAAGCTGAGGCGCGCTGGAATCTCGCCGAGGGTCTCAGCGTCGTCGGCACCTACGCCTACCACGATGCGCGTTTCCGCAACTACGTGCAGGACTTTGACGGCACGCCGACCCAACTCGACGGCAATCTGCTGGAGATGTCGCCGCAGCATATCGGCAGCGTCGGCTTCATGTACGCGCAGCCGCAGGGTTTTCGCGCGCACGTTGCCGCCGACTATGTCGGCAAGCGCTGGCTCAACAAGCGCAACACCGCGATCGCATCCGACTACACAACGCTCGATGCCGGTCTCGGATATGCGTTCGATCGCTGGGAGTTGCGCCTGGACGGCTACAACCTCAGCGACCGCCGCGATCCGGGATCGGAGAGTGAGCTGGGTGATTCGCAGTACTACCGGATGCAGGCGCGTTCGTATTGGTTGAGCGCCCACTTCTCGTTCGGCACTCACTGACAGCCAGCCATGACGCGAGCGTAGAAGCGCGCGTCATGGCAAATGTTGCCGGCGCCTATGGCGCCGGACAGCAGTGGGCAGCGGCGCGCCGTGATGGATGCTGCGTGAGCCAGGAAGTCTCAGTACGAAGGCTGGTCGAATCCGTTCTTGAAGATGCCGTCGAATGGTTTGAGCCGCGCGATCGCGATGTCGGTGCCGCCGCGCGGATCGTTTGCCGCACCGACCACGACCAAGCGCCCTTGCGCATCGAATGCGCCCGATTGCGCGCGGTCGTTGCTGGTGAATGAACAGGTCTGCTGGCCGCACACGCTGTAATCGACCATCGAGAAGCCACCACGGTTGCTCATGCCTCCATTGAAGCTGACGTCGGGATAGATGCCGAGGTAGCCGTAGAAGCCCCACAAGCGGCTGAGGCCGAAGTCCGCGGTGGTTCCCGGGAAGAAAATGCTGTCGAAGCCCTGGCCGATGGCCATGAAGGTGGGTGTCTTTGTGTCGTAGGGGTCGAGCAGCAGGCGGTTGATCGTGTTGAAATCACCGTTGCCGGATTGACCGTCGTAGGTGAACGCGTAGGTGACGTTGTACGTCAATCCATTGCGCGTCGTTTGCAGCAACGTTCCATTGTTGTCGAACAAGGCGGTAATGCCGGAGTCGTAGCTGGCCGCGCCTTGCACGGTCGAGCCGTGGCCGCCAAGCATCATGTAACCACTGGGGTCGAGCGTCATCGCGTCGCAGTAGTCGTTGTTGTGCGGCGCCATGTTGAACGGGGCTGTGGTCAATCCCTGTGTGCCCCAGCTTGGGTAGACGTACGCTGTCAGGAAAGCGGGGTTGGTGACGATGATCGTGCTGATCGCGGCGCAGTGCACTTCGCCGATCACATTCGCCGCGAATCCACCGACGATGATGTTGCCGGTGCCCGGCTGCACCGCGACGCTGGTCGCCGATTCGCTCACATTGGGGTTGATGCTGGCCTGGAATGTGTTCGACACGATCGAGTGGCCATCCGCGGACACGCCGGCGTAGAAGAAATTGTTGTGGGAGGCGGCATCCGTATGCTGACCGACCAGATACAGCGCTCCGAGCGCATACGGATCGACCGTATCCAGCACGATTGCGCGCGTTCGCGTGGAGGTTCCCGCGGCTGGCGTGAAATACACCGCCCCGTTGTTCCCCCAGGTGGTGTCACTGCTGCCATCGGCATTGAGCTGGATCGCGACCGGCGTCACCAGGTTGTTGTTGCTGTCCTTGATCGTGCCACCGACGACGATCTTGCCGTTCGGACGCAACGCAATGCCGACAGCCTGGTTGTCCGCAGGGCCGAACACGTAGAAATACGCGATGCCGTTCTGGCTGATGCCGAACGTGTGGTCATACGACCCGTCAGCGTTGAGACGCACGACGACCCATTCGCTTTGGCCGCCGCCTGAAGCTGCATAGCCAGCCAGCACGATCTTCCCGTCCGGCTGGGTCACCACATCGTTGGCCATCAGCGTGGCGCCGATCGGCGCATTGAAAGGATCAACCGTCAGCAGCAGCTTGCCGCCGTTGCCGAAGGTGGGGTCGAGATCGCCGTCGGCAGCTTGCGCGAGCGGCACCGCCGACAGGAGTGTCGACAGCAAGGTGATGCGGACAGTGTGATTCATGACATCCTCGATGAGTATCGCCGTGGCAGGGCGAGTGCGCCGTGCGGGCAGTTGGTTCAGTCGAAACCGTTCGCGAAAATGCGATCGCTGACCTGCACCGTGCCGTCGTGCGCGGCGCCGAGGAACCACGCATAGAGGTTCGGCACCAGGCTGATCAGGATCGAACGTTCGCCGGCGAACACCATGCGGCCATGCAGCGGATCGACTGCGACAGCGTTGAGCCATTCGCGTTGCGCCTGCACGATGCCGCCGGCGCCGCTGGTATCGAGCGATACCAACAAGGTGCCGCTGTGGTCGGCAGAAAACGAGCTGTCGACGCTGAAATCGACATTGAAGCGCCGGATCGCGCCATCGGATGGCACATGCGTCTGGTCGCCGTTTGCACCGATGCCGGCGTAGCCGACCGTGACGAGTTTGCCGATGTCATCCCAGGCCATCGCGTTGATCGAATTGAACGCGCCGGCTTCATTGAGATCGGCGAAGAACGCGAAAGCATCGTCGCGCGTGACCGTGCCGCCCGCGTCGATATCCTCGAGGGCGTAGTAGCTGGCGCTGCCGAGCGATGCGCCGCTCGGCGTGTAATAGCGCTCGCCGCCGACGACGACACCATTTGGGCCGAGCAAGGTCGTGCCCGGGCGTCGCGTCGCGGTACGACAGATCGTGTCGGTATCCAATGTACCTACCGGGAAATCCACGTTCAGCAAGCCGCTGCCATTGAAACCGCTGTCGAGCGAGAACGGGCCGCCATCGTTGCGTCTGAATGCCGCGATGCCGCAGGAATGGTGCGCCAGGCCGCTCGCATGGGACGGGTTGTTGGCTGACCCGACCAGATAGACCTCATCGTGCGAATGGAAATTGCCGATCGTGCCGGATGACCACGATTCCAGCACCGCCGAGTTTCCGCTGTCGTTGTGGTCGCTGCCCGGGACGTCGAAGTGCGCCGCGGTGTAAGCGGTCTGGTTTCCGCTGGTATCCAACGTGATCAGATAGAAGTCGGTGTCGGAGAAATTCGGAGCGATCCAGCTGCCGGCGAGAAAGATGTCACCGTTTCCGGCCAGCAGCACGCTGTTGACGTCCGACCAGATGCCGGTCTTCCGGACGCCGTTGCCGTTGAAGCCGGTGTCCAGCGATCCGTTCGGAAGCAGGCGCTCGACGACGCCCTCCGCATCGTTTCCGACCGCATAGACGATCTGTCCAGCGACCAGGATCTTGCCGTCGGGCTGCAGCGTGATGGATTTGAAATAGCAGTCGGTCTTCGGATTGCTGAGGCCCGAGGTCCAGTTCTGTACGAATACGCCGCCGCCAGCGAAACTCGTGTCGGTGCTGCCATCGGCGTTGTAGCGACGCATCACGCAGGCGTTCTGGTCAGTGCTTCCGGCGGTGTTCCATCCGAAGCCGGCGACCAGCATCTTGCCGTCGGATTGCACGATGGTCGTGGTCGCTGTCATGTCGCCGGCATAGATGCCACCGCCGCCGAGAGCGTAGGTGTCCTCGAACAAGCCGGGGCTGCCTTTTTGATCGCTGTTGCGCGGCGCCCACGACGCGTCAAAGCTACCGTCCTGCGCCATCGCAGATGAAGCAGCGAAGGCCGCAGCGAGCGCGAACGTTGGGCAGATCGTGGTGAAGGATCTGCAAAAGCGATGGTTTGGCGCGTGCAGCGCGGTGCGCTGGCAACGACGTACGAGCGATTCTTGGTGGTCCATGTCCGAGCTCCTTGCATTGCATCAGGGGTGGAACAGTGGAAGTGGGGATTTCCCGCCGATTCGAATGCGCGAAAGATGCGATATGCAGCGCGATCGTCACGGTGTGTGTTCATTCGAAGCCATTCTCGAAAATCGTGTCACTGAAGTAGAGGTTGCTGTTGACCTGACCCGACGAGCCGTTCTGTGCTCCGCCACTCGTCGCGCCAGCGACCCGCAGATAGAACAGCGCGCCGTGCACGTTGTACGGCGCGGTCGCTTGCCAACCGTTGCTGACGCGCGCCATCGGACCGACTGCGGTGAAGTTCACGCCATCGGTCGAATGCATCAGGGTTGGCGCTTGCGCGAGTTCGGGGCCGTCGCCGCTGCGCGTCCAGGTGGCCACGACACTCGATCCGGAGGGTTGCACGACGAGCCAGCTGATCGCCGGATCGTTGGTCACGATGCGCGCCATGAACTGCCGGGGTTGGCTGTCCACCAGCGAGAAGTTGCCGACGGCGAGCACGCCGCCATCGGCTTGTGCGGCAAGACCAAAGATAGTGCCATTCGGATTGGTTGCGTTCACGCTGAAAGACAGATCCGTGAAGCTGCCATCAAGCGAGCCGTCGGCATTCAAGCGCGCGAGTGCGTGGCGCGGCTGTCCATCCACCTGCTGGAAGACGCCACCGATCAGCAGTTTGCCGTTGGGCTGCAACACGAACGTGTTGGCATTGCCGTCATTGTGCAAATTGTCGAAGGCGCTGATGAGCGCGCCGGTGCTCGACAGTTTTGCCACCAAGCGCGTCGCCAGCGAATCACTGGTTGCGTAGCCACCACCCACGTAGATCGAACCGTCCGGCCCGACCGTGACGCCGGTGCTGACGGGGCCCGGCGGCGGGTTGGCGGGGAAAGCCGAATCCAGAACGCCGCTCGCGGAAAAGCGCGCGAGGTAGGAATGGTCGATCGGCTGCACCGCGCAATTTCCAATAGTGGCGAAATAGCCGCCGACCACGATGTCGCCATTCGCCTGCACGGCCAAGCCGCGGGCCTCGCTGTTGCAGATTTGTGGATCAGCGAAGCTGCCGTCCAATGTGCCATTGCTGTTGAAGCGGGCCACGCGTCTGCGCGCCGTCGTGCCAGACGCGGTGAAGTCGCCTGCCACGACGACCTTCCCGTCCGGCTGCACGGCGATCGCCCAAACCGTGTTGTCCAAATTCGGATCGGCGAAGCTGATATCCAGCGTGCCGTCGGCATTCAGTCGCGCTAGATAGTGGCGCGCGCCTGTACCGATGACATCGAATGTTCCACCGAGCAGGATTTTCCCATCCGGCTGCACGACAACCGCTTTGACTTCACTATTGACGGCGGGGTTCGCAAAGGTGGGGTCTGTCGACCCGTCGGCGTCGAGTCGGGCGATGGACCTGGCCGGCGCAATGCCGACCGACTGGAAGCCGCCGCCGATGATGACTTTGCCGTCCGCCTGGACTGCGAGCGCGCCGGGTCCGCCGCCAGGCATTGGGTTGAAGGAATCAATCGTTTGCGCATGGGCGCGAGGCAGCGCGGCGAAGAAAGCGAAGGCTGGGGACAGGTAACAGGGGATACGCATGGGATTCTCTTCAGTCAGTGCGAGGGTGCGTGGGGCGCGCGAAGGTCGTCCTTGATCACGACGAAGCCGCCACTCCATGCGCGGTCGTAGCTGGCGGACGTGATGTAGTTCTGCTCGGAACCCGGATAGGCGGTCTGGCCGGGGCGGATCTCGATCGTCACGACGCCGCCGGCTTTCGCGCGCAGTGCACCGGCATGCACGGCGGCCGTGCAGATCGAGGAATCGTCCGTATACGGCCCGCTGCCGACGACGCGACTTGGAGCGGGTTTGCCGGGAGGACAGTCGAAGACGTAGCGCTCGCCGTTCATGCCGCGAAGGTCCAGGTCGAGCGGGCTGGTTTGCCAGTCGATCGGCTGTGCATGGGTGGGGTCTCGTGCAGCGCGTGCGGTCGCCACAAGGGAATCAGTTGCGATCGACGCGCAAGCGACGAACCCGCCAACGACCCAGCTGAGCGCATGACGCTTCGCGAGAACAAGCGCTATCCGAACGGCAAAAGCAGACACATCGATCTCCGCGATGGAAGCGCACGCCTTCACTCTCGACCAAGGCATGCATGAACGTCGCTGCCGTTTCTCTGGCATTTTTCTGGCAGAATTCCTGCCGACGTCCCTGACTGCGGCCAAATCCATGTCGGCGTTGGAAAAGCCGATCTATCGATTCGGCGAGTTCGAGCTCGATCCTGACGAGCGCCGTCTGCTTGCGCGCGGCGAGCCGGTCACGTTGACGCCGAAAGTCTTCGACACGCTCATGCTGCTGGTCGAACGAGCGGGCCACGCCGTAAGCAAGGATGAACTGATGCGCGTGCTGTGGCCGCGCGGGTTCGTCGACGAATCAAACCTCACCAAGCACATCTGGCTCATCCGCAAGGCGCTCGATGAGGGTGAGCACGACACGCGCTGGATCGAGACGATTCCCAAGCTTGGCTATCGTTTTGTTGCAGCAGTCCAGCGTATCGAGCGAGCGCCCGAGCCCCTGTCGTCGCCCGAATCAATGTCGACGGTCGCGGCGACCTCTGTTACGTCCGGCGCCCACATCGTCCAAGCGCACCAGCACGACGATGCGCAGGCATCGGTATCGGTTGATGCGGCTGTTGCGGAGTCGGCCGAGGTGTATCTGGTCGCCGATGCAGTTGTGGCGGATTCCCGTCCGCGTTCGTCGCGTCGACGGATGCTCGTTGCGACAGCAGTGGTCGGGATAGTCGTTGCGACAAGCCTGCTTGCCTGGCGTTTTTTTGCAGACGAGTCGAAGGCGCCGATCGAAGCTGCGACGGGGACGGCGGTTGCGATCGTGCAATTCAACAATCTGTCGCAGAACGCAAAAGATGCGTGGCTGGGGCCCGCGCTCGGCGAAATGCTCGCAACCGAGATCACGGCGGGAGGACGATTGCACGCGCTGCCGGATGAGCTGGTGCGCCCCGCACACGCGGACCTCGCCATACCGATGGCCGGCGGCTATGCAGCGCAAAGTCTGTTCACCCTGCATCGTCGGCTGGGCGCGGACTACGTCCTCAGCGGCAGCTACCTCGTTTCAGGTGCCGCTGACCAGCCGCACGTTCGCCTGGATCTCGCGCTGCAGGATGCGCGCAAGGGCGTCGCTGTCGCGAATTTCGCGCGCGACGCCGCGGTTTCCGAGCTGCCTTCGCTGATTGCGCAGGCCGGCGTGGGATTGCGCGACAGCCTCGGGATCGCGACGGCGAAAGAGGCCGATCTGCGCCAGATCGCGAATGTGCAACCGCCCACGGCCGAGGTCGCGCGACACATTGGCTTCGCGCTCGATGCCTTGCATCACAACGATCCCGCACGCGCGCGCGATGAGCTGCTCGATGCCGTCGCGCAGGCTCCGGGTTATGCGCCTGGCTACAGCTATCTTGCGCAGGCGTGGGCTGCACTGGGTTATGGAAAGAAGGCCGCAGCCGCGGCGGAGCAGGCAGCTGCACACGCGCAGGGGCTGCCCGAAGAGCAGCGCCTGCAGATAGAGCTGCAGCGCCAGGTCACCAAGCATGAATGGGCTGCGGCATCGAAAGGTGCGGCTGCACTGGTCGCGCTGCGCCCGCAAGACCCCAACTATCGCCTGCGCCAGATCGGCGTGCTCCTATCGGCCCGCAGTCCCAATGACCTGGATGCGGCGTTGTCTGCACTGCGCGCATTGCCGGGTGCGGCGAGCGATCCGCGCACGGAACTGGCTGCATCGGACGTCGCCAGCGAACACAGCGACGCCAAGGGTGCTGCTGCGCACGCGCGTGCAGCCCTTGCTCTCGCGCATGCGCGCGACGAGCCGGGACAGATCGCGGACGCACAAGTCTCGCTGGGGGCCGCGCTGTCCCATCTCGGCGAAAATGAGGAAGCGCAGGCCATGCTGCGCAAGGCCATTGTCATCTACCAGCATGCCGGTAACCCGCATGGCGAGGCCGCCGCGCGGGACACCTTGGGCAAGACCCTGGCAAGTGCGGATGGCAACGCAGCGCGTGAGCAATATCAGCGTGCGATGTCGATCTACCAGAGCATCGGTGACCTCGACGGCGTCGCAGCCACGTACACCGATTTGTCGCGCATGTTGTGGACGGCGGGCGACCGCGACGGCGCGCAGACGGCTGTGCAGAACGTACTGAAAATCAGCCGCGAGAGCGGTGACCTCAGTCTGCAGGTATGGAGCCTGCAGGCGCTGGCGACAGCCGCTTCCGACGAGTCGGCCAGCGACGAGGTCCTGCAGGATTTTCGCCAGGTCATCGATCTGGATGAACAAGCCAGTGACAAAGGCGGTCTGGTCTGGTCGCTGACTGCATACGCCGATGTGCTGCGCATGCGTGGCGATCTGTCGGCAGCCGCGGCTGCATGTCGACGCGCTGAAGGGTATGTGGCACAGCTAAGCGATCCACAGTTTGCCATCGTGGCCGCGTTCAATTGCGCGGCCGTGGCGATGGATAGCGGCGACATCGAAAAGGCGAGGGCGGGCTTCAACGAGGCATCGAGAATTTCGCGCGAGTCCCGCGACCCCACTTACGAAGCGAACAGCGAGCTGTCTCTGGGGCAGCTCGATCTGGACGATCGTCAATGGGACAGGGCGCGAACGCGGCTGCGCGGCGCCGCAGCCATGTTCGCGAAGGCCGAGGCAAGCACGGGCGAAGCGGATGCGCAGGCGCTGCTGGCCTTGTGCGAAGAGGCGACGGGAAACGCATCTGCACGCGACGCGGCGGCCGCGCGCGCAAGCGACCTGCGCAGCCGCATCACCGCGCGCCAGGAAGTGTTCATGGTGGACATTGCGCTTGCGCGCCTGCACGGGGACTCCGCCCAGCGCGATGTCGCGCTCAACGCCTTGCGCGATCTTGCAGCGGATGCCGAAAAACGGCATTGGATCACCTGGTCACTGGAGAGCCGGCTGGTACTTTGGCAATTGCTTGAGGAGAAACACGATTCTTCAGCGCAAACTCTACTGCATGCGCTCAAGGCTGAGGCCAGGGCGCATGGATTCGCACGTATCCTGCACCTTATCGATGCGCAAGCGGCGTAGGCGCACTGCCGCAAAGGCGATCGCGGCATCCACCGAAGGCGCGCGCAGCGACTACTTCGCGGCCGGAATCGTGAACGCCGCCGACACCGGACATCCCGTGCGCATGCGTTTGCCGCAGCTGCGCAAGCCCAGATCCTTGTCGAGGCAGATGCGCACTTCGACCAGTTCGCCCTGACTGCAATGCAGGCTCAGCATGTCGTCGCGCAATTGCGGATTGGCGCGCTTGAGCGCTGCGCGCAGGTCGTCGGCATGCGTTTCGACATCGTGCGGTGGGGCCTTGAGTTCTGCTGGAACCTGGACTGATGCGAACGCGCGGTCGGCGAGACCGAAATAGCCCGCGGGATCGAGGCCGGTGCAAGCGCCGTGCGTCGCCCATTCATGGTTGATCAGGCGCTTGCTCGGCATGAACGCGAGCGTTTGAGCGACGGTCTTGCGGTCGGGTTTTGTATCCGTCTGGCAATGCTGGGGGCCGTTGCCGCGTTCGTACTGCGGCCACAGGCCGTGCAGCACGAAACCGTAACCCTGGTGGTTGCACTGTTCGTCCTCGTCCGGGTGCGTCTGGCAGAACGTCGGCGACCACGACAGCGCCATCACGTAGTAGTCGTATGCGCCGGGTGTGCTGGTATCCGAGGACGTCTCGCTGCTTTTGTGCGAATGCGAGGAATGGCGCGCGAACGCCGCTTGCATACAACACGCGGCCAGCAAACCGCACAGGATCAGGGTAGAACGCAGACGTGACATGGCAGGCTCGTTGAAGATGGGCGGAAGTTCCGCCAACGAAACTTAGCAGATTGGACGGGTTTCATCCGGGTCGCCCGACGGCCAGGCAGCACGCCATCGCGACCCCGGCCGCCGCGCGGTTTCGCGCTGTGCTCTCGCCCCGGAAGCGGAAAAACCCGTCGCCGGAACGCGATATGATGCGCGGCCAAATTCCACCTATCCCCGGTCACCCATGCCCAAACGTATCGCCGCTCGCCGCTCGCCGATCCACGGCAATGGCGTTTTCGCCCTCACCGACATACCCAAGGGCATCGAACTCATCGAATACCGTGGCAAGCGACTGACGCATGCGCAGGCTGATCGTCTGTATGCGAATACCAGCGACAGTGGCCACACCTTCCTGTTCACGCTCAACGACAGGTATGTGATCGATGCGAACAGCGAAGGCAGCATCGCGCGCTGGATCAACCACAGCTGCGCACCGAACTGCCGCGCGCTGCTGGAAGACAGCGCCGACGGAAACCCGCGCAACGACCGCGTGCTGATCGAGTCCCTGCGCCCGCTGCAAGCCGGCGAGGAACTGACCTACGACTATGGCATCGTGCTCGAAGAGCGCCTGACCCCGCGCCTGAAAGCGATCTGGGAATGCCGATGTGGCTCGCCGAAGTGCTCGGGCACTCTGCTCAAGCCCAAGCGCAAGCCGCCCGCGGTAGCGAAGAAACGCGTTGCTGCGGCGAAAAAAGCGGCTAAAGGCACAAAAGTAACCCGCATCTGAAGCTGTTCACTGCCTCATCCGGTGTCGTCCAGTTGGCGCGCAGCGCATAGCCGCAGCGCGCCGCAGGCCGATGGATGGGGGTTTCCAGCGCATCACCGGGATTGACGCGCGCGTTCCTTGGCGTCAACGTAGCCAAGCAGCCGTGGGGCTGCGCGTTGGGGGACGCGACACCGTGAGTGGCAACAAAACAATTGCGTTGGTAGGCGTGTCCGAGCAGGAAGGGGCGCACCTGCGCCTGCTGCTGCGCAAGAGCTCGGCGGAACTGGAGCACACCTGGCGCTGGGGCGACGAGAATGACGCCGACCTCGTCGTTGTCGATGTGCGTTCATTCGCCGGGCAGATGGCGCGGACGCGCGCGCAAGGCGCCGGCGTTCGCTATGCGGTCTTCACCGACGCAAAGAAGGAGGAAGGCGCCGATCTCATCCTGCAGCGGCCGTTACAGCGCGCCAACGTGATCGCCGTGTTCAACCAGGCCGCTGGCGCCGTCGCGCGCAATCCGAGCATTGGCGCGCAGACCGCCGATTTCTACACGCGCGATCTCGGCGAGGACATGTCCGACGTGATCCTGCCGGAACTCGAAACCCGTTTCCATCAGCCGAGTGCTGTAGCAGGCCTCGATGAATTGTTGAGCCCCGAGCCGATCGAGCTGCGCGGCGACGGAGCCTGGACGCCGCCGTCTGCACCCAACCCGACGGAGCCCCGCAACGAGGATGGGGCGCAACCATCGGTGCGCGCTCCAGCACCGGCCGTTCCATTGCGCACGTATGCGACGCGCGACATCATGCTTGCGGATACCGCGCCGCGCGATCTGCGTGCGTATCTGGACGTGAATCTGCTGCAGGTGCCGGCGCGCTTCACCTTGCCCGGTGCGCCAACGCTTACGCTGGACCCGAAAAACAAGGTCGCCCACGCAACGGTTGGACTGGGCGGCCTGTCGGCGTACTGCCGCGGCCGCTGGCGCCTGTGCGACTGGCAGCCGCTGACCAATTCCGAACTTGCCGATGTGCGCGAATCACAGCAACCGCAAGGTTACCAACGGCTGACGTGGTTGTATGTGCTGTTGTCGTCCGGCGGCCATCTTGCCAGTCATCTCGATCCCGGAGGCACCTATCGCCTCAAGCACTGGGTCGAGATCGAAAAGGAACTCAGCCGTTATTTCCGCATTGCCTCGGCACTGCTGCAGCCAGCGAGACTGCATGAGATCGCGGCCACCGCCGCGGCGCCGATGGCCGACGTGTTCGATCTGGTCAACGCGTACGACGCGATCGGCATGATCGAGTGGCAACCGCGCCCGCGGCGCGATGATGGTGTGGAGAAGAAACCGACGAGCCTGTTCGGGCGCCTGCGCAAGCCGTTCGGTAAGACTTGACGCGATGCGCGAGCGTGGCTGAGCGCAGATGACGCCAGCCGCCGGTTTGGCCGGCATCGATCGGGTCCCGATCACGTTGCGCGCAATTGATCGGCGAGAGAACGCGTGCGCTCGGTCACCACATTGCCAGTATGCAGGGTTGTCTTGCGCTCGATGAGCATGACCAGGCATTCGTGTTCGGCAACCGGATTGTGCTGCACGCCCTTGGGCACAACGAACATTGCGCCTTCGCCGAGTTCGACCGCAGCGCCTTCCATTTCAATACGTAAATGGCCCTTGAGTATGAAAAAGAGCTCGTCTTCGTGCTCGTGGTCATGCCACCCAAACGACCCCTGCACCTTGGCGACCTTGACATAGCTGTCGTCAAGTTCGCCGACGACGCGCGGCGACCACAGTTCCGTGAGCGCGGCAGCGATCTCGCGAGGCGACGTCGAAGGCAGGGATGCGGCGTGAAGGGATACGGTGTCATGCATGCGTGTTCTCCGCGCTGATGGAAAGTCCCGAACAATCTTCTACGTCGGCTTGCACGAAAAAGTGGGAATGCGTTTTGATGTTTTCAATGACTTCGCATATGGCCGGTTTCCGCTCGCCGTCCAGCGCTGTTCGGAATAGTGGCGTCTTCAGGACAAGCCCTCAGTGGCGACCATGTGCGCGAGTTCGATAACGCGTGCGGATACAGAGCTGCCGACGATTTCAAGTTCAGCCAGTGCGATCGGCAATCTGAAGCGACGCCGTCCCGCACTGCCGGGATTGACGAACAGGACACCACCGCGTTCGTCTATCGAGGGCTTGTGCGAGTGGCCCGAAACCACAACGCGCACGCCGCCAGCGACGGGTTCGATGTCGAGCTGCGACAGATCGTGGATCACGTAGATCGACACCTCGCCGAACGCGATCAATTGGGTTTCCGCCAGGCTTTCGGCCCAAGGCCCGTGATCGTTATTGCCACGTACCGACGTGAGCGGCGCCAGTGCGGCGAGTGCATCGAGGATGTCAGGATGACCGATATCGCCGGCATGAACGATGTGGTCGCAGCCACGCAGGAATGCGAGTGCTTCTGGCCGCAGCAGGCCATGCGTATCGGAGATCAGGCCTACTCGAATCATCGTGTCGCGCCTGCGTTGGCGGTCGCGGGCACTGGCGTGTACTTCCGCAAGCCTGCCGGATCGGGTCTATGCACGGCGTTTCCGGCGCAGCAGAAATATCGGAAGGTAGAACAGCTGCAGCAACGCCACGTCTGCAAACGCGACGAGCCAGAACGACCAGTGCGGCAGCCACGCAACGGTCGCTTGTGCCGACGCAATGGCCGCGGCGAATACAAGGATCTGCGCGAGGGCGAAGATCGTCGAGACATGACGCTTGATGCCGCCGCGCCAGAAGCGATAGGTGGCGATGACGCAGGCCCAATTGAGCAGCACGACGTAAACGGCAAGCGTGAGGAAAATAGCCGACAGCACGTTCGCGACCACAAATGCTCCACGTTTGAACGAAAGTTTCTGGAAACCAAGACTGTATCGTGTAAAGCCAGGTCAGGCCGTCGCAACCAGCGCGATCGACACGCGCATTCCCTTCGGTCGAATCGGAAGCTTGGCGCCCTGACGCGCCGGAGGATCCGTCTTGAACCATCTTGCCCATTCCTCGTTCATGCCGGCGAAGTCCTCTTCCTCAGCCAGAATGAACGTCGCGCTGACTGCATTCTCAAGCCCGCTGCCAGCGGCCTGCAAGATCGCCTGCACGTTTCGCAAACATTGTGCCGTCTGCTCCTGGATCGTCTTGCCCACGACGTCACCGGTCGCAGGATCGAACGGTCCCTGACCCGAAACGAAAACGAAGCCATTGGCCTTCACCGCCTGGCTATAACTCGCGGGCGGTGCCGGTGCGTTACTTGTGAAGATGATCTGCCTGGGCATTTCAGCACCTCGTGAAGTGGCGTGGACCGCAGTGATGCTCGCGAAATCCGTTCCCTTCACAGGGAAGTTCGCTTGCGTACGTTGTAGACGGTCAGCATGCGTCGAGGACTACATAAAAGCCAATAATCGGGCCTGCCGGCGCCGCCCGAGGTGCATCTGCCCGATAGGGCAGTGCGCAGGTCCAGCGTGCGCGACGGTCTCGATGCGCACCATCCAGCGTGGGAGCAACGATTCAATCCCTCTGCAACTCAAGTACGTTGTGAGGATCAATGCGAACTATCGTGTAGACAATACGAGGCGTTGTGATGTCAACGAAGCCGTGCGGAGTATGCGGGGGAATGACGACGATATCGCCGGGAACAACTCGGCGAGATGTTCCTCCGACTATGGACAGACCTGCAGAACTCGGGCCGATCTCGCCCACGACTGCCGCGGCAGTAAGAGCCTTTGCTGACTGCAGTGCTCCGCCCGTCACCAGAACTCCTTCGCCTTCGACTATTTGATAGATCTCGGCGACATCGTTATGAATCAGTGCGTCGGGCAGCATGCGGCCGGCGACCTTTGACCGACGAACTACGGCTACTCCGACGTTGTACTTTGACTCCACCGGTACCACGCGGAGTGCGGAATCTGAAAACGCTCCCGCGTTGTTTTTTTCTACTGCCGCCTTGATCTCGTCCACTCCAACGAAAGTAGCAGGAGAGGCTGCGGGCCGGGGCGTTGGGTCATTCTTTGCACTAGCCGTGGCTGATAGTGCGAGCGCCACTGCCATCACAAGCCAATTGGCATTCATGACTTTACTCCTTGGTGTGGTGGCGGGATGCCGGCTGACGAGGGCGCAGAAAAACTGCGCGCCGATGTTGCTCGCATAGGGCGAAGCGAACAAGGGAGTCGGCCATGCCGAATACAAGATAGTGGGCATGAGTCCGCGGTTGCTGCCGGTGGATCTGGAAGCGCAGATGATATCGGGCTCGTTCGCGCATGCCGCGCATCACGTGGTCGACGTGCTCGACCTGTCCGCGTTCGCTGCTCACTAACGCGACGATGAGGTGGGCGCATCCGCGCACGTATCAGCAATGCTGCTCAAGGCGGTCCTGCTGGTGTATACACAGGGCATGGTCAGTTCACGCACGATCAAACCCGCGTGCCGCGACATCGTGCTGTTCATCGCGCTGACCGGTGACGCGAAGCCGCATTTCACCACGATGGCGGACTTCGTCATCCGCTCGCGTTGTCCGAACGCATCGGTCACAACAAAGCCGCTGCGGCGCTCGCCAACAAGACAGCGCGACGGCTGTGGGCCGCCGAACATCACCGAACAGGTTTTGATCCCCACCATGTCAGCGTGCGCAGCACGCCGACTTCCACCCACTAACGTTCCCACCCCGCGTTGCACCGAGTGAAACGTCGATGGCGTCGAGTCGGTCCCCGGGACGACAAAGCCGATAACTTTTCTGGCCCGCAGTGGCCGATTGAACGCGTGGCTTCGTCCCGGCGGATTCCATCATGGCCCGAGCGCAATGCGCTCACCTCAAGGCCGCATACGACCAACGGAAGTCCCCAAGGGAGACAACTGCAACCGCTTCGATTGTCCGATCAACGCTCGGCACTATTGACGGAGGAGTCCATAGACGAATAGTTAGCACTCACTCTACGTACAAATAACTTACGTCGTTGAGAAATCCGCTCCATAAAGCACCTAAGCGGATCACGTCCTCCTGAGGCTCCTTGTAGGGGACCGCTTCGAATACTCCCACCACCGTGGCGTAGTGACACCAGCGATTCTGCACCATAGCTAAGTTAGGCCAAATATCTGGAATTAGCTTGAGCGCAATGCCATCGATAGCGCTGTATCTCCGGCATTGTTCTGAGGTTAGGAAGAGAGTTGGTCCTTCCCAATCCGGCGCAAGGAAGCCAGAAATTTCGACTCTCTTACCCTCGTAGACGGAGGGCTGGCCCAGTAGCGAAATTATTGAAGCTTCCGGAGCGACATTCTTGATGGTGCCAAATTTCACGGGCGCAGTCGTTGCGCAGCCCGAGCCAAGCAATACCACCGCTAGAAGCACATAGCCTTTCATGTGAGTGCTAACGAGGCTGTAGAAAAACTGGCCCCGATCTTGCTCGCATATAGCGAGGCGATCAAGGGAGTCGGCGATGGCGCGGTACAAGAGGGTGGACATGAGTCCGCGGCTGCTGCCGGTGGACTTGGAAGCGCAGCTGATACCGGGCTCGTTCGCGCATGCGGTGCACCACGTGGTCGACGCGCTGGACCTAACCGCGTTCGATGCGCACTACCGGAACGATGAGGTGGGCGCATCCGCGCATGCGCCGGCGATGCTGCTGAAGGCGGTGCTCTTGGCATATTCGCAAGGGATGATCAGCTCACGCGCGATCGAGCGCGCGTGCCGCGACAACGTGCTGTTCATTGCCTTGACCGGTGATGCGAAGCCGCACTTCACCACGATCGCGGATTTCGTCAGCCGCTCGCGTGACCCGATCGCGTCCGTCTTTGGTCAGGTGTTGACGCTGCTCGACAAGGAAAGTCTGATTGGTCGCCCGATGGCCGCAGGCGCTCCTGCGCCTGCCGGCACTTCCCACATCCCTGTGGGTCGTTTGCTATCGACGGCGTCAAACTCCCCTCGAACGCGTCCAAGCACCGTTCGGGTACGCGCACGGAGTTTCTCGCGCAGGCGCAGAAGATGGAGCGTGCGGCGAAGACGATGCTTGAGCGTCACCGTGCCAACGATGCTGGCAGCGCCGAGCACGTCACGGATACGAAGGCGACGGCACGCATCGAGCGCCTGACGAATGAAGCGGCGAAGATCCGCACGTGGCTGGCCGAGAACCCGACCGATCGTCCCGGCACGCGAGGATCGATCCGCAAGTCCAACCGCACCGACAACGAATCGGCCAAGCTCGCCACGGACAAGGGCGTCATCCAGGGCTACTGCGGCGTCGCTGTGGTCGATGCCGCGCATCAGGTCATTGTCGAAGCGTCGGCGCACGGTACCGGCGCGGAGCAGGAACTGCTGCTGCCGGTGCTCGATGCCTGCGCCGGACAAC
>JBDSXV010000189.1:0-7027 GCA_039926025.1 Dokdonella sp.
CGCCGATCAAGGCACCCAGCGTGGCGGTACCGACATTGATGACCGCGGCGGTCTTGATCCCGGCGAGAATCGAGCGCAGAGCCAGCGGCAGCTCGATCCGCAACAGCCTTTCACGCGCCGGCAGGCCCAGCGCCGCTGCCGACTCGCGCAGCTCCGGCGCGATGCCGACCAGGCCGGCATGCGTATTGCGCACGATCGGCAGCAGGCTGTACAGGAAAAGCGCAGCGATGGCGGGTGACGCGCCGATGCCGAACAAGGGAATCATGAACACGAACATGGCCAGCGATGGCACCGTCTGCAATACGCCCGTCGTTGCGATGACAAGTTGACCGAGGCGCCGATGACGCGCGGCGACGATGCCGAGCGGAACAGCCAGCACGATCGCCAAGCCGAGCGAGAGCGCAACCAGCAGCAGATGCTCGCGCGTGCGCTGAAGGATGTCGGCGAAGCGGCGTCCCTGCGCCGCGGGTTCGATGGCGACGCCGAGGAACCCTGCCGCGACGTCGCGCTCGCTGCGCCGCTCCAGTTTGACCTCGGCATTCATCCGGCGCATGGCATCGACATCGATGCGGCCCGCAACGGCGTCGAGCGTACTGGCGAGCGCGGGCACGGCCTGCATGGCCTTCAGGCGGAAAAGCAGCACGGCGCGGTAGGCGGGGAAGTAATGCCGGTCGTCCTCGAGCACGCGCAAGTGGTAGTACGCAATCTCCGCATCGGTGGTGTAGAGGTCGATCACGTCGATCGCGCCGTCGGCGAGCGCACGATAGGCGAGGTCGTGGTCCATGCCGCGCACCGCCTGCGGCAATGCATAACGACGCTGCAAACCTGGCCAGCCATCGCCGCGGTCGACGAATTCGCTGGAAAGACCAAAGCGCAGGTCGGCATGACGGCCGAGGTCGGAGATCGTCGCAACGCCTTCACGCGCGGCGACGTCCCCGCGCATGCCCAACGCATAGCCGTCCTCGAATCCAAGCGGTTCTCCGATGCCGATACCCTGCTCGGCGAGCGCGGCGCGGATCGTGCCGATGTCGGCGTCAGCGCGCAGTCCGGGCAGCAGCTCCTGCGTCAACGTGCCGGTGTATTCGGGGTACACGTCGACGCTGCCTTCCTGCAGCGCGCGCCAGAGAATGCGCGTGCCGCCGAGCGCCTGCCGGTGCTCCAGAACAAGATCGTGGCGGGCACCTTCCAGGCGCACGATTTCGGCGAGCACGATTGACTCGGTAAAGTTCTTCGAGCCGATGCGCAGAGGCGACACCTGCGCTACACCGGCGATCGCAGGCAGCAACGCGGCCAGCATCAGGAATGCGATTCTCATCGCGACAACTCCGGCAGCGTGCGCTGCGCTGCGACGAACCGACTCACGAACGCGCTCGCTGGTCGCTCTCGAAAATCCGCGATCGAGCCATCCTGCAGCACCTGTCCCTGGTGAAGCAGTACGAGACGCGGCGCGAGAAAAGCCGCCTCGGCAATGTCGTGGGTGACCAGGACCACGGTCTTGTCGATCGCCGAAAAAATCCGCTTGAGTTCGTCCTGCAGTTCGTGGCGCACGAGCGGATCGAGTGCGCCCAAGGGTTCGTCGAGCAGGAGCGCTGGAGGATCGAGCATGAGGGCGCGCATCAGCGCAACGCGTTGCCGCTGACCGCCGGACAGTTGCAGCGGATAGCGCGCGAGTGCATCGATCGGAAGATGCGTCAGATCGGCTAGCTGGCGTGCGCGCTCGTCGATCCGTGCGGCATTCCAACCGAGATGACGCGGCAGCAATGCAAGGTTGTCGCGTGCGCTCAGATGCGGGAACAGCCCGCCCTCCTGGATCACGTAGCCGATGCGACGCCGCACTGCGAGCACGTCGGACCCGCGCAGCGCCTGACCCGCAACCTCGACCGCACCGGCGTCCGGCCATTCGAGTCCGAGCAGGATGCGCAGCAGCGTCGACTTGCCCGAGCCGCTGCTGCCAATCACCGCGGTGACGGTGCCGTCCGCGAAATCGAGGCTGACATCGTCCAGCGCGGGCTGGCGGTCATGTCGCAGGCTGACGCGGTCCAGCACGAACATGACGCGGTTTCCCGGAAGGAGGGCGATGCGCAGACATCCTTTTAGCGTCCAATCGACGCCGCGTCGACCGCTGATGCTGCGCGGTCCCACGCGAGGAAGCGGTAGCGCTGTTTTCGATCGGGCGTAACCGTCATCAATCGGTGCGGTCGTTTCTGCCCGGACAGGGGCCGACGCGGGACCATCCGGCAGGCCGCCACTCATGCAAGACACGCCCTCCTGGCGCGCTGCGAGACGATCCCGCTCACGGAGCGCCGGCGTCGGAAACCCTTGCAGGGCAAACCGGCCAACGCCATCGATGACATCGGCGCACTGCCGATCACGACCGTGCGTTGGCCCTGGCATTCCTGAAGACGGACCTCGGCGAGTGGCACAACCCGGCGCGAAAAGCCGTTCAAGCAAGCGATCCCCTGCAGCGGAACCGCATGTCGACAAACCTGCCTACGCGCCATCTGATTCCCCTTCAACTGCTGCAGACAGGCAGGGACCTGCCATCGCATGCGCGGAATTGCCGGGCATTTGGGTCGATCTGCACGGGCGTTACGCCTGCGCGAATCCCATCACCGTGATAGCCGGGACATTCATCTCGCCATCAGCGCGCGTCACCTGGAGCACGTCATGCCACACCTGATTCGTCATCGTTTCTCCATCGCCGCGGGTCTTTGCCTGGCCCAGAGTGCGCAAGCGTTCGATGTCTACACCGTCGGCGGCGATGCGTCCTGTCAATTTGCATTCATTCAAGATGCGATCGATGCGGCGGCCGCGCATCCCGGCGAGGACTATGTCTTCGTCGCCTCCAACCGGACCTATGCCCAGCAGCATCTGCGCGTGACCGGGCAAGACGTCGACATCATCGGCGGCTTCAGGGACTGCAGCGATTTCGATCCCGCGCTCGATCAAACGACGATCAGTGGCAGGTCGGGAAACAGCGTGTTCGAGATCGAAGGCAGCAGCCACGTCTATCTCGGCAATCTCGTCATCACCGGCGGCGTGTTGGACTCGAGCCACAGCGGCGGCGGCATCTATTTCGGCGGCGCCGGCGCGCTCACCTTGCAGACCTCGTGGGTTTTCAACAACCAGGCTGGCTACGGCGGCGGTATCGACGTCAGTCCGAGCGGCCCGACCACGTTGAACCTGGTCGGAAGCACGGTATCGGCCAACACGGCACTGGTATCGGGCGGCGGCATCCGCGTTGAGGGACAAACGACGCTCACTGCGACGCATACGCCGAGTCAGTACAACACCTACATCGCTCAGAATGCAGCGCTCGGGCAAGGCGACATCGGCTATGGCGGCGGTATCGAAGTGCTCGGTCCTGCAGTGGCGAACTTCAGTGCCGTACTCGATCTCAATAGCGCGCCTTACGGAGCCGGCATTGCCGCGCTTGCGACCGAGCACGGCGCCGCCTACGTCAACCTCTTCACGACCGATCCGGCCGCACCGGTCACCGTCTATGGAAACCACGCCGCGCAAACCGGAGGCGGCATCTTCCTGAAACCGCATGCCGGCAGTTCATCGACCGCCAAACTGTGCGCACGCGATTTCGCCATCGACGCTAATAGCGCGATCGATGGCGTCGCGCTGTATGCGGACGAAGACAGTGGTCACGGCTCAATCGCGTTCTTCAATGCGGCTGTGTGCGACTCGCCACCGGGCGCCGTCGCCTGCGCGGCGGGCACCGCCTGCAACGAAATCAACGACAACGTCGGCAGCAACGGTGCCGCGCTGGTGGTGGAATCGGGCGGAGCGTTGTCGGCGAATCACTTCTCTGCACGCAGGAACAATGCCGTGGACCTGATCCTGTTCGTGGCGGATACGGCGAACGGTGCCGGCGGCGACTATGTCCACCTGAGCAACTGCCTGCTGGTCGACAATGTGTCGTTGAGCTATCTGATCGAAGGTTTCGGTGCGGCAAGCGGAACGCAGATCTCGCTCGACAACTGTACGGTGGCGGGCAATCAGTTGGGCACGATCTACGCGGCCATCCGCGCCGATGTGAACTTTGTCGCGGTCAACAACTCGATCCTTTACCAGCCCAACCATCGAACATTGTTCTTCACCGGGTCGGCCGGCGACCTGACCGCGCAATACATCCTGAGCAACGACAACGTTGCATTCCAGGGCCATACCGGCTTCGTCAACGGAGGTCCTGGCTTCGTTGATGCAGCGAATGGCGACTATCATCAGAAGCGCAATTCCCAAGGCGTCGATTTCGCTCCGGCCATCGCCGGTTCCGACCTTGACGGCAACCCGCGAACGCTGGATCTTGTCGATACGCCCAACCGGTTCGGCCCGATGGATCTTGGCGCTTACGAAATCGCCGCGCAGGGTGATCCGTGCTCCGCCACCGACGCGATTTTCTGCTGGGGATTCGACCCGGAAAATTGAGGTGGATTCCGCCTGGCTCTGCTCGTGCGGACGTGGACAAGACGGGACGACAGACCCGCAGGAGACAACAGGGCGACGGCCCAGGCGCGCGACGACGAGTGCCGGCAACGGCCTCAGCGCAGCGGAAACGCAAACAGCGATCCGGCGATCGTCGCAACGATCACGACGTCGCCACTGCGCGCAGGAGATCCCGCAATACCCCACTCGTACCCACCGCTATCGGCGAACGGCCAGCGCGTCAACATCTTGCCAGTCTTGCGGTCGAGGGTGACGAAACCGGCGACGTGACGGATGAAGTAGGGTGTCCCGCCGGCGGTTCCCGAGTAGAGGCGATCGTCGTTGACTACCGGCGTGCCGAAAGTCCAGCCGTAGACATCACCGCGCCAGAGCACGTGGCCGTCATCGGGATTGATCGCACTCACCTGGCCCAGATCCGACGAGCCGATATAGAGCACGCCATCCTGCAGCGTCGGCGTCGATTCGACCCACGAGCCCCAGAAGTACAAGCGCCATAGCTCCTTGCCCGATTCGGCGTCGAGCGCGTGCAGACCGACGCCGCGATTGCCGAAATAGATGCGCTTGCCAGCCACCAGCGGCGTACCGTCGACGTCGGCATGCGAATCGTAGCTCCACACCTGCTGGCCGCTGGCGCGATCGAGCGAATAGAGAAAATGATCTGCGCTGCCGAAGACCACGCGTGCGCCATCGATTGCCGCCCCGGTGCGGATCTTGCCTTTGGTGGCGAAGCGCCACCGCCGCTGGCCATTGGCCGCATCGACCGCGTGGAAGCTGCCGTCGCCGGAACCGACGTAGACGGTGCCGTCGGCAAGCACCGGTTGCGGCGCCTGCCAGTCCCAGTCGCCCGCGGACGGGTGCGGCAGCAGGCGCGGCATCGCGCGATCACCCAGGTCGTAGCGCCACACTTGCTTGCCGCTGGCGCGCTCGAGTCTGTACAGAAATCCAGTGTCGCAAACGAAGTAGATCGCATCGCCGGTCACCGCGGCGGCGCCGAAGATGGGCCCGCCTGCCGCAAACGTCCAGGCGATCTTTCCGTTGTCGGTCGTCACTGCATTGAAGATGCCGCCAGTGGTGCCGATGTAGGCCACTCCGTCGGCAACGATCGGCGCTGCGTAGACCTGTCCGCCAACACGCGTCTGCCAAAGCGGCGCTGGACCCGTGGGGACCTCCGGGACCGGCGCCTGCTGCGGAAGCTGACTGACACGCTGCAGCGTCGCGATGCCGCGTGGACCGGGATACGTGCCGTTGAGCGTGTCGCCTTTCAACGTCAGTGAAAGCCCAACCGCCTCGCTCATGACACGATCGCGATCGCGTTTGGCTTCACCGAGGTCCATGCCGTAGTAGCCCATGTTGGGCTCGGTGACACGCACGACGAGCTTGCCGGCGTCGTTGCGGCGAAATTCGAAACCCAAATCGATGCGTTCCTTGTCCGTTCCGGTGGTGCCGAGCCAGTAGCCCTCGACAGGATCGCTCCCGGTTCTTGGTTTCGTCGCGGCCGAACCGAGAGTCGACAGGGCCGCCAATACGACGAGCACAACAGCAGAGCGGTGGTTCATGATTTCACCTCGTCATGCGATCCATGTTCTATCGAGGGCATGCGAGCGCATCGCATACGACCTTGATCGCCATGCTGTTGCGAGCGGCGTCGACAACCATGTGCCGGAAGGCAGTACCACGCTGGATCGACCGGCAAATCGGATGAAGCGAGTCGCGTGACTGCCGAGAGATCGAGGCGTCATGGGTCGCTAAGGGCAGAACGATGGAGCGCGCAGAAAAAAGGACAGCCGCATCGCCGCGTGGCCCTTTGTATTGCGAAGTGTTGCATTCCAGGGCCACGCCACTGCGTTGCCGCAAACGGCTTGACGACACGCATGTCCAAAACGCTCATCGAACGGTGTCCTTGATAACCGAGAGCGGCATACGTCCGCGAACGGAGAGCAGAGCATGTACCCCACGATTCGTCATGGAAGTCCCGGTTCCGAGGCGGTAGCGCAGCGCGCTCCTCAAAGACTGCGCGCACTTCTAGCAGTGGCCCTTTTCGCAGCGGCCGCGCCCGCGTTCGCCATTACCTACACGGTCGGAAATTCGCAGGACTGCACGCACAGCACGGTTGCAGCCGCACTGACCGCTGCAGAAAATCATGCGGGTGCCGACAGCATCCACATCACGCGCGATGGCACCTACGCCCAGCAGGCAATCACGTTCACGACCGCTCAGGAAATCACCCTCAGCGGGGGCTATGCCGACTGCACGACCAGCACCGACGATGGGACGTACACAACGCTGAATGGTTCAGGCGGGGCGCACGCGCCTGTACTGACGATCAACGGCAGCACCGGATCGCTCGTGCATCTACGCGAACTGTCGATCACCGGCGGCGATGTCGCCAACACAGGATCCGCCGGTGGCGGCATCTACTACACCGGCAATGGCCTGCTCGATATCGCCGACAGTTCGATCAGCAACAATGTCGGCGCTTACGGCGGCGGTATCAACGTCGGCGGTACCGATGACGCAGCCGAACTCGACATCGGACCCAATACCACCATTGTCAACAACACGGCGTACTACA